>NZ_JBFTMX010000055.1:0-29627 GCF_056397205.1 Massilia sp. 05N420
GGTGCTGCCGGCGGCGCAGGGTCCTCGGCCACCAATACCGCAGGCGCCGGCGCAGCTGGCGGCAATGCTACCGCAGGAACCGGCGGCGCCGGTTCTGGCCACACCAGCACCGGCGGCGCTGGTGCCGGCAACACGGCGGGCGCTTCGGGTGCGGGCGGTGCCGGCGCAAGCGGCACCTCGACCGGCGGTGCCGGCGGCGCCGGTGCGGCAGGCGCCGCAGGTGCGGCTGGCGGCAACGGCGCAGCCAGTGGTTCGGCGTCGAACACTGCAGGCACCGGCGGCGCAGGCGGCTCGTCGGCCAGCGGCACGGCAACCGGCGGTGCGGCCACCAACGGCGGCTCGACCGGCGGCGCTGGCGGCGCAGGCGCGGCAGGCGGCACCAGCTCCGGCGGTCGTGGCGGCGACCTGGCTGCCATCACCACCGGCTACGGCGCCAACGGTGCGGGCGGTGCGGGTGCAGGCGGCAACGGCGGCTCGAACAGCGTCAATGCCGGCACCTTCAACATGTCGAACAACATGAGCGGCGCCGGCCAGAATGCGGCAGGCATCATGGTCATCAGCCAGAACACCGGCATCTCCTCTCTGGTCCAGCAGAGCGTCAACGTCCAGGCCAACCTGAACGTCGGCGGCCAGTAAGCGGCCCAGGCGAATCGACTGCCGCGCCTCCGGGCGCGGCAGTTGTCGGATCAAGAGCAGAGCAAACGGGGGTACAGAATGCAGCAACCATTCAAGCAGGGAGTCGTCCAGCGCGTGTGCGGCATCGCTGCGCTCGCGCTGCTGGCGTCTCCGGCCTGGGCCGGCGAGCCCCAGGCCGGCCAGGACGGGGCAGTCCAGCCCCCGGCCAGGCAGGAGGCCAGGCCGGAAACGGCAGCCCCGGCCCGGTCCGGCCTGGGCCTCGATTTCGGCCCGGCCGCCGACCTCGGCAAGCTCGATCAGTCGCGCGGCGGTACGGATACCAAGAACGACGTGAAGCTCTCTGGTGTCGTGACCGGCAACAGCGCGGTCAACGTCGCCACCGGGAACAACGTGATCGATTCCGGCGCGTTTTCGAATATGTCCGGGATACCGGTCGTGATCCAGAACAGCGGAGCCAACGTGCTGATCCAGAGTTCCACCGTCATCAATGTGCAATTCAAATGAAGCGTAGCGCCCCGCATCTGCTAAATGCCCTGCTGTGCGCACTGATGGGCGTCACCTGCGTGAACGCGGCCGAGCTGCCGATCGTGGGTGGCGCCCGTTTTAACGTTCCAGTGCACAGCCTGAAGGAACTGAAGTTCATCTCCACCACCCGCCAGCAGTACGATTTCAGCTGCGGCTCGGCCGCGCTGGCCACACTGCTGACCCACCATTATGGCTATCCGATCAGCGAAACCACGGCCTTCCAGGCCATGTGGGAGCAAGGCGACCAGCAGAAGATCCGGCGCGAAGGCTTTTCGCTGCTCGACATGCAGCGCTACCTGGCCTCGATCGGCTTCAAGGCGGACGGCTTCCGTCAGCCGATCGACAAGCTGATCCAGGCCAAGGTGCCGGCCATCGTGCTGATCTCCGAAAGGGGCTACAACCACTTCGTCGTCATCAAGGGCGCCGAGGATGGCCGCATCCTGCTGGGCGACCCGTCCAGCGGCACCCGCGCGATCACGCGCGAACATTTCGAATCCATCTGGCCGAGCCGGCTGCTGTTCGTGGTCCACGACGCGCCGTCCCGCCCCCAGTTCAATCTCAGCGCCGACTGGCGTGCCGCACCACGCGCGCCGCTGGGCGACGCGGTGAACCGGACCGGCATCGATAACTTGAGCCTGCCGAAGTTCGGCCCGACCGATTTTTAAGAGGAGATACCATGCGCCTCACCGTCAAGTTCTGCCTGCTGCTGGCCAGCGCCGCAATCGCCGGCCAAGGCCTGGCGGGCGCACCGGAGCAAGCCTTCGACCCCGCGCAGGCGGTCGGCCCGGCCGCCCTCGACGACTTGCGCGGCGGCTTCGAGACCCCTGGTGGCCTCATCGTCTCGCTGGGCATCGAACGCATTGTCACCATCAACGGCAACGTCGCCGAACGCAGCCAGCTCAACCTTGGCGACCTCGGCGCCCTGACCAGCGGCATGTCGAGGGCCTCGGCCGAGACCGCCGGTCAGGTCAACCTGATCCAGAACGGCGTCGGCGCCGCCAGCCTCCAACTCGGGAACGTGCTGGGCGGGACCTTCATCCAGAACAGCCTGAACAACCAGCTGATCAACAACCAGACCATCATCAACGCCAGCGTCGACGCGCGCGGACTACTGCAAACCATGAATTTCCAGTCCACGCTCGCGAACGCCTTAAACACCGCCGCCACAGGAAGGTGACGGCACGACACGGAGAAAAAAAATATGCGAAAGTTTCCAGCGCTGTCCACTGCGATTGGGGCCAGTCTCATCCTTGCGGCCTTCCCTGCAGGCGCCCAATCGCCTGATCTATTGGAACAGCTGAAGATCATGCGGCAACAGCTGGAAGAACAACGCGCCCGGGTGGACGAGCTGGAGCGTCAACTGCGCGCGAGCGGGGTCGCTCAGCCGACCCAGCTCGACAAGCTGCGCGGCACCGGCAACCCGCAGCAGGCGCCGCAAGCCACGGTGCTGATGCCGTCGCCGCTGTCGGCGCCCGTCAACGGACAGGCGCCGTATCCGGCCGCCGCGCCGCGCTCCTCGCTGGACGGCCTGCGCGGCACCGGCGCGGCCGCGGTGGCCGACACCGGCCAGCAGACGGACAACGGCGGCGCGCCGCCGCCTTCGCCGCAGCCAGTCAACGGCGGCAACGCGGTCGGCCGTCCGCCGAGCGAAGCCGCGCGCGCACCGCAGGTGGCGCCGATCTTCGAAAGCCCGGGCGTACTGACGCCGCGCGGCAAGATGGTGTTCGAGCCCTCGGTGCAGTACGGCTATTCGTCCAGCAACCGCGTGGCCCTGGTCGGCTACACGGTGATTCCCGCGCTCCTGATCGGCCTGCTGGACGTGCGTGAAGTCAAGCGCAACACCACGACCGCGGCCGCCACCTTCCGCTATGGTTTCGACAACCGCCTCGAGCTCGAAGCCAAGATTCCCTACGTCTACCGCAGCGATGCCACCGTCAGCCGCGAGATCTTCACCGGCACCGCGGCCGAACGCGCCTTCGAAACCAGCGGCAAGGCGATTGGCGACATCGAGCTGGGCTGGCGCTACCAGCTGAACGACGGTGGCGTCGAGAAGCCGTACTACATCGCCGGCCTGCGCTTCAAGACCCGCACCGGCCGCGATCCCTTCCAGGTCGTGACCGACTGCCAGACCCGCTGCGTGGGCGAAAACGTCACCGGCACCGGGCTGCCGCTCGACCTGCCGACCGGCTCCGGCTTCTATTCCCTGCAGCCAAGCGTGACGTGGCTGATGCCGTCCGACCCGGCCATCTTCTTCGGCAGCTTCAGCTACACCCACAACTTCAAGCGCGGCAACGTTTACCGCACCGTCCTGAACGGCGCGAAGGAATTCCTGGGCGACGTGAAACCGGGCGATGTGTTCGGCTTCAACTTCGGCATGGGCCTGGCGCTCAACGAAAAGGCCTCGTTCAGCATCGGCTATGACCACAATTCCGTGGCGCGCACCCGTCAGGACGGCCAGGTGGTGCCGGGTTCGGTGCGCATCCAGCTCGGCACGCTGCTGCTGGGCTACTCGTATCGCCTCAGCGACAAACGCACCCTCAACGTCTCGGTCGGCGCCGGCCTGACCCGCGATACCCCGGACGTTACTTTGATGGTCAGGGTTCCATTTTCGTTCTGAAGCGCTCCATGAACGGCAACGGCGCGCCGCCCTCGCGGGCTGGCGCGCCGTTTTTTATGAAGAACAGGAATCAGATGTAGTAGATCAGCGCAGCCAGGCCGACGATCAGCAGCACCTTGGTAGCCTTGTAAGCGTTCTTGTTCCAGGCCTTGTAGCGACGGCGGTACTGGCCCATCACGTGGGAGATGCGGAACAGCTTGCTCACCAGGCCGGTCTGGTCGCCGCTCTCGTTGGGCGAGGCGGCGGCCGTCATCATGGTGCGGCCCAGCCAGCGGTTGACCGCCTGTGCCCAGCGGAAGCGCAGCGGGCGCTCGACGTCGCAGAACAGGATCACGCGGTCCTGGCCGCTGGTGTTCTCGGCCCAGTGGATGAAGGTTTCGTCGAAGATCACGCCCTGGCCGTCGCGCCAGCTGTAGCGCTGGCCGTCGACTTCGATGAAGCAGCGGTCGTCGTTCGGCGTGGCCAGGCCCAGGTGGTAGCGCATCGAGCCGGCGAAGGGGTCGCGGTGCGGGTTCAGTTTCGCGCCCGGCGGCAGTTCGGCGAACATGGCCGCCTTCACCGACGGGATCCCCTGCAGCAGCGCATAGGTCTTCGGGCACAGGCGCTGGGCCGACGGATGGCTGGCGTCGTACCACTTCAGGTAGAAGCGCTTCCAGCCCGTCTTGAAGAAGGAATTGAAGCCGGCGTCGTTGTTCTCTTCAGAGGCCTTGATCTTCTGCAGCGCCACCAGGTTCAGCGCCTCTTCACGGATCACCTGCCAGTTCTGCTGCAGGACGTCGAGTTCGGGGAATTCGCGCACCGGAATGTAGGGCGTGCTGGGCACGCGCGAAAACAGGTGCATGAAGATATTGATCGGTGCCATGAACGACGAATGGTCGAACAGCTGGCGGCCGAACGGGAGGCGGACCTTACCGCGGAAATGAATATGCAGCACGGAAAGGATGAGAAAACCCACGACTGCCCACTTCATTACGCCTCCACTTGCACCTGTCTAAACGGAGCGCAAGGATACCATATGCGACGCGCAGCCGCCCGCGGGCCCTCCCCGTATGCGGCGGAGGTGCCGGCGTCAGGCTGCGACTTGTCGTGGACCTGCTACAGGGTCAGTGCATGACTGAGGTGACAGCGTAACCTTTCTCGGCCAGCTGGCCGGAGAGGTTCTGGATATCGTAGTCGTCGATCTGCTGGGCGTCGTCGTCCACCTCGACCGCACGGGCTTCGACTTCCCAGTCTGTATTCGTGGCTTCCTCGGGGATGTTGCGGGTTTCGGGCACCGCCAGGTACGAGAACTTGCCGTCCTGTTCGGCTCTGCGGTAAATATCCAGGCGCATAGTCGTTTCCTTTCAAAGCATGGCTGATGGACTCAAGCCATCAGTATGCCCACGATAGGCGAAGGGCGGAGCACAGTCTGTTAATCGACGCACACTGGCTTTAAGACAAGAAACTTTTTGGCGCTCAACGGCCCGGCGACGCCCCCAGCACCCGCGCCGGCAGCATCACGATGGCGCGCAGCAGCTCGAACACGGCTTCCACGCCGATCCCCACCAGGCGGAAGGGCAGCAGAATCAGCCAGACCAGCGGATACAGGAACAGTGCCAGCAGGGCCACGGGCCAGCACAGGAACAGCAGCAGCAACCAGGCGAGAAATCCGAGCATTGTTCGCTCCTTCGGTGAGAAGTGACGTCGATGCTGTGACTGTAATGACAAGACGGCGCGGGGGCAATCCCGATGCGATGAAAAGCAGCCAACGGGGATAAACGGAAGAAAAGCGGGGGTAAATGGAAAACGGCCCCAGGCGGGGCCGTTTTCCATGGTGCCGGACCGGATGCCCCGGCGGCGGCTCAGGCGTACGCTGCCGCGCCGGCCTGCTCGCGAACCGCTTCCTCTTCAAACCGCGCCACCAGCTCGGCCCGGATCGACGCTTCCAGCGACGGGATCGAGCCGCCACAGCGGTAGGCAAAGCTGACTTGCACCACGTCGCCCGCCCGCACATCCAGCGGCCGCGCCAGCGGCAGCATCATGTAATGGTTCAGCCAGTCGACCGTGGTTCCCTGCTCTTCGATGATGTACAACACGTTCTTGGTGATGAAGCGCAGCGCGTTCAAGCGACCGGCCTTTTCGACCTGGAAACGGCCTTCCCAGGCGATCAGGGAGTCGACCGGCTGCTTGAAATCGAGGATGCTGTAGACGGCCGGCTGGGCCAGCTCCACCGTGCCCGGATAGACCGCATTGGCCGCCTGGAATTGCACGATCGGCGCCTGGAAGCCTTCGAAGTCGTATTCCTGCTGCAGGGGCTGGACCGCCATGATGACGGCTTCCGGCAGGAACACCGGCAGCGGGCCGCCGAAGCGCGCCAGGTAGCGGCGCTTGAAGGATTCGATCACCTCGACCAGCTTCTCGCGCACCATGCCGACATGGATCATCTCGCAGATCACGACATCGACCGGCTCGGGCGGCAGGTACTCGGAGGCGTCGGCGTGGATCACCTCGACCTTGTGGCCGTTCTCGTTCATCGCCAGGAATTTGCGCGCTTCACGCACCATGTCCGGGTTGAACTCGACGCAATACACCTTGCTGGCGGCCTGCGCGGCAAAAAAGGACAACACGCCGGTGCCGCCACCCAGTTCCAGGACCTTGGCGCCCGGCTTGACGGCGTGGAAAATCGCCGACTTGAAGCCGTGCATGCGATTCTGGTCCATCAGCATATTGTGGTGGTAATGGACCGGAATGAATTGTCCCAGGTAGCAGCTCTCGATTTCGCGTTCGTTCAGCATGTTGTTCCTTGTTGTCAGCTCCGCGGTCCCGCCGGTGCCATGGTTAGTCTACGGCTGAATTATCTTCAAGAAACAGTTTGTGCGATGCCTCGAGATGACGGCGGTTTCCGGTCCAGTTTGGCAGTTTGGGCGCCGCCTTCTTCATTCAAGGAGAATTGTTTTGCAGCCGCAAATGGCAGTGCTAGTATGAAGGCGTCAGCGGCCGCGGGCACAATGCCCTATCGATCATGTCCTTCACCATCGGTATGCTGTCGGCGAACGTCGCCGACCTTCTCCTCGATGTCGTCTTCCTTGTCGACGAGACCGGAAGGCTGGTCGATGTGAGCGCCGGATGCGAGCGACTGCTGGGCTACCGTCCGGACGAAATGATCGGCCGGAAGCTCTTCGATTTCCTTGCGCCGCAGGATCTCGCCCGTACCCGCGAGGAAGCGGCGCGCATACAGTCCGGAGACGAGCGGATCGGCTTCGAAAACCGCTACCGCCGCAAGGATGGCAGCCTGGTCGACATCATGTGGTCCGCACGGCGAATCGATGCGCTGAACCTGCGCATCGGCGTTGCGCGCGACATCACCGCCCGCAAGCAGGCCGAGCGCCGGCAGGCGGCGCTGTATGCGATTTCCGAGGCTGCCCATCAGGCGCCCGACCTGGCGAGCCTGTGCGGGGAGATCCACGCGGTGCTCGACAAGCTGGTTGGCGTCATCGGGATGGCAGTCGTCACCGAAGACGTCTGTGGCGGATGCAGGACGATCTACCTGAAGAACCCGGAGGGGGATCCGCCCGGCTCACATCACTTCGAGCAATGGCGCGGCATGCCGCCGCAGGGCTGGCTGGCGCTGGAGCTGCGCGGCAGGGACGGCGCCATCGGCGGCCTGCTGTTGCGACCCCGCGGCGAGGCCGCCTATCCGGCGCAAGACCGCGAACTGCTGGGTTTCACCGCGGGTCAGATCGGCATGGCCCTCGAGCGCAAACGCCTGCAAGACGATTTGCTACGCCACGCCTGCCATGACGAACTGACCGGCCTGCCGAACCGCTACCTGTTCTTCGACCGCATCGGCACCGCACTGGCGCGCGCACGCCGCACAGGCTCAAGGATGGGCTTGCTATACGTGGACGTCGACGACTTCAAGCAGGTCAACGACGTCCATGGTCACGCAGCCGGCGACGAGCTGTTGCGCGGTGTCGCCGCCCGCCTGGCGAATTGCGCGCGCGATTCGGATACCGTTGCGCGCATCGGTGGCGACGAATTCGTGCTGATCCTGGAAGACCTCAACGCGGCGGATGACGCCAGCCGAATCGCCCAGCAGATCGGCGCAGCGATGGAAATCCCGATCCGGATCGAGAGCGTCGAGCTGCGTGTCGGGGCCAGTATTGGCTGCGCGGTATTCCCGGACCACGGTCAAGGGATCGAAGAGCTGCTGAAACATGCCGACACCTGCATGTATCGCCAAAAAAAGGCCAGGAAGGCACATCCTGCCAAGGCCGCCTGTTGAGAGGCCGGTGCCCTGCCCTCAGTGGGCGCCGGCCGCCCGTTTCGCGAGCTGGGCCGCAGTCAAGCCTTCGCTGTTGCGGAGAGCGGGATTCGCGCCCTGTCTGGCCAGGAAGTCCACCATGTCCGGATGCCCTTCGCGCGCCGCCATCATCAGCGGGGTATAGCTGCCGCTGGCCGGCGGAGAGACGGCGTCGACCCTGGCGCCGCGCTTGATCAGCAGGCGGGCGATGTCCTCGTCGCCGCTGGCGGCCGCGTAATGCAGCGGCGTCCAGCCCGGACGGTTGATGGTGGCACCGCGTGCGACCAGGGCCTCGGCAGCCGGCCGGTTGCGCTTGAAGGCCGCCATCATGAGGGCCGTGTTGCCGTTCGTGGCGGACGCGTCCAGCTGGATGCCGGGCTGGTCGAGCAGCGCCTGGAACACCCGCATCGAGCCTTCGCGCACCGCCAGCACCAGCGGCGGCTCGCCGCCCAGCGGATTCTGCCGGTTCGGATCGACGCCCGCGGCCAGCAGGGACTTGACGGTCTTGACGTCATCCATTTGCACGGCGCGGTAGAAGTCGGCCGTCTGGTCGGTGGTGACGGCGAAGGCCGCCGTTCCGGGGAAGGCGGCCACGAAGACGGCCGCAAGAACCGTCCTGCCGGCCAGGCGAAGAAAACCGCGACGCTGCATCATGGCGCACTCACTCCTTAATTGTTTGGAACCTTGAAGAGTTTATAGAAATTGTCGGTCGTGCGCTCCGCCACTTCGCGCAGCGGCACGTCCTTGAGCGTGGCGATGAACTCGGCCACATGCGGCACGAAACCCGGCTCGTTCACTTTCCCACGGTAGGGCACGGGCGCCAGATAAGGCGAATCCGTTTCGATCAGGATACGGTCCAGCGGCAGCGCCTTGGCCACGGCCTGCAGATCTTTCGCGCTCTTGAAGGTGACGATGCCGGAAAAGGAGATGTAGAAACCCATCTCGATGGCCGCCTGCGCCACTTCCAGGGTCTCGGTAAAGCAGTGCATGACGCCGGCCACGCCGCCCTTGTCCACCGCCGCGCCCTCTTCCTGCAGGATGCGGATGGTGTCGGCACTGGCGGAACGGGTATGGATGATCAGCGGCTTGCGCGTCTCGCGCGAGGCGCGGATATGGGTGCGGAAGCGTTCGCGCTGCCATTCCAGGTCGCCCTCCAGGCGGTAGTAGTCGAGGCCGGTCTCGCCGATCGCGACGATCTTCGGATGGTCGGCCAGGCGCACCAGCTCGTCGACGCTGGGCTCGGGCGTGTCCTCGTAATCGGGATGGACGCCGACCGAAGCGTAGATATGCGGATATTGCTCGGCCAGCGCGAGCACGCTCGGGAATTCCGGCAGGTTGACGGACACGCACAGCGCCTTGTCGACCTTGTTCTCGGCCATCCTGGCGAGGATCTCGGGCATGCGGGCGGCCAGTTCCGGGAAATTGATGTGGCAGTGTGAATCGATGTACATCCCGATATTGTACGCGAGTCGGCCCCAATGAACGGGACGCCACCGCAATCGCCTCTGTGCCAAACTCGCTCGCAAGACCTTTCAGCGCGGAGCCCTATCATGAGCAACGAACAGCAGAAGCAAAACGAGCAACCGGCCTCGCCCGGCAACCAGCAAACCGCCCAGCAGTCTGGCCAATCGCAGCAGCAAGCGCAACCCGACAAGCACCCGGACTACGACGCCCTGGCGAACAAAAAGCCGGAAGAACTGACGCCGGAAGAGCTGCGCCTGATGGCGGACACCATGCCCGGCGAGGGACCAGGCGATTGAAGCCGCGGGCAATGCTGAACAAGGTGGGGCCGGCCGCAAGCGTTGACCCCGCAGCCTGTTGCTGCCTATAATTTAGCCTCCTCAGGAGGACGACCTCCCCCGGCAACCCCGGGTATCTGATTCGGGACGACCCGCTCTAGCAAGGAGTGAGTCATGGCCTGGATTATGCTTATGATCGCCGGCGCCCTCGAAGTTGCATGGGCCTATTCGATGAAGTTGTCGGATGGCTTTTCCCGACCTCTTCCCGCAGTTCTCACGCTCGTGTTGATGACGGCCAGCTTTGGCCTGTTGTCCTTCTCGATGCGCACCATTCCGCTCGGCACCGCCTACACCATCTGGACCGGCATCGGCGCCGTCGGCGCATTTGTCCTCGGCATTGCCGTGCTTGGCGAACAATTTACCGTCCAGCGCGCGATCGCGGCCGCCCTCATCGTCAGCGGGCTGGTGCTGATGAAACTCTCGGCGCCGTCGTGACGCTGAACGGCAGCTCAGGCCACCCGCTTGCCGAGGATGATCAGATCGCGCTCGATCCCATCCAGATTCGCCACGCGCGGGAAATTGGCCCAGGTCTCGAAACCGTATTTGCGGAACAGGGCCAGGCTTGGCGCGTTGTGGCCGAAGATGAAGCCCAGCAACGTATGCACCTCGATGTTCGGCGCAAAGGCCATCGCCTGCTCCAGGCAATAGCGGCCGATGCCCTTGCCGCGCCATGCCTCGGCAATATAGATCGACACCTCGGCGGTGCCGGAATACGCCGGACGGCCGTAGAAGTTCGAGTAGGAACACCAGCCGATCACTTCCGGGTTCTCCGACGTGTCGTCGGCGTCGTGCACGACCCACAGCGGACGGCGTTCCGGCGTGTGGTCGGCGAACCATTGTTCGCGCGACTGGACCGTGATCGGTTCGGTGTCGGCGGTCACTTCGCGCGAGGCGATGGTGGAATTGTAGATATCGACGATGACGGGCAGGTCTTCGATGCGGGCGAGGCGGTGTACGTACGGCGGCATAGTGGCGTTACAGGGAAACGGTGATTACAGGGTGTGCGTGGCGCGCGACGATCGCAGCGCCGCGCCGAGGAGCTCTTCGATGCGCAGCTTGGCGCGCTGGCCGGTTTCGTCGGCCGGGAAGTGGACGCCGATACCTTGCGCCTTGTTATTGTTGGCGCCGGCCGGGGTGATCCAGGCCACCTTGCCGGCGATCGGGTATTTGTTCGGGTCGTCCATCAGCGACAGGATCAGGTAGATCTCGTCGCCGATCTTGTAGGGCTTGTTGGTCGGCACGAACATGCCGCCATTCTTCAGGAAGGGCATGTAGGCCGCGTACAGCGCGGCTTTTTCCTTGATGGCGAGCGAGAGCACGGACGGCCGCGGCGCCTGCGGAGCCGTCGGCAAGCCCGGCGGAGCGTTCGGATCGGTGGGCAAGCCGTTCATCGGAATCCTTTTTCGTAATCGAGCAACATGTCCTCGACAAACAATTTCGGCGACAAGGGATGGTCCGCCACCGCGCGCCGCTCATTGGTCGCCTTGATCGCCTGCATCAGCCTGGCCGTATGCACGCGCCCGGCCAGGTTGGCGAGCTGCTGGCGGTAACGCGGATAATAGCGGATCGTGCCGGAGAGCTTGTACGAAAATACGTCATACAGCCATCGTTGCTGCCATGCGACGAGGGATGCGAGCGGCGCCTTGCTCAATTTGTCGGCCGCGCGCAACGCGGCGTCGACGCTGGGCTGGGCCAGGATTTGCAGCAGGGCATCGAGTTCCTCGCGGCTGCCGGTTTCGGCCTGGTTGAGGGCCGCCAGCGGCGCCCCGCCCTGCTCGCGCAGCCAGCCGTCGGCGTCCTGCACGCCCTGGGCTTCGAGCCAGGCCAGGGCCTGGGCGTGGTCCGGCATCGGCAGCGCGAACTTGCGGCAGCGCGACAGGATGGTCGGCAGCAGCCGGTCCAGGCCGTTCGATGCCAGCAGGAACACGGTGCCCGGCGGCGGTTCTTCGAGCGTCTTCAGCAGTGCGTTCGACGCCGGCATGTTCAGGGCCTCGGCCGGGTACAGCACCACCACCCGCAAGCCCTGGCGGTGGGTCGAGATGTTCATGAAGTCGGTCAGCGCGCGCACCTGCTCGATCTTGATGTCCTTCGAGGCGGTCTTGGATTTGCCTTTCTTGTCGGCGTCGCCCGCTTCCTCGCCCTCGGCCGGCGGCGCTTCGTCTTCCAGCGCTTCCGGACGCACGCGGCGGTAGTCCGGATGGTTGCCCTGGGCGAACCAGCCGCAGGACGCGCACTCGCCGCAGGCATGGCCATCGGGGCGCACGTTTTCGCACAGCAGCGCCTGGGCAAAGGCTTCGATGAAGTCGGCCTTGCCGATGCCGGCCGGGCCGTAGAACAGGATTGCATGCGGCAGGCGCACGCGCATCTGCTGCAGCTGCGTCCAGGCCTGCTCCTGCCAGGGGTAGATCGGGGCGATGCGCGTCACAACAACTTCTCCAATGCCGCACGCAGCGCGATGCGGACCTCATCGATCGAACGGGTCGAATCGATCACCACGATGCGCCCGGGATTTTCCGTGGCGCGTCGCAGATATTCATTACGGCAGCGCTCGAAGAACGCCGCCTCCTCGGACTCGAACTTGTCGAGATTACGGGTGGCATCGAGCCGCTCGCGCGCCACTTCCAGCGGCACGTCGAACAGCAGGGTCAGGTCCGGCTGCAGGTGAGGATGGACCCAGTGCTCCAGCCGGCCCAGTTTCTCGATCGGCAGGCCGCGCCCGCCGCCCTGGTAGGCAAAGCTGGCATCCGTGAAGCGGTCGGATAGCACCCAGTCGCCGCGCGCCAGCGCCGGCTCGATCACCTGGGCGATGTGTTCGCGGCGGCTGGCGAACATCAGCAGGGCCTCGGTTTCGAGGTCCATCTTTTCGTGCAGCAGCAGCTCGCGCAGTTTTTCGCCGAGCTTTGTTCCGCCCGGTTCGCGGGTCGAAACCACGGACTTGCCGGCGTCCTCCAGGAGTCCGGTGACGAAGCCGATGTGGGTGGACTTGCCGGCACCGTCGATGCCTTCGAAGGTGATGAAACGGCCCCGGTTCGACGAGTCGACCATTATTTCGCCCCCTGGCGCTGGTACTGGTTGACCGCCTTGTTATGCTCGTTCAGGTTGACCGAGAAGTGGCTGGTACCGTCGCCGCGCGAGACGAAGTACAGGGCCTCGGTCCTGGCCGGCGCCAGGGCGGCGGCCAGCGACTCCACGCCCGGCAGCGCGATCGGCGTCGGCGGCAGGCCGGCGCGCGTGTAGGTGTTGTACGGGGTGTCGGTCTCGAGGTCCTTCTTGCGGATCTTGCCGTCGTACTTGTCGCCCATGCCATAGATGACGGTGGGGTCGGTCTGCAGCAGCATGCCGGTCTTGAGGCGGTTCACGAACACGCCGGCGATCATCGCGCGCTCGCTCTTCTGGCCGGTTTCCTTTTCCACCAGCGAGGCCATGATCAGGGCCTGGTAGGGGTCGGTGTAAGGCAGGTTCGGATCGCGTTTCTCCCAGGCCGCCTTGAGGCGCTTCATCATCATCTCGTGCGCCTGCTTGTAGATCTGCAGGTCGCTCGAATTCTTCGCGAACAGATAGGTGTCCGGGAAGAACAGGCCTTCCGGGGCCTTGTATTTATCTTCCGCGACCACCTTGGCCAGCAATTCCTTGTCCGACAGCCTGGCCGTCTCGTGCTTCAGGTTCGGGGCGGCGTCGACCGCCTGGCGCATCTGGCGGAAGGTCCAGCCTTCGATGATGGTCAGCGATTCCTGGGCGAACTCGCCGCGCACCAGCTGGGTGAGCAGGCGCCGCGGCGTGGTGGACGGCTTGAGCTCGTAGCTGCCGGCCTTGATCTGCCCGGCCTTGCCGCTCACCCGGGCCAGCACGCCGAACAGGAAGCCGTTGACCGGCACGCCGGCGGTGGCCATCTGCTGGGTAGCACCGGCGACGCCGCTGCCCTGGGCGATTGCGAAAGGAATGATGGGGCTGTCCGCTGCGGTAATCGGGCGTCCCGCCCACCACTGGAAGCCGCCGACGGCTGCGACTGACACGATCACGCCGGTGACGATGAGTTTTCTTATAAATGCCATATGTGCTGGTTTTGCGCCGTGCCCGGCGCGATTTTGTCGACAACCCTATAATGAGGCCGTAATGATAAAGCCTAAACGAGATTTAAATCGAATTTGATACGTGGATTGTATGAATAACTGGATCGAACACCTCGCCTCGCTGGGCGCCCGCTTCCATCAGGACGAAGCGGCGCAGATCGAAGATTTCGGAAAGACCCTCTCGGCCGCCGACCTGGCGGGCGGCGTGGTGGCGCCGGTCACCGACCTCGGGCTCATCGCCGTCAGCGGAGACGACGCCGCCAGTTTCCTGCACAACCAGCTCACCAACGACGTCGAACACCTCGGCGCCGGTGAAGCCCGCCTGGCTGCCTATTGCACGCCGAAAGGCCGCATGCAGGCCAGCCTGCTGATGTGGCGCGGCGCCCAGGACATCTACCTGCAACTGCCGCGCACCATCCAGGCCCCGCTGCAGAAGCGCCTCACCATGTTCGTGCTGCGCGCCAAGGCCAAGCTGCGCGACGCCACCGAAGAAGCCGCGACCACCGCGGTCCTCGGCCTGGCCGGCGCCAAGGCACAGGAAGCGCTGGCCCGCCATGCGGGCGCCCTGCCGCAGGCACCCTATGCAAAAACCGAGGGCGAGGCCGGCACCGTGATCCGCCTGGCCGACGCCTTCGATGCGCCGCGCTACCTGTGGATCACGAGCGCCGGCACCGCCATCGCCGCCCTGCCGCAGCTGCGCGAGACGCTGGCGCTGGGCGGCAACGTCGCCTGGCACCTGGCCGAGATCCACGCCGGCGTGCCGCAGGTGACCCAGCCGACCCAGGAACAGTTCGTGCCACAGATGATCAACTTCGAACTGATCGGCGGCGTGAACTTCAAGAAGGGCTGCTATCCGGGCCAGGAGATCGTCGCCCGCAGCCAGTACCTCGGCAAGCTGAAACGCCGCATGGTGCTGGCCACGCTGGCCAATGCGGCCGCGCGCGCCGGCGATGAAGTGTTCGCCAGCGACGACCCCGACCAGCCTTGCGGCATGATCGTCAACGCGGCCCCGAACGGCCAGGGCGGCGCCGATGCGCTGGTCGAGATCAAGCTGGCCGCGCTGGACCAGGAAGTGCGCCACGGCGCGGCCGGCGGCACGCCGCTGTCCTTCCTGCCGCTGCCCTATGCCATCGACACCCCGGCCGACTGACGTCCCGCGCCCATGATCGACCTGTACGTCTATTACAAGGTGCGCGAGGCGGACGCCGCCGCGCTGGTGCCGCGCGTACGCGCGATGCAGGCGGCGCTGGCGGCGAGCCACGGCGTCGCCGTCCAGCTCAAGCGCCGGCCCGACAGCAAGGACGGCCTGCAGACCTGGATGGAAGTCTATCCCGGCGCCGCCGATACCTTTGCCGACACCGTCGACGGCGCCGCCGCAGGCGCCGGCCTCGGTGCCTTGATCAGCGGCCCGCGCCGCACCGAGGTATTCGTCGACCTGACTCCGGAGCTGAACCCATGTGCCTGATCGTATTTGCCTGGCGTGTGATTCCCGGCGTGCCGGTGATCGCCTGTGCCAACCGCGACGAATTCTACGACCGTCCCGCCACCCCGGCCGGCCCCTGGCCGGAAAACCCGGACATCATCGCCGGCCGCGACCTGCAGGGCGGCGGCAGCTGGATGGGCGTGACGCGCACGGGCCCGAACGGCCCGAAGTTCGCCGCGCTGACGAACATCCGCGCTCCCGGCGAGCGGCGCAGCGACGCCCCCACGCGCGGCGCCCTGGTGGCCGACTTCCTCAAGGGCGACCTCGACGCCCCGGCCTACCTGGACCACATCGCAGCCGGCGCCGGCGAGTACAACGGCTTCAACCTGATCCTCGGCGACCGCGAAGGCCTGTACTGGTTCTCGAATCGCGCCGGCGGCGACCCGCGCAACGGCAAGGCCCTCGACCCGGGCATCTACGGCGTCTCGAACGGCCTGCTGGACGCGCCCTGGCCGAAGGTCCTGCGCACCAAGGCCAGCTTCGCCAGCCTGCTGCTGCAGGGCGCCCCCGAGGAAGCCTATTTCGAAATGCTGGCCGATACCACCCGCGCGCCCGACCTGCGCCTGCCGGACACCGGCGTGCCGATCGAAGTGGAGCGCCAGTTATCCGCGGTCTGCATCGAGATCCCGGGCTACGGCACCCGTACCTCGACCGTGGTCAGGCTCTACCAGGACGGCGAGCCGGAGCTGCACGAGCGCGTGCTGCAGCCTTGTCCGGAAGCGGAAGCTTCATAAAACCTTCACGTCGTTCCCGCGGAGGCGGGAACCCAGGTTTTGCTTGAGCAGGCGGAACGCGTGCAAACCTGGATCCCGCCTGCGCGGGGACGACGTTTATTCGTAGCGAGTCCTTGCCTTCTACGACTCCCGCCGCATGAACGGCGACTCGAACTGCTGCCGCCGCTCCACCGGCCGGGTCAACACCCGCAAGGCCACGTCCATCGCCACGCCGATCTCGGCGAGCCGGCGCGCCGACGCCGGCATGCCGGTGGCGCTCGCCTCATGAATCACGGCTTCGATCAGCAGGGCGGTCTTGTAGTCGGTGCGTCGTTCCATCGGCCGATGCTACCACGACCGCGATTCACTCCGGACGGCGTACGACGTCGAGGTAGACGCCGGGATCCGCCGAGAGTCCGCGCTTGACGTCCTGCGACAACTCGTCGATCAGCACTTCCTGCGCGCCTGCCTCGAGCGCCTCGTAGGCGCGGGCGACCACGTCCGCCGGCGCCAGTTTCGGCAGATCGATCCCGCGTGTCAGGTCGGTGTCGACGAAGCCGACGTGCAGGCCCAGCACCTGGGTCCCCTGCTCCTTCAGCGCGATCCGCAAGCCGTTGTTCACGCTCCAGGCGGCCGACTTGGTGGCGGCGTAGGCGGCCAGGCCCGGCGTGCTGATCCAGCTCGCCACCGACAGCACGTTCAGGAAGGCGCCGCCATGGTGCTTCGCCAGCACGGGCGCAAAGGCCTGGCTGACGCGCAGCATGCCGTAGACGTTGGTCTCCATCATGCGCTGCAGGGCCGCGACGCTGTCGTCGTCGAGCAGGCTGCCGGGGCTGGCGATGCCGGCATTGTTGACGACCAGCGTGACGTCGCCGCAGGCCGCGGCCGCTTCCTTCACCTGGGCCGGATCGTTGACGTCCAGCCGCACCGGCACCACGCCCGGCAGGCGTACCGCGCCGGGATCGCGCGCGGCCGCGTAGACCTTGCGCGCGCCCAGGGCGAGGGCCTGGCGGGCGAACTCCTCGCCCAGACCGCGGTTGGCACCGGTGACGAAGACGATGGCGTTATCGAGTTTCATGGCATTCCTTTATATGACAGCCGTCATATTCAAGTTTGAAAAAAAGCCGCACCCATCGGCACGGCATCCTCCACCTCAGACGATCGAGTCCTGGCGGACGTACTGCAACAGCACTGTCTCGCGGCAGGCCTGCAGGACCTCGTTTCCTCCACCATCCGGCCCCAGCACCCGCGCCAGCTGGAGTGCGCCGACCAGGGTCGCGGCAAGCGCCCAGGCACTGCCGGGTGGCGCATCGCCTGGCAGCGTGTCGGCCACCAGGGCGGCCAGGCCCCGGACCCGGCTTTGTGCGACCCCACGCAGTGCTTCCTGGGCGCGCTGCATGTCCGAGCCCACGGCCGCGACCGGGCAGCCGAGTTCCAGCGCCTCCATGTGCGCGCCGGACAGGTATTCGTTCACCAGGGCCGAGAGCGGACTTTCGCCGGCGTCCGTGCGAGTGCGCATGCGTTCACGGACCCGGGCGTTGCTCTGCCTGCCTGCGTGCTCCAGCGCTTCGGCCAGCAGCGCATCGCGCGATGCGAAATGGGCATAAAAGCCGCCGTGGGTCAGGCCAGCCTCCTTCATCACCTCCGCGACACCGACCCCGGCGACCCCGGCGCGGCGTACGGCGCGCGCAGCGGCGTCGAGGATGCGCTCGTGCGACTGCTGATGGCGGGAGGATCGGGTGCTGGACATGGCGGCGACTCCAATATGATGCATATCATATTAGGTCGCGGGAGGCGCCTGGTCAAGGAAGAAGTAAAAATACCGCGGACGGCGCCGCGGTATGCTTGACGGCCGTTCAGGTAGCCGCTTCAGCGGTCGGGATCGTTGCCGGTCGTCCCGGGGGCCGAGGTGCCGCCCGAGCCGCCCAGCCTGCCCTCGTCCGGGGTACCGGCTGCCGAGTCGCCGCCTCCGGGCCGGCCGGGCTTGTCGGCCTGCGCATGCCCTGCCGGGAAGACGTTCGCTTCCGGCGAGCTGTGCAGGAAACCGCTTTGCTGGCTGCCATCGGCGCCGCCCTGCGCGTTGCGCCCGCCGCCCTGGTCGGGCACGTCCTGTTTGCCTTGCCGGGCCGTGTCTTTGTTGTTCGCCATCATGTCCTCCTGGTGCGATTACCGATGGAACTATCCTAGCGCCCCCGGGCGCCGGGCGAATAGGATGACTTCCCGGACCATTGTAGGACGATCACCAGCACGCATCCCAGGCCGAGCAGGGCAGCAGCCAGGCCGAAGCAGGACCGGAAACCGGCCACGACCGCCGCCTGCCCGCCGTCCGCCGCCGTGTTCATGAAGACGGCGCTCATGCCGGCGGCGCCGCCGATCAGGCCGAGATTGCGCGACAGGTTCAGCAGTCCCGACACCAGTCCGCGCTGCTCCTCCCCCGCAGCCGACATCACCGCCGTATTGTTCGCGGCCTGGAACAGCGCGTAGCCGGCGGTGAGCACGGCAATCGACGCCACATAGGCGGCCGGGGTCGACGGCGGCAGGAGCCACAACAGGCAGGCGCCGGTGAGCATCCCGGTCAGGCCGGCCAGTGCGCTCCAGCGTGCACCCAGCCGGTCCACGGCACGCCCGGCCGGCAGGCCCGCAAGCGCCGCGGCGACCGGCCCGGCCGCCATCACGAGACCCATCCGCCCGGCTTCGAGACCCAGGACGCCAGTCAGATAGAAGGGACCCACTACCAGCGTTGCCATCACGACCGCCGTCGCCAGCATGCTCGTGAGGACGCCGGCGGCAAGCACGGGGTCGCGGAACAGGGCCGGTTCCACCAGGGGCGCGGCGCTATGCCGCTCGGCGTGGACGAACAGGATCGCAGCGCCGGCGGCAAGCGCCACAAGCGGGCCGCGCGGCGCGGCAGCGACCGTCGTTGCCAGGGCAAAGGCGGTCAGTGTGAGCGCGAGCAGCAGCGTGCCCACATGATCGAAGCGCGGCCTTGCGCGCGGGGAGAGATCGGCGGGCAGGAAGCGCGCCGCGCAGGCGAACGCCGCCAGGCCGCAAGCACCCTGCAGCAGGAACACGGCCGGCCAGCCAAAGCCGGCGACCAGCACGCCGCCGAGCGAAGGCCCGAGGGCGGTGCCGGCCGCCGATACCGTGCCCAGCATCCCCATCGCGCGCCCGGTCTCCGCCGCGGGCAGCGTATCCTTGACCGCCGCCATGGTCAGCGCCATCATCGCCGCCGCGCCGGCGCCCTGCAGCAGGCGCGCAGCGACCAGCAGCGCCAGCGACGGCGCCGCGGCGCATAGCCCGGCCCCAAGGCTGAACATGGCGATGCCCGCCAAGAGCAGCCGTTTTCTTCCGACCAGGTCGCCGAGCCGGCCGGCCACCACCACCAGCCCCGATACACCGAGCAGATAGGCCAGCACGACCCATTGCACGGCGGGCAGCGGCGCCTGGAAAGCCCGTGCCAGCGCTGGGAGGGCCACGTTGGCGATGCTGGTCCCGAGCGAGGACAGCAGCGCGCTCAGCGAGAGGCTGGCGAGGATGGCGGAATGCGTTTTCATGTCCATGGCTCCCTTCAAGGTCGATACCGGGAGCCTAGTCGCAGCGCACGCATGGCGGAAGACGCAGCATTTGCACTCGATCAGTGCATGGAACGCCATATCCCGAGCCAGCGTGCTATCTTGGCGCGATGTCGACGCCCGATCTGAATCTCCTCGTCACCCTCGACGTCCTGCTCGCCGAGGGCAATGTCGCGCGCGCCGCCCGCCGGCTGGGCCTGAGCGCGTCCGCCATGAGCCGCGCGCTGGCACGCCTGCGCGCGACCACAGGCGATCCGCTGCTGGTACGTGCGGGACGCGGCCTGGTGCCGACGCCGCGGGCGCTCGAGCTGCGCAACCGTATCGGTCCGCTGGTCGAAGAAGCAAAGGCGGTGCTACGTCCCGCCGTGCCGCTCGACCTGGGGCGGCTGGAGCGCAGCTTCGTCCTGCGCACCAGCGACGGCTTCGTCGAGAACTTCGGGCCGCTGCTCGTCGCGCGCGCCGCCGCCGAGGCGCCGGGGGTGCGCCTGCGCTTCGTGCAGAAGACGGACAAGGACAGCGCCCCGCTGCGCGACGGCAGCGTCGACCTGGACACCGGCGTGGTGGGCGGTGCCGCCAGCCCCGAACTGCGCAGCCGCATCCTGTTCGAGGACCGCTTCGTCGGCGTGGTACGTGAGGATCATCCGCTGGCCGGCACGGCGATCACGCCGGCGGCCTATGCGGCGGCCAGGCATGTGCTGGTGAGCAGGCGCGGACGCGAACGGAGCAGCGTCGACGATGCCCTCGATGCACTCGGCCTGCAGCGCCGCATCGCCGCCTCGGTCGGCGGCTTCGCGGCCGCGCTCGCGCTCGCGCGCGGATCGGACCTGGTGGCCACCGTCCCCGAGCGTCATACCAGTCGGCTGCGCGAAGGCATGGCCAGCTTCGCGCTTCCTTTCGTCGTGCCCGGAATATCGGTCTCGATGCTGTGGCATCCACGCATGGACGCCGACCAGGCCCACCGCTGGCTGCGTGGCTTGCTGCTCGAGACCAGTGCCCCGGCAGCTAGCGCTTCAGCTGCGACTGCAGCATCTGGGTGAGCTGGGGCGTCGCCGCATAGGCGTCCGCCGGCGGCTTGCCGTGGACGATGGCATCCATGCGTTCAGCCACCGCGCCCAGCGCCTGCGGATGCGAATAGATGTAAAACCGCCCTTCGCGGATCGCGTCGAAGGTGGTGGCCGCGACGTCGGCGGCCGTCACCTTGCCGGCCTCCACCGCCTTGTTGATCAGGGCCAGGGCCGCCTGCTGGCTGGCCGTCGGCGCGGCATCATTCTGCAGCCCGTGCGGACGGTGGGCTTCCGAATGTCCGATCCCGGTCGGCACGAAGTATGGGCACAGGACCGAGGCCTGGACCGGGGCATCGACCAGGCGCAGGTCGTGGTACAAGGTTTCGCTCAGCGACACCACGGCGTGCTTGGAGACGTTGTAGACGCCCATCGCCGGCGGATTCAGCAGCCCGGCCATCGAGGCCGTGTTGACGATGTGCCCTTCGTAAGCGGGATCGCGGCGGGCGCATTCCAGCATGATCGGCGTGAACACGCGCACGCCGTGGATCACGCCCCACAGGTTCACGCCCAGCACCCATTCCCAGTCGGCCTGGCTGTTTTCCCAGATGAGGCCGCCCGCGCCGACCCCGGCATTGTTGAACACCAGGTGCACGCCGTGGAAGCGGATCATCGCGGCATCCGCCAGCTCCTCGACATGCTCGCCCTTGCCGACGTCGACCACCATGGAGAGCAGCTCGGCGCCGCCGGCCTGCAACTCGTCGGTGGCACGCTCCAGCGCTTCCTTGTCGATGTCGGCCAGCACCAGTTTCATGCCCAGCCCCGCCGCCGTGTTGGCGAATTCACGGCCCAGGCCGCTACCCGCGCCGGTGATGACGGCTACCCGTCCTGCGAACTGCTTCATTGCTTTTCTCCCTGCGCCGCGCGGATCAGACCGCAGACACGCCGCCGTCGACGGCCAGCACCTGCCCCGTGATGTGCTTGCCCGCATCGGACGCGAACAGGACCACCGCGCCCTTCAGGTCTTCGTCGTCGCCGAGCCGGCCCAGCGGTGCCTGCTGCGCCAGCCTGTCGGCACCCACCGCCGCCAGTATGCCCCGGGTCATCTTCGAGGGGAAGAATCCCGGCGCGATCGCGTTCACCGTGATGCCGTAACGGCCCCATTCGCCGGCCAGGGTGCGGGTGAAGTTGATCACTGCCGCCTTCGAGCTGTTGTAGGCGATCGTCTGCATGGTGCCCGGCGGATTGCCGCCCAATCCGGCGATCGAGGCGATGTTGACGATGCGTCCCCGGCCGCGCGGAATCATCGACAGCCGCCCGAAGGCCTGGCACAGCAGGAAGACGCTGCGCACGTTCAGGTTCATGACCTTGTCCCAGGCCTCGACCGGAAACTCCTCGGCCGGGGCGCCCCAGGTTGCCCCGGCATTGTTGACCAGGATGTCGACCTGGCCCAGGCGCCGCAGCGCCCCCTCGGCAAGGCCGCCGATCGCCGCTTCGTCGGACAGGTCGGCGGCGATGCTGCACGCCTCGATGCCGCGCGCCGCCAGGTGGGCGCAGGCTTCGTCGAGCTCGGCCTGCTTGCGCGCCGCGAGCAGCACGCGCGCGCCCTGCTCGCCCAGCGCTTCGGCCATCTGCAGGCCGAGGCCGCGCGAGCCGCCAGTCACCACGGCGGTCTTGCCTTCCAGCGAAAACAGCTCCCTTACGGTGCGCATGGCGGCCTCCCGCTCAGACTTCGTAGTCCATGCACTGGCGCGCTTCGCGGATCGCGCCGATGAAGGGCACCAGGGCCTGGTGAGTCGGGTGCTTGGCATAGGCTTCGAGCGCGCCCTTGTCCGCGAACTCCGAGTACAGCACCACGTCATAGGTCGCTTCCAGGCCCGGCTGGGCCAGGGTCACTTCGAACTTGTGGATGCCGGGGACGATATCGGCGCACTCGTCCAGGCGGCGCTTCATTTCGCGGGCATTGGCCGCGCGGTCGGCGCCTTCGGCGTGTTCCTTCAGTTTCCACATGACGATGTGCTTCAGCATGAGTTTTCTTCCTTGTTTCAAATGTGATTGAGCGAATAGCGAGAAGCATAACGCTTGGGCGCCTGGATGGCGAGCGCAGTGGATTTGCCTGCCCTGTCGTGCTGGTGGCTGGGTTTTGGCTTGTTGTGATCCAACTGTCGGTTAGTTGCAAATAGACTTGACCGGCCGCTCCCGCTGCCACCGCCGCATGCGCACGCCTTCCATTTGCATACGCTCTCGGTTAGTTGCAGAATACGGCATGGACCACCTCGCCGCCTGGGATGCCGATCCCGTCAAACGCTTCGCCGCCTTCGTCGCTTCGCCCGACTTCGTGCTGACCTCGAGCCGCCAGCGCGAGGACAATCCGAAGCCGGTGTCGCCGGAGTCCGCCGCCATCTATAAATTCATGTTCGGGAAGTTCGCCGCCTGGATGCTGGAGGAGCGCCTGAAGATCTCGACCGTGACGGCGCGCGACCTCCACCGCTTCGTGCAACTGGCCCACGACGGCCACCGCGACCTGAACAGCAAGATCGCCTACCGCTACCTGCGCCTGCTGGAGCGCTGCTACGAATACCTGCAGAGTGCGCCGAACCCGGCGCGCGAAGCCATCGTCAGCATCGACCGCGCCCAGATCAGCCGCGACGCCCCGATGAGCGCCCTCAACGCGGACGAGCTGGAGCGCTTCCTGGCTGCCCTGCCCGGCCACCGTGCCGGCGACGAGGGCAAGGCCTCGGGCTGGAAGCGGCGCCGCGACCGCGCGATGCAGGTGACGATGGCGCTGGCCGGCCTGCGGGTCGCCGAGGCGATCGGTTTGCTGGTGGACGAGATCGGCCGCCAGCCCGACGTCGAAGGCGGCCTGCGGCTCGACATCACGCCCGCGCACAAGCACCGCACCAGCTATGAGCACGCCACCACCTTGCCGAAGGAAGGCGTCGCCGAACTGCTGGCCTGGCTGGACGAGCGGCAGGCGCTCGAGATTCCGGGCGAACTGGTGTTTCCCGCCAACCTGGAGGGCGAAGCGCTGCACAAGGCCACCGTCTACCGCCAGGTCAAGGCGAGCTTCGAACGCGCCGGATTGGCCGTCCCGCGCGCCGGCGGCCGCACCCTGCGCAATACCTTCGCCTCGCAGCAATTGCGCCAGGGCACGCCGCAAAGCGAGCTGACCACCGCGCTGGGCCTCGCGCTCGAACGATCCGCGGAGGCTTACAAGTACGCCAAAGTTAATCCGGAAACCCAGGCGCCGGAAGCCGGTCCAAAGGACAAGGACGCCTGATTCCATCCAGTGCGCATGAGGAGGCAGCCGAACGGCTCATCTGTAAGTTTCGTGTAAGTTTGGAGCAAGCATCGCGTAAGTTTCGCGGCGCAGAGTCGCTGCCGTAGCTGGCGTAAATATCGGCTACCCATTGACAATACAACTCATTACGGAGACTACAATGGCTATCACCCCCGGCATGACAGCCGGCGGAAAGGCAGCGCCTTCCGCCGGCGGACTCACCCGGGAAGAACGCAAGGTCATCTTTGCGTCTTCCCTCGGCACGGTTTTCGAATGGTATGACTTCTACCTCTACGGCTCTCTCGCCGCAGTGATCGCCAAGCAGTTCTTCGTCGGCGACCCCACCACCACCTTCATCTTCGCCCTGCTGGCCTTCGCCGCGGGCTTCATCGTGCGCCCCTTCGGCGCACTGGTGTTCGGACGCCTCGGCGACATGATCGGCCGTAAGTACACCTTCCTGGTCACCATCCTCATCATGGGCGGCTCGACCTTCATCGTCGGCCTGCTGCCCGGCTACGCCTCGATCGGCATCGCCGCGCCCATCATCCTGGTCTCGCTGCGCATCCTGCAGGGCCTGGCCCTGGGCGGAGAGTATGGCGGCGCCGCCACCTATGTGGCCGAGCATGCGCCGGAAGGCCGTCGCGGCTACTTCACCTCCTGGATCCAGACCACCGCCACGCTCGGCCTCTTCCTGTCGCTGCTGGTGATCCTGGGCGTGCGCACCTCGATGGACACCAAGGCCTTCGACGCCTGGGGCTGGCGCATTCCCTTCCTGGTGTCGGTGCTGCTGCTGGGCATTTCGGTATGGATCCGGATGTCGATGAGCGAGTCGCCTGCCTTCGCCAAGATGAAAGCCGAGGGCAAGACGTCGAAGGCGCCGCTGTCCGAAGCCTTCCTCACCTGGGGTAACGCCAAGATCGCCCTGCTAGCCCTGGTGGGCGTGGTGATGGGCCAGGCCGTGGTCTGGTACACCGGCCAGTTCTATGCGCTGTTCTTCCTGACCCAGACCCTGAAGATCGAACCCGCCGCCGCCAACATCATGATCGCGGTCGCACTGGCGCTGGCCACGCCTTTCTTCGTGATCTTCGGCTCGCTGTCCGACCGCATCGGCCGCAAGCCCATCATCATGGCCGGCTGCCTGATCGCGGCCCTGACCTACTTCCCGATCTTCAAGGGCCTGACCAGCTACGGCAACCCGGCCCTGGCCACCGCCCTGCAGAACTCGCCGGTGGTGGTGGTGGCCGACCCGGCCGACTGCCACTTCCAGTTCAAGGCGACCGGCAAGGAAATCTACTCCTCGTCCTGCGACATCGCGACCGCCCAGCTGACCGCCGCCTCGGTCAGCTACACCCGCCAGGATGCGCCCGCCGGCACCGTCGCCAGCGTCCACATCGGCGACAAGGTCTACCCGTCCTTCGCCGCCGCCAAGACGCCGGACGGCCTCGACCTCGACAAGGCCAGCAAGGCCCGCGAAGCCGCACTGAAATCCGACCTGGGCGCCTCCCTGAAGGCCGCCGGTTACCCGTCCAAGGCCGATCCGGCCACGATCAACAAGCCGATGGTAGTGGGGCTGCTGTTCGTGCTGGTGCTGTACGTGACCATGGTCTACGGCCCGGTGGCGGCGATGCTGGTCGAGATGTTCCCGACCCGGATCCGCTACACCTCGATGTCCCTGCCCTACCACATCGGTAACGGGTGGTTCGGCGGCCTGCTGCCGACCTTCGCCTTCGCGATGGTGGCGGCGAAAGGCGACATCTACTATGGCCTGTGGTATCCGATCGTCATCGCGGCGATCACCTTCGTGATCGGCATGCTGTTCGTGCGCGAGACGAAGAACAACAATATCTACGCGGCCGATTAACACCGCGTTGTGGTGGGCACCCTCGTGCCCACCTTTCTTGTGCGCGCCAACGAGGGCGCGTGACGATGTCTACTAGCGGCATCTCCACCATTCTTCCACTGGAACCCGAGCACGTATCCCAATCTCGGCCGTCCCACACCTTTGATTCACATCAAACTTCACAAGCCCCGCATACCTACGCTTGCACAGGCGGGTACCTTGCCTCGCCACTGGCGTTTCTCTCGCCTGACTTCCTATTCCAACTAGTTGCGTACCCGTTGTCCTGACTCACTCGATCATCGATCTATCCTGTTCTGAAGGGGGAAATGGAAATGCCGCAACAACTCCATCCAAGGATTTCAAAAAGAACTCCATTGCCTAGGCGAATTCCCGACACTCTCAACCAAGTGGTCATGCACGATGGGGGAGTCAATGCGTGGATGGATGACCCTGAAAATGGAACCCCGATCCAGCGTCCGGCACCGTCGCTGGACAATGGCAAACTGTCTTACCAGATCCAGGACGACGCGGTTCCTCTCGGGTTCTACTCCGTAGGTACCCCCAGTTTCCGCTATTGGAACGCCGCGGAATCCTTGCGGCGTGGAGCCGATTTCTGGCAGGCGCGGATCCCTGAGCTGACGTGGTTTGAAGACATCGGTCCAGAGATGCAAATCTTCCTTGACGAAGGGGAAGACTTCAATGCGTTCTACGATCGGACCGGGCTGAAATTCTTCCACGGCAATATCCCCGGAGGAGGCACGGTGTTTTCTGGCGAAAGCCCCGACATCCTCTGTCACGAAATGGGCCACGCCATCCTGGATGCGATCAGGCCGGATTTGTGGAATATCGCCGCCCTGGAGGTGGGCGCCTTCCATGAATCGTTCGGGGACATGAGCTCGATCCTGTCGGCATTGCAGTTGCCCCTCATGCGTACTGCCGTCATGTCGGAAACCGGCGGCTACCTCAACCGGAGTTCGCGGCTGTCACGGCTGGCGGAACAACTCGGCCACGCCATACGCGAAATCTCCCCTAACGCTGTAGACCCGGACTGCCTGCGCAATGCGTCGAACCGCTTCATGTACGTGCCTCCGCTATCCCTCCCGTCGTCCGGCCCGGCATCGGCCCTTTCGGCGGAGCCGCACTCCTTCTCGCGCGTCTTCACGGGCGCCTTCCTGGATGCCTTGGCCGGCATGCTGCTGGCGGCTGCCCGTGATCCGGCGGCTCCGACGGAAGACGAGCTACTGAAAGTCAGTGAGCAGATGGGCGACATCCTGGTCGCCGGTGTGCGCAGCGCCGCTGCCGCTTCCGATTTCTACAGCCAAGTGGCCGGCGGCATGGTGCAGGCAGGGGGCCAGATCGATCCCGCATTCTCACGTCCGCTGAAGGCGGCGTTCGTCAAGCGCGGCATCCTGTCCGTCACCTCGGCGGCTTCTGTCCGGACTCTGGTCGAGGCGGCAAAGACCCTGTCGCGCCGGGCGGCGGGAGCCGCGGCGCCGGTTTCCCATGCCCCTACGCATCTCGCCCTCGACGGTAAGCAATACGGACTCGGCGACCAGGCGCTGCTCGTGGAAGCGCCTTCGCAACCGCGCCAATTCGCAGCCCACGCATCCCTCACCGACGTCGCCCCGGTCCAGGTGCCTAGTTCCGAAGTTGCGGCGCGCGGCTTCGTGGAGCAACTATTCAAGCAAGGGCGAGTCGATCTCAGCGGGGCGGTCGGCGACGCCGACCGTATCGATCCCTTGTCGGGATTGAAGACCCACAGGCTGGTGAAAGCCAACGGCGCCTTGCAGCTCAAGCGCGTGTTGTGCGATTGCGGCCTGAAACACGACTGACGGAGGCGCTGACGGAAATGAACGAGCGAGAGCGAAACCCGGGCAACAGCATCGTCCCCGACACCCTGGAGTCGCAGGCCTATGTCCGCGGCATCGTGGAGCGTGGCGAGGCTGCGCTGCCGGACAAGGATGGCAAGCTGCCGCGTGGCGTGACGCACGAGATTATCGGGCGCCACGAGGCCAGCGGCTTGCCGATTCTGGTGCGCAGAAAGATGTACTAGCAAGTAGCCCGCGCCGGTGCATGGCCGGCTGGTGCGGGGTGCGGGGTGCGGGGCGCGGGGCGCGGCGACGCGGCTATTGGAGCGCCGGCGCCCTGCTCCACGCCCTCATCCGCATTGCGGCCCAGGCCGTCAGCGTCGCCCCCGCCACCAGCACCAGCCGCGTATCGAACAGCGTCAGCACCGCGCCGGCCGCCGCCATCAGGATGTTCGCCAGGCAGAAGGTCGTCGACAGCAGGCCCATCACGGCGCCCTGGCCGTGGCCGCCGAAACGGTCCGCCGCCCACACCTGGATCACCGCGTTGTAGCAGGCATGCGGCAGGCCGAACAGCATGATGCCGGCCAGGCCGATCCACAGCTGGCCGGTGCCCAGCGAGGCGATCGCCAGTGCCACCGCCACCGCCAGGAAGGCGGCGCGGCGCAGCGGATCGTCACGATTTTGCCGTCCGGCAAAAACAGCCGTGAAACTCATCAGCGCGCACATGCCGACGTTCACCAGCGAGATTGCACGGGTATCGTAGCGGCCGACCTCGACCAGCCACAGCGGATAGAACTCGTAGAAGGCGGTCACGCCGCAGGTGTAGGCCAGCTGGACCACGAACAGCATGCGCAGGCCGTCGTGGCGCAGCAGGTTGAAGGCATGCTTTTCGCGCGCCACCGCCCACCAGCCGGGACCGTGGGCGCTCGGTTCGCGCTTGAGGCTGATCGCCACCAGCGCCGTCCCCAGCAGCAGCGCGCCGGCGGCGATATAGAAAGGCACGGTGATGCCGAAGGCTATCGTCAGCCCGGCCAGCAAGGGACCGAACAGCCATCCCAGGGTGAACGAGCCGTTCAGCCAGGACAGCGCATGGTTGCGCACCGGGCCCTCCAGCCGGTCGGCCAGCATGGCGCGGACGATGGCGCCTTGCCCTTCCAGCAGGCCGGTGCCGAAGCGCGCCAGCAGGAACAGCGGATAGGAACCCATCGCCAGCGCCCAGGCGGTCAGCACATGGCCGACGGCCGCGCCGGCCGCGGTCCACAGCAGCAGCGGACGGCGGCCGAAACGGTCGGACAGCGAGCCCAGCACGGCGGTGCCGATCAGCAGCCCGATCGGATTGACCATCAGGGCGATGGCGAACAGCAGCTTGGGCGGCAGGTTGAGGAAGCTGGTCAGACCGTTGGCGGCGCCCGCAGTTTCCACACCCGCGAAGAGCGGCGGCAGGATCGGGTAAGGCAGCGAAGCGCCGGTCGTCGACAGCAGGCCGAGCAGGCATGCGGTCGCGATCAGGAGGGCATTTTTCACATCGGGCTCGAGTACGGTAAGGATATCGAGCCTAACATGAGCGAGGCCATGCGCGCATCAGGGGCATCTTTGTTACCGTCGTACCGCGCGCATGCGGGGCCACGAATCAGCTATTGAATCCCCGCCCCTCGGCCGCCAGCCGCTGCAGCAAGGAAGCCGGCTTCCAGGCCTCCCCATGATAAGCCCGCCCATATTTCTCGATCGCCGCCAGCACATTGGCCAGGCCCACGGTATCGGCATGGAACATCGGGCCGCCACGGTAGAGCGGGAAGCCGTAGCCGGTCAGGTAGACCATGTCGATGTCGGAGGCGCGCAGGGCAATACCCTCTTCCAGGATCTTCGCGCCCTCGTTGACCAGGGCGTAGACCAGGCGCTCGACGATTTCCTGGTCGGCGATCTCGCGGCGCTGGATGCCCAGGTCCTTCGAGTGCTGGACGATCATTTCGTCGACCCATTGCGAAGGATGCGGCGTGGGGG
>NZ_JBFTMX010000056.1:0-41754 GCF_056397205.1 Massilia sp. 05N420
AGGCCAGGGTCTCGCCCTTGGCGATCTTGATGCCCTTGAACTCGCCCATGTAGCGGCGCGGATCTTCGCCGCCTTCGCCGGTATTGCTCTTGCCGCCAATGCGGTTCATGGCGATGGCGAGCGTCGCGTGGGCTTCGGTCGAGATCGAACCGAGCGACATCGCACCGGTGGCGAAGCGCTTGACGATTTCCTTGGCCGGTTCGACTTCGCCCAGCGGGATCGCCTTGGCCGGGTCGATCTTGAATTCCATCAGGCCGCGCAGGGTCAGGTGACGCTTGCTCTGGTCGTTGATGATCTGGGCGTACTCTTTATAGGTGTTGAAGTTGTTGGCGCGGGTCGAGTGCTGCAGCTTGGCGATCGCGTCCGGAGTCCACAAGTGGTCTTCGCCGCGCACGCGGAAGGCGTATTCGCCGCCGACGTCCAGGCTGTTGGCCAGCACCGGGTCCTTGCCGAAGGCCAGGTGGTGCAGGCGCAGCGCTTCCTCGGCCACTTCGAACAGGCCGATGCCTTCCACCGTCGACGAGGTGCCGCGGAAGTATTTGTCGACCAGCGACTTGTTCAGGCCCACGGCTTCGAAGATCTGGSCRCCGCARTAGGACWKATAGGTCGAGATGCCCATCTTCGACATCACCTTCATCAGGCCCTTGCCGACCGCCTTGGTGTAGTTGTAGGTCGCGTCCTGCGGCGACATCGCCTTCGGCAGGTGGGCCGCCAGGTCGACCAGGGTCTCCAGCGCCAGGTAGGGGTGCACGGCTTCGGCGCCGTAGCCGGCCAGCAGGGCGAAGTGGTGGGTTTCGCGGGCCGAACCGGTTTCGACCACCAGGCCGGTCGAGGCGCGCAGGCCGCGCATCACCAGGTGCTGGTGGACGGCGGAGGTGGCCAGCAGGGCCGGGATCGCGACCTGCTCGGCCGACATCGCGCGGTCCGAGACGATCAGGATGTTGTGGCCGGACTTGACCGCGTCCACGGCTTCCGCGCACAGCGAGGCCAGCGAGGCTTCGATGCCTTCCTTGCCCCAGCTGGTCGGGTAGCAGATGTTCAGCTCATAGGACTTGAACTTGCCGCCGGTGTGCAGGCTGATCGAGCGCAGGCGCGCCATGTCGTCGAAACCGAGGATCGGCTGCGAGACTTCGAGGCGCATCGGCGGGTTCACGTTGTTCGTGTCCAGCAGGTTCGGCTTCGGGCCGATGAAGGACACCAGCGACATCACCATGCTTTCGCGGATCGGGTCGATCGGCGGGTTCGTCACCTGCGCAAACAGCTGCTTGAAGTAGGAGTACAGCGGCTTGAGCTTGTTCGACATCACCGCCAGCGGCGAGTCGTTGCCCATCGAGCCGGTGGCTTCCTCGCCCAGCACCGCCATCGGCGCCATCAGGAATTTCAGGTCTTCCTGGGTATAGCCGAAGGACTGCTGGCGGTCCAGCAGCGAGATCGCCGCCTTCTCTCCCTGGGCCGGCGTATCCTTCACGCGGCTGTGGGCGAGCTGGCTGTCGGTGACCTTGATTTCGTTGAGCTTGATGCGCACCGACTTGATCCAGGCTTTATACGGCTTGGCGTTCGAGTAGGTGTCCTTCAATTCCTTGTCGTCGATGATGCGGCCGGCTTCGAGGTCGATCAGGAACATCTTGCCCGGCTGGAGGCGCCATTTCTTGACGATGCGCGATTCCGGGATCGGCAGCACGCCGGACTCGGAAGCCATCACCACCAGGTCGTCGTCGGTGACGACGTAGCGCGCCGGACGCAGGCCGTTGCGGTCGAGGGTGCCGCCGATGTGGCGGCCGTCGGTGAAGGCCATCGCGGCCGGACCGTCCCACGGCTCCATCATCGCGGCGTGGTATTCGTAGAAGGCGCGGCGGTTCTCGTCCATGGTCGCATGGTTTTCCCACGCTTCCGGGATCATCATCATCATCGCCTGGGCTACGGGATAGCCGGCCATCACCAGCAGTTCGAGCGCGTTGTCGAAGCAGGCGGTGTCGGACTGGCCTTCATAGATCAGCGGGAACAGCTTGTTCAGGTCTTCACCCAGCACGGCCGACTTCATCATGCCTTCGCGGGCGCGGGTCCAGTTGAAGTTGCCCTTGACGGTGTTGATCTCGCCATTGTGGGCAATGAGGCGATACGGGTGGGCCAGCGGCCATTCCGGGAAGGTGTTGGTCGAGAAGCGCTGGTGCACSAGGGCCAGGGCCGAGACGCAGCGCGGATCCTGCAGGTCGCGGTAGTAGACGCCGACCTGGTCGGCCAGCAGCAGGCCCTTGTACACGACGGTACGGGCCGACATCGAGGGCACGAAGAATTCCTTGCCGTGGATGAGTTTCAGGGCCTGGATCGCGTGGCCGGACGATTTGCGGATCACGTACAGCTTGCGCTCGAGCGCATCGGTGACCATGACGTCGGGGCCGCGGCCGATGAAGATCTGGCGGATCACCGGTTCCTTGGCCCGCACGGTCGGCGACATCGGCATGGTCTCGTCGACCGGCACATTACGCCAGCCCAGCACGACCTGGCCTTCGGCACGTACGGCGCGTTCGATTTCCTGTTCGCAGGCGATGCGCGAGGCGTGTTCCTTCGGCAGGAAGATCATGCCGACGCCGTATTCGCCGGGCGGCGGCAGGTCGACGCCCTGCTTGCCCATCTCGTCTCGGTAGTACTGGTCGGGAATCTGGATCAGGATGCCGGCGCCGTCGCCCATCAGCGCATCGGCACCGACCGCACCGCGGTGGTCCAGGTTCTTCAGGATCAGCAGACCCTGTTCAATAATCGAATGACTCTTGTTGCCCTTGATGTGGGCGATGAAGCCGACGCCGCAGGCATCGTGTTCATTGGCGGGATCGTATAAACCTTGGGCAATCATGAGGGACTCCACGGCATTTTTGAAGAAGTGAAGGCCGAGAATAGAGCAGAGTCAAGTAAACATCAATCACAACAATTAGGGTCGGAGTCGAATTAAATTTGGAAAATTCTCCCCTCAAAATAAATAGGGACATAGTAATAACGGGGACACCAACGGCATCCACGATATCAAAATGCTTTTTAAATCAAGGGATTGCTGGAATAGAAGGCTCAGTCGAGCAGCTCTTCCGGCTGCCTGGTCTTGAAAGGGCGTCCACGCTTGGCTGGCAGAATCTGCCGTTTGGTCTTTTTTTCGAGCTCGGCCTTGAAGGCATAGGAGCCCACCGGCGCGCCCTTCGCCAGCGCGCCGCCGATCAGTTCCCCCTCCTCGCTGCCATAGCCCTGCCGTACCAGTTCGATGTAGGCGGCTTCGCGCTGGAAGGGCGTGTTGCCGAGTCCCCAGTACAGCATGTGGTCGGTGACCAGTGTATCGGACCGCAGGCCGGCGTGGTGGGCATAGCTGGACCAGCGGTAGTCGGCCGGTTCCGGCGCCAGCTGGGCGAGCACCGGCGCCAGCTCGAGGTAGCGGCTTGCGGCCAGCAGGTAGTGCGGGGCGTCGACCAGCGAGGTACGGAAGCGGCCCTGGAACAGCGTGCCCGAGCGGCCGTACTTGCTGTTGAACCAGGGAACGTAATGGCGGCCGACCTTCTGCATCATCAGCGCCAGGCCGTCTTCGTCCGCGGGCGTGGCCAGCAGGATGACGTGATTCGGCATCAGGACCCAGGCGTGGACCGCCACCTTGTACAGCCGCGCGCACTCCTTCAGCCAGTCGTGGAAGCGCTCCTGGTCTTCGTCGTCGCGGAAGATGGGCTGGTTGTCGTTGCCGCGCTGGAGGATCAGGTGGGGCTGGTTCGGCAGGATCAGGCGGGGTTGGCGGGCCATGGCATCATCGGAAATGAACTCTGTCCCCGATTATATCCGTGCGCACGAAAAAAGTGCATCACCATGTCCCCAATTATCGGATTTTCTTGAAAATGCCGTCGAAAGGCGGCTCCGGCCATACCAGGCGCCAGGTTTCGCGGCTCTGCAGGTGCAGATACCAGACCTCGACCAGCACGATGCTGCCATCGCCATCGCCGTGGCGGTAGGGAACGGCCACCGGCACCTGCCTGGCCAGCCCACCGCTGACCTGCCCGGTCATCCAGCGTTCGAAGCTGCGGAATTCGACCAGGCCGGTAAAACCGTCGACTTCTTCCCAGGGGCAGGGAAACTTCATGGCGGATTGCCTCCATGCGCGCGATCGACAGCCTAGGGTATCAGGGTCCGGTCAAGACGACCATGCAGTCGAGCCGGACCAATTTCCTGGCGCTGTCGAATTCGACGCGGACATCCTCGCGCCGGCTGACCAGGAAACCGGTTTCCCTGAGCCTCACGTACAGCCGGCGTGTATCGTCGGCGTCGTACCCCGGCAGCGGTTCGGGCGCCTCGTAGCGCAGCTTCCTGTGCTGGATTTCCTTCACGACCTCGGGATAAGGCATCCCCGGGCCGAGCGAGGCCATGAACTTTTCCGTCGAAGCGCTGCAAGTTGACGGATCGCCGTCAGCTTCCTGGTGCAGCGACTGCCAGGCCAGCAGCACGCCGGCGCCAGCCGCGCATGCAAGCAAGAGCCAGGCCTTGCGCCTCATGCGCTCGAGGGTTTCAGGCCAGCGTGAAACCGGCCGACAGGCTGTAGCCCTCGCCGTAGGCGCTGCGCAGCGGCAAGTCCTGGCCGAGGCCGGTGCGCGCCTTCTTGCGCAGGCGGTAGACCAGCATGTCGACGCGGCGGCTGGCATCCGGATCGTCGCCGCCCATGCCGGCCACGATCACCTGGCGCGGCACCGGCCGGGTATTGATGGTCAGCAGGTGCAGGAAATTGCATTCCTTTTCCGTCAGGTCGATGACCTTGCCCATCAGCTCGAGCTGGCGGGCGGACACGCGCAGCGTCCACTTGCTCGGCGCCGGGGGCGGCGCCGAGGGACGCACGCGGCGATCCAGCGCCTCGATGTGGGCAGCCAGCTCGGGGAACTTGATCGGCTTGGTGAGATAGTGGTCCGCCCCCAGGCGCAGGCCGAGGATGCGGTTGTCGAACGCGACCCGTCCGGTCAAGACCAGCAGGCCGATCTCCGGATACAGCTGGCGCATCCGCGGGATGACGTTGAACCCGTCTTCGTCCGGCAAGCCGAGGTCGAGCACCACCACGGCGGCGGGCGTGCGGGTCAGCGCCGCCCACATGTCGCCGGCGGTGGTCGCGATCGTGACGTCGTGGCCGAGCTCCGTGAGGAAGTCGGCCATGTCGCCGGCGTATTCGCCATTGTCTTCAACAATCAGTATTTGCGTCATGGGTTGGCCATGTCTTTATTCGTTTTCCCGGTCTCTCTCTGTTCGGGCGGCGATCCCGTAGGCCGTCCGATTATCACTGCTGGTCTGTCAGGAAGCAAGACCTTTCCCCGGCGCATCCTGTACCGGCAGCCACAGGCGGAATTCCGCCCCGCCTTGCGGCGCCGCCGCATGCTCCAGCGTGCCGCCGTGCACTTCGACGACGGAGCGCGCCATGTACAGGCCCAGGCCGCTGCCCGGCAGGCCGGCGGCATTGCTGCCGCGATAGCCCTTGTCGAAGATGCGCGGCAGGTCGGCCGGCGGCACGCCCGTCCCCGCATCGCGCAGCGCCAGCTCGACGCCGCTTTCCCTGCGCCGTCCCAGCACCGTCAGGGCTGCGTCGGCCGGCGTGTAGCGCAGCGCGTTCTCGAGCAAAATCTTCAGCGCCAGGCGCAGGCCGGCGGGTTCGCCGCGCAACTGGGCCGGCAGCTCGTCCACCTCCAGCGCCACCTTCCTGCCGGCCACGCGCGCCTGCGCCACCAGCTCTTCCAGCAGCAGGCGCGGCGCCACCGATTTCTCCTGGCGCTGGCGCCCCAGCGCCGCCATCCGTTCCGGCGACAGGTAGTCGTCCAGCATCGCGATCAGGCGGTCGGTTGCGGTCGCGATCTTGCGGTAGCGCTGGCGCGTCGGCTCGTCGGCTTTCGTATTGGTCGCTTCCAGCCGCTGGATGGCGCCGTCGATGGTCGACAGAGGCGTGCGGAACTCGTGGTTCAGCATGCTGGCGAAATGCTTCTGCTCGCGTTCGCGCTCGCGCCGCGCGGACTGGTCGCGCACCAGGCCGGCCAGCGCCTGCGCCCTGCCCGCCTCGTCCAGCAGCAGGGTCGAGATCACTTCCACCGGCACTTCGCGTCCATCCGGCCGCAGGATGTCGAACTCGCGCACCACGCGCAGGCGCGAACCGTCGCCAGCGGCAAAGCGGCGCAGGCGCTCCTGCAAGCCGGCGCACAAGGGTGCCAGCGGTCCCTCCTTATTAGTTAACAAATGTTCATGAACATCGAGAACGCAATAACCCAGCATTTCGTTGACGTTTGGACTGATATAGATCGGCAAGCCGCTCGCGCAATCGAGGATGAAGGCCAGGTCGCCGCCGAGTTCGGCAATGGTACGGAAGGCGTCGGCCGTCGCCAGGGTATTTACCGGCTCCGCACGGCCAGACAGAGGAAGGTGGGCGCTGCGGGCCATGGAACCCTTCACGAAAGTATGTTCAGTCGTGAAGTATAGTGCGCTGTTTAGTCATTTGTATAGAACGGTGACTCTAAGACGTTGCTTTTGAGTACCTACTCCGCATGAACGTCGTCCCCGCTTTCGCGGGGAGTCGTGTCGGGCCATGCCCGGCACGACGGCAACTTTTAGTCTTCTAAAGGCGCAAAAATCGCCTGCAGGTCTTCCTGCGTCAACGCCATCTTCTGCGATTCGCCTTCGGACAGGATCGACTGCGCCAGTTCCGACTTCTTCTGCTGCAGCAGCTGGATCTTCTCTTCCAGCGTGCCTTTCGCAATCAGCTTGTAGACGAACACCGGCTTGTCCTGGCCGATGCGCCAGGCACGGTCAGTGGCCTGGTTTTCGGCTGCCGGGTTCCACCACGGGTCGTAGTGGATCACGGTGTCGGCCGCAGTCAGGTTCAGGCCGACGCCGCCGGCCTTCAGGCTGATCAGGAAGATCGGCACCGCGCCCTGCTGGAAGGCGGCCACCTGGGCCGAGCGGTCGCGGGTTTCGCCGGTCAGCAGCGCATAGCGGATGCCGCGTGCTTCCAGCTCTTCCTCGATCAGGGCCAGCATACTGGTGAACTGCGAGAACACCAGGATCTTGCGGCCCTCGCCCAGCAGGTCGTCGATCATCTGCATCAGGTCGGTCAGCTTGGCCGATATCGCCGCCGTGTTCTTGCGCGACGGCATGGCTTTCACCAGGCGCGGGTCGCAGCAGACCTGGCGCAGTTTCAGCAGCGCTTCCAGGATCACGATCTGGCTGCGCGCCACGCCCTTGCGGTCGATCTCCTCGCGCACCTTCTTGTCCATTGCCAGGCGCACGGTCTCGTAGAGGTCGCGCTGCGGACCGCTGAGCTCGATGCGGCGGATCATCTCGGTTTTTTCCGGCAGTTCCTTGGCCACATGGTCCTTGGTGCGGCGCAGCAGGAAAGGCTTGATGCGGCGACTCAGCAGCGAGCGGCGCACCGGATCGTCCTGGCGTTCGATCGGATGGCGGAACTGGCTGTTGAAGGTCTTCTCGTCGCCGAGCAGGCCCGGCAGCAGGAAGTGGAACTGCGACCACAGCTCGCCCAGGTGATTTTCCAGCGGCGTACCGGACAGGCACAGGCGGTGGCGCGCGTTCAGCGAACCGGCCGTCTGTGCCGCCTTCGAGCGGGTGTTCTTGATGTAGTGCGATTCGTCCAGGATCACCAGGTGGTACTCGTGCTCGCGCAGCTTTTCCTCGTCGCGCGGCAGCAGGGCGTAGGTGGTCAGCACGATGTCGGCGCCGTCGATCTGGTCGAACAGCTCCATGCGTTCCTTGCCTTGCAGCAGCAGCACCTTCAGGCTGGGGGCGAAGCGCGCGGCTTCTTCCATCCAGTTCATCATGAGGCTGGTCGGCGCGATCACCAGCGCCGGGCTGGTCAGGCGGCCCGCTTCCTTTTCCGTCAGGATGTGGGCGATGGTCTGCACGGTTTTACCGAGGCCCATGTCGTCGGCCAGGATGCCGCCCAGGTCGTATTCGCGCAGGAACTGCATCCAGGCCAGACCGTCGAGCTGGTAGTCGCGCAGGGTCGCCCGCAGGCCTGTCGGCGCGTCGACCTTCTTGACCTTGCCGAACTGGCTCAGCTTGCGGCCGGTCTCGCGCAGGCGTTCGCCGCCGGTCCAGGTGAACTCTGCGCCGCGGGCCAGCTCTTCCAGGCGCGCCGCGTCCAGGGTCGACAGGCGCACCCTGGCCTTGATCTTGTCGTTGAAATACAGCTCGCCCAGGGTCGACAGGATGGGTTTCACGCGGCCCCAGGGCAGCGCCACGCGCAGGCCGTCGGGCAGGGTCGCCAGCATCTGGTCGGCTTCAAGGTGGGCGGCCAGCACTTCCGGATTGAAATCCAGCGGTGCGCTGCGGATCAGCTGGACCAGCACCGGCAGCAGCGGCACCCGCTTGCGGTTGACGACGATGCCCAGCTCCAGCTCGAACCAGGCGTTGCCGGCCTCGGCCGGCTCGTCGATGTCGGCATACCAGTCTTCGACCGGCACCACGTCGTAGCGGTACTTGGCCGATTTCTGCATCTGCCAGCCGAGATCGGCCAGGGATTCGAGGTCGTTGCCGGCAAAGCGCAGCCACTGCGCCTGGCCGTCCAGCAGCAGCGCCCCGGACAGCGAGCTCAGCGGCATCGTGGCCGGCTTGCGGAAGCCCATCTTGTTGAGGATGTCGAGCGCCTTCGCCTCGGCGGCTTCGTCGCGGGCGATGATCTCGGTGACGTCGCCGATCTGGCGCACCACGCGCTGGGCCGGGTCGAAGGAGATGCGCTGGCCGTCATAGTCGAAGGACAGGACGGCGAAGTCCTGCCAGCGCTGGCCATTGCCCTCGGCCACAGGAATCGCGTCCAGCAGCAGGTGGGGCACCGGCTTGACGTCGTCGCGCAGGCGCTGGGTGAGCGGCTGCGGCAACGGCATCAACTGTTGCAGGCCGTGCGCCAGCAGCAGCTGCGACACGCGCTTCTTGTCGTTGCCGCCCAGGGCCGGGGCTTGCGCCACCAGGGCCTGCAGCTCGGCCAGCGAGATGTCGATGCCGCCACGGTTCAGCTCGAGAGGACCGCAGGACAGGTTGTCGATGTACCACGGCGGATCGGTCGGCAGCATGTAGTCGACCAGGTCGGCGCCGGCGTGGGTCGCGCCCTTGGCCGGTTCCACCGACCAGCCGAGCTTGGCCGTACGACCCTCGTCGCGCCAGGCCAGGCTGGCCTTGCGCACAGGTCCCTGTTGCAAGGGATACAGCAGGCCATTGGTCATGTCGGACCAGGAATTCGCCCACAGCAGCTTGCCCTGCGCGAGCAATTGCTCCAGCAGGATGGCGCCCACCTTGCCCTTCGGCTCGGTGGCGCTGGTGCTCTGGTTCGACCCGCTGCGCATTGCAATAAAGAAACGAACTAGATCCTCGTCGTCGCCCTCCAGGTAAGCCGGCGGCGCCGACAGCAGGGAAAACACTTCGCCCACCGGGCTGGCCGCGGCCACGTCGCCGTTTGGACGCAGGCGCGCCTTGCACAGGCACACCGCGACGTGACGGCCGCCGCTGGTCGGGGCCATGACATAAACGAATTTGTACTGGACAGCTTTGGGGTCGGCGACTTCCGCGGTCAGCTTCGGCTGGGGATGTGCTGCCGCTTCGACCCTTTGCAGCCAGCTCAACACCGGGGCAGGCAGGGCCGGCGCGCGTGCTGGCGCTCGAGCCGGAGGTGCCTCGCTGGTGTCGTCGCGATGAAGATCAACTGTGTGCATGGGTCTCACGAGTCTGTATGAAAAAAAACAACAACCGATATTATCCTTCATGCGGTCCGTTCTGTTTTGTTCGGAATCGCACCTTGCCAAGAAATCTTTACCGGCCGAAAGAAAGCAAAAGAGAGAAAAGTTACACTCTTCCGCGGGTTTACACCACCCCTACACGAACGAGCACGGCCAATAATTCGGTGGGCAACAACTGTCAAGACTGGCGCATCCGTCGCGTTTGCGTATCATTGCCCGTCTGACTCACTGATTTCCATACCATGCTGCCTTCGATCGAACAACGCCTCGCCCAAGAACTGTCCGCCAAACCGGTCCAGGTGGCTGCTGCCGTCGCCCTGCTCGACGAAGGTGCCACCGTCCCCTTCATCGCCCGCTACCGCAAGGAAGCCACCGGCGGCCTCGACGACATCCAGTTGCGCCTGCTGGAAGAGCGCCTGCGCTACCTGCGCGAGCTGGAAGACCGCCGCGCCGCGGTGATCGCCTCGATTACCGAGCAGAACAAGATGACGCCGGAACTGCTCGACGCCATCACCCATGCGGAAGACAAGACCCGCCTGGAAGACCTCTACCTGCCCTACAAGCAGAAGCGCCGCACCAAGGCCCAGATCGCGATCGAAGCCGGCCTGGCCCCGCTGGCCGATTCCCTGCTGGCCGACCCGTCGCAGAATCCGGACGAAGTGGCTGCCCGCTATGTCCGCGAAGCCTTCGTCAATGCCGACGGCGTCAACAATCCCGGCGTGGCGGACACCAAGGCGGCGCTGGACGGCGCGCGCCAGATCCTGATGGAGCGCTTCGCCGAAGATGCCGAACTGCTGCAGTCGCTGCGCGAATACGTGCAGGAACATGGTGTGGTCGAATCGAAAGTCGTCGAGGGCAAGCAGGAAGAAGGCGAGAAGTTCGCCGACTACTTCGATTACGCGGAACCGTTGTCGACCGTCCCCTCGCACCGCGCGCTGGCGCTGATGCGCGGCCGCCGCGAAGGCATCCTGGACGTCACCCTGCGCCTCGACAGCGAAGAAGAAAAGCCGAAATGGGACGCCCCGCACAATCCCTGCGAGAGCCGGATCGCGGCCCGCTTCGGCATCAAGGGCGCCGGCCGTCCGGCCGACAAATGGCTGCTCGACACCGCGCGCTGGACCTGGCGCGTGAAGAGCTTCATGTACATCGAGACCGAGCTGATGGGTCTGCTGCGCGAAAAGGCGGAGAGCGATGCCATCCACGTCTTCGCGCGCAACCTGAAGGATCTGCTGCTGGCGGCGCCGGCCGGTCCGCGCGCCACCATGGGCCTGGACCCGGGCCTGCGCACCGGCGTGAAAGTGGCCGTGGTCGACGCCACCGGCAAGGTGGTCGATACCGCCACCATCTACCCGCACGCGCCGCGCAACGACTGGGACGGCTCGCTGCACGTGCTGGGCCAGCTGGCCGCGAAGCACGATGTGTCCCTGGTCTCGATCGGCAACGGCACCGCTTCGCGCGAGACCGATAAGCTGGCCCAGGACCTGATCAAGCAGCGTCCGGAACTGAAACTGACGAAAATCGTGGTGTCGGAAGCGGGCGCCTCGGTGTATTCGGCCTCGGAATTCGCGTCGCGCGAGCTGCCGGAGCTGGACGTCTCGCTGCGCGGCGCGGTCTCGATCGCGCGCCGCCTGCAGGATCCGCTGGCGGAACTCGTGAAAATCGACCCGAAATCGATCGGCGTCGGCCAGTACCAGCACGACGTCTCCCAGACCCAGCTGGCGCGCCAGCTCGACGCCGTGGTCGAGGATTGCGTGAATGCGGTGGGCGTGGACGTCAACACGGCCTCGGCGCCGCTGCTGGCGCGCGTATCCGGCTTATCAAGCAGCGTGGCCCAGAGCATCGTCACCTACCGCGACATGAAGGGCGCCTTCGCCTCGCGCGTAGCGCTGAAGAACGTGCCGCGCCTGGGCGATAAAACCTTCGAGCAGGCGGCCGGCTTCCTGCGCGTGATGAACGGCGATAATCCGCTGGACGCCTCGGCGGTGCACCCGGAGTCGTATCCGGTGGTCGAAAAGATCCTGGCCGACATCAAGCGCGACATCAAGAGCGTGATCGGCGACGGCTCGCTGGTCAAGACCCTGAACCCGGCCAGGTACGCGGACGAGAAGTTCGGCGTGCCGACCGTCAGCGACATCCTGAAGGAACTGGAAAAGCCGGGCCGCGACCCGCGTCCGGAATTCACCACCGCCACCTTCAAGGAGGGCGTCGAAGAGATCTCGGACCTGCGCCCGGACATGATCCTGGAAGGCGTGGTGACCAACGTCGCCGCCTTCGGCGCCTTCGTCGACATCGGCGTGCACCAGGACGGCCTGGTGCATATCTCGGCCCTGTCGAACACCTTCGTCAAGGATCCGCACACGGTGGTGAAGGCCGGCCAGGTGGTGAAAGTGAAAGTGCTGGAAGTCGACGTCAAGCGCAAGCGTATCGCGCTGACCATGCGCCTGTCGGATTCCGCACCGCAGGCGGGCTCGCAGCCGCAGCAGCGCGGCGACCGCGACGACCGCAAGCGCCTGGCTGATCATCAAAATAAGCACCAGCGCGATAACCAGCGCCAGGACCGTTCTTCCCCACCGGCCGGCGGCGCGATGGCGGCGGCGTTTGCCAAGCTGAAGAAGTAAGCTGCCCGTGTTCGCCATCACGCCCGCCGATCCGGACAGTCCCGAGAGCCGGGCCCTGCTCCGTGAACTCGGCGCGGCGCTGGCGGCGATCACCGGCAGCGACGGCACCGCCTCCTTCGATGCGGCCGACGTGCGCGGCGAGCGCGCCTGCTTCCTGCTTGCCCGCGATGCGGATGGGCGAGCGGTGGGTTGCGGGGCGCTGCGGCCGCTGGCCGATGGCGTGGCCGAGCTGAAGCGGATGTATGCGCGGCCCGGGAGCGGTGCCGGACGGTGTTTACTGGCGGCGCTGGAGCGGCAGGCTTCAGCCTTCGGCTACACCGAAGTCTGGCTGGAGACGCGCAGGGTGAATGCGCGGGCGGTAGGGTTTTATGGGAAGCATGGCTATCTTGTCATTCCCAACTACGGCAAGTATGTTGGCCGGGCCGAGGCTGTCTGCCTGGGAAAGACATTGAACACCCAACGTCGTCCCCCCCTTCGCGGGGACGACGAGGACCAACACGCCGGTCGTGCTGTTCATGAAGGGCACCGCCCAGTTCCCGCAATGCGGCTTTTCCGGCCGCGCCATCCAGATCCTGAAAGCCTGCGGCGTCGACAACATCGCCACCGTGAACGTGCTCGATGATGCGGAAGTCCGCCAGGGCATCAAGGAATTCTCGAACTGGCCGACCGTCCCGCAACTGTATGTGAACGGCGAATTCGTCGGCGGCTCGGACATCATGACCGAGATGTACGAATCCGGCGAACTGCAGACCCTGCTGAAAAAGAATGGCTGATCGCCCTCGCCGGATCGTCGTCGCCATCACCGGCGCGACCGGCGCGATCTACGGCGTGCGGCTGCTCGAGCGGCTGCGCGCGATTCCCGGCGTCGAGACCCACCTGGTCATTTCCGACGCCGCTTCCCTCACCCTGCATCAGGAAGTCGGCCTGCAACGGCGCGACGTGGAAGCGCTCGCCCATGTGGTGCACAAGAACCGCGAGATCGGCGCCTCCATCGCCAGCGGTTCCTTCCAGACCGACGGCATGGTGATCGCCCCCTGTTCGATGAAGACCCTGGCCGCGGTGGCGCATGGGCTGTCGGACAACCTGATCGCACGCGCGGCCGACGTGATCCTGAAGGAACGCCGGCGCCTGGTGCTGATGGTGCGCGAGACGCCGTTCAACCTGGCGCACCTGCGCAATATGACGGCCGTCACCGAGATGGGCGGCATCGTGTTCCCGCCCCTGCCGAGCTTCTACAACAACCCGGGCAGCATCGCCGAGATGGTCGACCACACGGTCGCGCGCGTCATCGACCTGCTGGGCATCGAGAACGAGCTCGCGCCGCGCTGGGCGGGCATGAAGAACGACACCGCCTGACTAGCGGGGTTCTCCGTAGCGCTCCTGCTCTGCCTCCCTTGCTTCTCTTGCGTCTTCGATTTTTCTGCGCTGCTCGTTACGTTTGCGCATGATTTCTGCGTGTTGGGCCGCCGTCATCGGCGGCGCGGTCATGAGGTCTTTCAACTGCGCGGTACTGCTGTAGTTATTAATCATGAGGGCACTGCATCCTTATATGACCGATAACGCTGGCGGGCGCCAGTAGCAGGTAGATTATGCGCGAGACTCGGCAGTTTGTCCCGTCCCGTTGAAGAAAAATTGCAGTAGAGAATAAATAGACAACGGCCCGGCCGGACGTGCTCCGGGCGGGCCGCAATGCCATACAGGCAGGGCTTACTTCGGCTGGTGGTTCATGCGCACCAGCATGCGGATGAACTCGCGTGCCAGCTGCTTGTGGTGCTCGTCCAGGCGCTGCAGGTCGGCGATCAGCTTGACGTCGGCCGATTCGAAACGGGCCGATGCATCGGCGGTTTCGCCGCCGGCCGGGGCGTTTTCGGAGCCGCCGAAGCGCAGCCAGTCGGCCGGCACGCCCAGCCACTGGGCGATCATGCGCAGTTTTTCCTGGGTCGGGATGGCTTCGCCGACCAGCCATTTGCGTGCGGCGTGGACCGTGATCGGCCGGCCTTCGAAGCGAATGTTAAATTCGCGCGCCAGCCGCGTCGGGCTGTCCGGCGAGTAATGGGCATTCTTCAAGGCTTGCTGCAGACGTTCGCTGAAGCTTTCGCGCTCGTTAGTCGAATTCATCGGTGGTACTAGTGGTTCATGCAGGGCCGTCATGGTTTCTCCATGGTTCAGACCTTGTGTAACAGATGAAAAGTCTGAAAGTAACAAACGTGTGAGTATTGACCAATTCTCACAGTGCTGTCCAGCAATTATCGCGCTTTGGGCCAAGAGAATAGGTAAGTGTGAAAAATATCCTACAGGAAAAAGAAAACGTTTGCTTGTCGGATTTCAGTCGTGTAAACGAAAAAGGCAAGCCCAAGGCTTGCCTGCAAGACATCATATGAAAGAAACAGGACCGAAATCAGGCCAATCCGAAGCGGATGACACCGTCGGCGCCGGTTACACGCGTGAGGATACCGGCGTACCAGAGCGCATGCAGATGGGCCAGGGCCTCGCCGATCGCAAAGCCGAGCTGGTGGCCGTCGAGCTGGCGCCGGAACATCAGCGGAACAATGTCAACTGCGGAGCGCGGCTCGGTGCAGGCAGCGCGCACCTCTTCCAGGCGGGCCGCGTGGTGTTCACGCAACTGCCGGATGCGCACGTGCAGGCCGCGGAAGGGTTTGCCGTGCGAGGGCAGCACCAGGGTGTCCTCCGGGAGATCGGCGAACTTGTCGAGCGAAGCCAGATATTGTGTGAGCGGATCGCCTTCCGGCTCGACCGCGAACACCGAGACATTCGTGGAGATGCGCGGCAGCACCATATCGCCGGAGATCAGGATCCTGCCCTCCTCCGCATACAGCGACACATGCTCGGGCGAGTGGCCGAAGCCCGTGATCACGCGCCATTCACGGCCGGCCATCTTCACACGCTGGCCATCCTGCAGCCGCGTATAGCTCGGCGGCACGGCCGGCACCAGGCTCGGGTAGTAATTGCGGCGGCCCTGCATCTGCGCCAGCAGGCCGGCGTCCAGCAGGCCGTGGCGCTGGAAGTGGGGAATCGCCGACGGGCCGTCCACGCCCGGCAGCGCGGCCGCCATCATGCGCGCAAAGCCGAACTCGGCGGCGCTGGTCCAGAACGGCGCCGCGAAACGCTCGCACAGCCAGCCGGACAAGCCGACGTGGTCCGGATGGCAGTGGGTCGCGAACACGCGCAGCAGCGGCCGGCCATCCATCGGCCCGGCGATCACCTGTTCCCAGGCGGCGCGGGTAGCGTCGGTGCCGGCGCCACAATCGACCAGCGCATAGCCGGCCCGGTCGCCGGCGCGGTCGTCCAGCAGCCACAGGTTGATGTGGTCGAGGGCGAAGGGCAGCGGCATGCGCAACCAGCGCAGGCCGGGCGCGAGTTCGTGCACGGTGCCGGGCGCCGGGATGTCGTCGCCGAAGGGATAGGACAGCTGGGATTCGAGAAGGTTCATGCGGAGAATCTTTCGTGTTGGGCGGGCGCCGCAGGCTACAATGCATGCAACATTGACGTTGACGTAAACGGAAACAAAAGCGCAGACTGCGATTCTATGTGATTTTCGACTATGCAGAATAATATGGGCCCGACCTACACCATCGCCGAACTGGCACGCGAATTCGACATTACCGCCCGCGCCATCCGCTTCTATGAAGACCAGGGGCTGCTCAGCCCGATGCGCGAAGGCCAGGGCGGCCGCAACCGCGTCTACACCCCGCGCGACCGCACGCGCCTGAAGCTGACGCTGCGCGGCAAGCGCCTGGGTCTGACCTTGTCGGAGATCAAGAGCATCATCGACATGTACGAAACGCCGAAGGACACCGTGGCCCAGATCAACCGCTTCCTCGGCGTCCTGGCCCACCAGCGCGATACCCTCGAGCAGCAACGCGCCGACATCGAGATGTCGCTGGCCGAGATCGCCGTCCACGAGGACGAATGCCGGCGCCTGCTGGCCGAGGCGGGCACCGCGCCGCAACCCGCCGATTCGCAGCGCGACGCCGCCTGACAAGAACGTCCTGTTTGCGGCAACACCTTGTCGTCATGGAAAGAGCAACGCCGCATGTCGCTTGACGTTTACGTTAACGTCACTCCGCGCTATCATCCGGTCTAGCCATCCGCCATCCAGCCATAACGACACACGAGACACGAGAGGACGACATGCTGCATCTTCCAGGCTTGACCTTTGACCACGGCGAAGACATCGCCGCGCTGCGCGAAGCAGTGCAACAGTTCGCGGCGAGCGAAATCGCCCCGCGCGCGGCCGAGATCGACCGTACCGACCAGTTCCCGATGGATTTGTGGAAGAAGATGGGCGAGCTGGGCCTGCTGGGCATTACCGTGAGCGAGGAATACGGCGGCGCCGACATGGGCTACCTGGCCCACATCGTCGCGATGGAAGAGATCTCGCGCGCCTCGGCCTCGGTCGGCCTGTCCTACGGCGCCCACTCGAACCTGTGCGTCAACCAGATCAAGCGCAACGGCAGCGAAGAACAAAAACGTAAATATCTGCCCAAGCTGATCTCGGGCGAACACGTGGGCGCGCTGGCCATGTCCGAGCCGAACGCCGGTTCCGACGTCGTCAGCATGAAGCTGCGCGCCGAGCTCAAGGGCGACCGCTACGTGCTGAACGGCACCAAGATGTGGATCACCAACGGCCCGGACGCCGACACCCTGGTCGTCTACGCCAAGACCGACATCGAAGCCGGCGCGCGCGGCATGACCGCCTTCCTGATCGAAAAAGGTTTCAAAGGCTTCTCGATCGCGCAGAAGCTGGACAAGCTGGGCATGCGCGGCTCGCACACCGGCGAACTGGTGTTCCAGGATTGCGAAGTGCCGGTCGAGAACGTGCTGGGCGGCGTCGGTAAAGGCGTCAACGTGCTGATGTCGGGCCTGGACTTCGAGCGCACCGTGCTGTCCGGCGGTCCGCTGGGCATCATGTCGGCCTGCATGGACGTGGTCGTCCCCTACATCCACGAGCGCAAGCAGTTCGGCCAGGCCATCGGCGAGTTCCAGCTCATGCAGGGCAAGATCGCCGACATGTATTCGACCATGATGGCCTGCCGCGCCTACGTCTACGCCGTCGGCCAGGCCTGCGACCGCGCCGACAACCCGGCCGCCGTGCGCGCCCTGCGCAAGGACGCCGCCGGCGCCATCCTGTACAGCGCCGAGAAGGCGACCTGGATGGCCGGCGAAGCGATCCAGACCCTGGGCGGCAATGGTTACATCAACGAGTATCCGGTCGGCCGCCTGTGGCGCGACGCCAAGCTGTATGAAATCGGCGCCGGCACCAGCGAAATCCGCCGCATGCTGATCGGCCGCGAGCTGTTCGGCGAGACGGCTTGATCGACTAAAGGCTTCAACGCAGAGAGCGGAGAGGAGACGCGGGCTGGTGCATAGAGTCGAAAAGACCGCTGCCGGCCCGCACCCCGAATACGTCGTTCCCGCGGCTCATGAACGTCGTCCCCGCGAAGGCGGGGATCCAGGTTTGTGTGCGTTCCGACTACTCATGCAGAACTTGGGTTCCCGCCTCCGCGGGAACGACGGTAGAGCTAGTAGAAATACTGGGGTTCTCCCCGCAGTAAACGTCCAGCCTTACAATATTCCCGTCCACCCTCCACCGCGCAGAAAACCGATGACCCAGGCAAGTTTCCCCAAACTGCTCTCGTCGCAGGTCGCCTTCGACATCGCGCGGACCATCCTGGACGGCTTCGACCGCCATTACTCGCTGTTCCGCCAGGCCAGCCAGGCGGCCAAGGGCTATTTCGAGAAGGCCGACTGGAGCACCGCCCAGCGCGCCGCGCGTGAGCGCATCGACTTCTACGACAAGCGCGTGCAGGAGTGCGTGCACGTCCTCGAAGAAGCCTACGCGCCCGGGGACTTCAACGACGAGACCTGGCGCGAGACCAAGCTGCATTATATCGGCCTGCTGACCGGCCACAAGCGTCCCGAGCTGGCGGAAAGCTTTTTCAACTCCGTCAGCTGCCACATCCTGCACCGCCGCTACTACCGCAACGATTTCATTTTCGTGCGCCCGGCCGTCTCGACCGACTATATCGAGACCGATGAACCGCAGCCGACCTACCGCGTCTACTACCCGCGGGCGGACGGCCTGCGTTTCGCCCTGCGCCGCATCGTCACCAACTTCCAGCTGGCCTGCCCGTTCGCCGACCTCGACCGCGACGTCGCCCTGGTCGAGCGGCGCATGGTCGAGAAGTTCGGGCTGGACAAGGCGGAACCGAACCAGCAGCTGCAGGTGCTCTCAAACCTGTTCTTCCGCAACAAGGGTGCCTACATCGTCGGCCGCGCCATCAACGGCGCGCGCGAAGTCCCCTTCGTCATTCCGGTCCTGCACGACCGCGTCGGGCGGCTGGTCCTCGACACCGTGCTCACCGAACCCGAGCAGGTGCTGATCCTGTTCTCGTTCACGCGCGCCTACTTCCTGGTCGACATGGAAGTCCCGTCGAGCTATGTGCAGTTCCTGCGCAGCCTGATGCCGAAGAAACCGAGAAGCGAACTCTACACCGTGCTCGGCCTGCAGAAACAGGGCAAGACCCTGTTCTACCGCGACTTCCTGCAGCACCTGAAGCACAGCTCGGACGAGTTCCGCATCGCCCCCGGCATTCCCGGCCTGGTGATGCTGGTGTTCGAGCTGCCGTCCTTCCCSTWYGTGTTCAAGGYGATCAAGGACTGSTATCCGCCGCCGAAGGAAACCACGCGCGAGAGAATCAAGGAAAAATACCTGCTGGTGAAGCACCACGACCGCGTGGGCCGCATGGCCGACACGCTGGAATACTCGGACGTCGCCTTCCCGCTGGCGCGCTTCCCGGAGCAGCTGCTGGACCAGCTGCGGCGCGACGCCCCTTCGCTGCTCGAGATCGAGGGCGACCGCGTCGTCATCAGGCACCTGTACATCGAGCGCCGCATGGTGCCGCTGAACCTGTACCTGCAGGACGCCGAGCGCAGCGGCGACGAAGCCCGCCTCGAGCACGGCGTGCTCGAGTACGGGAACGCGATCCGCGACCTGGTCGCCGCGAATATTTTTCCAGGCGATATGCTGTACAAGAATTTTGGCGTCACCCGCCACGGCCGCGTCGTGTTCTACGATTACGACGAGATCGAGTACCTCACCGACTGCAACTTCCGCGACATCCCGGCCCCGCGCAACGAAGAGGACGAGATGGCCGCCGAGCCCTGGTACCCGATCGGCCGGCACGACGTGTTTCCCGAGCAGTTCGAACGCTTCCTGCTCGCCAACCCGAAGATCCGCGCAGTCTTCATGCGCCATCACGCAGAACTTCTCACGCGCGCATGGTGGCAGTCGCACAAGGAACGCATCCAGGCCGGCGTGGTCGAGGACGTGTTCCCGTATCCGCAGCAGATCCGTTTTCACCCATTTAACCCGGCGGCCAGTCCGCCATCTTCCAACTTGGAGACCTTACAATGAATGATCCAGTCGTTATCGTCGGCGCAGCCCGTACCCCGATGGGTGCCTTCCAGGGCGATTTCTCCTCCAAGACCGCAAGCGACCTGGGCGCGGTGGCGATCAAGGCCGCCGTCGAACGCGCCGGCGTCGACCCAATCAAGGTCGAACACGTCTACTTCGGCAACTGCCTGATGGCCGGCCAGGGCCAGGCCCCGGCGCGCCAGGCACTGATCAAGGCCGGCCTGCCGATGTCCACCGGCGCCGTGACCCTCTCCAAGATGTGCGGCTCGGCGATGCAGGCCGCGATCTTCGGCTACGACGCCCTGAAAGCCGGCAGCGCCGACGTGATCGTCGCCGGCGGCATGGAGTCGATGACCAACGCCCCTTACCTGATCCCGAAAGCACGCGGCGGCTACCGCATCGGCCACGCGCCGATGTTCGACCACATGATGCTGGACGGCCTCGAAGACGCCTACTCGCGCAACGAAAAGACCGGCGAAGGCCGCTCGATGGGCACCTTCGCCGAAGAGTGCGTGGCGACTTACCAGTTCACCCGCGAAGAGCAGGACAACTTCGCGATCGAATCCGTCAAGCGCGCGCAAGCCGCCAACAACGACGGCAGCTTCGCATGGGAAGTCGCGCCGGTGACCGTCGCCAACCGCCTGGGCGAACAGATCATCGAAAAGGATGAAGGCCCGCTGAAGGCCAAGATCGACAAGATCCCGTCGCTCAAGCCCGCCTTCAAGAAGGACGGCACCGTGACCGCCGCCTCGTCCTCGTCGATCAACGACGGCGCCGCCGCCCTGGTCATGATGCGCGAGTCGACCGCCAAGGAGCTGGGCCTGACCCCGATCGCCCGCGTCGTCGGCCACGCTACATTCGCCCAGGAACCGAACCTGTTCACCACCGCGCCGATCGGCTCGATGAAGAAGCTGTTCGAAAAGACCGGCTGGAAGGCCAGCGACGTCGACCTCTTCGAGATCAACGAAGCCTTCGCCGCGGTGCCGATGGCCGCCATGCGCGACCTCGACATCCCGCACAGCAAGGTCAACATCCACGGCGGCGCCTGCGCGCTGGGCCACCCGATCGGCGCCTCGGGCGCGCGCATCATCGTCACCCTGCTGGGCGCGCTGAAGAAGACCGGCGGCAAGCGCGGCGTGGCCTCGCTGTGCATTGGCGGCGGCGAAGCGACCGCGATGGCGATCGAGATGGTGTAAGCAGTACACGATGCATCGTGGTAGGGTGGGCACCCCGTGCCCACCCCACGGAATTGAAGGAGAATTTTCATGTCTACAGCCCTGATCATCGGCGCCTCGCGCGGCATCGGCCACGAAATGGTGCGCCAGTACCGCGCCGACAGCTGGCGCGTGATCGCCACCGCCCGCAAACCGCAGGACTGCGACGCGCTGCGCGAACTGGGCGCCGAAGCCCACCAGCTCGACGTGACCAATCCCGAAGCGATCGGCGGCCTGGGATGGAAACTGGACGACGAGAAGATCGATCACGCCTGGCTGGTGGCCGGTGTCTACGGTCCGCGCCACGACGGCTTTCCGACCCAGCAGGAGTTCGACGCCGTCATGCACACCAACGTGCTGGCGGCGATGCGCCTGCTGCCCATCGTCGGCCCGCTGGTGGCGAACGCGCGCGGCAGGCTGGCGGTGATCTCTTCGCGCATGGGCTCGATCGGCGAGCGCAGCAATGCCTCCGGCTCGCTGTACCGCGCCAGCAAGGCGGCACTGAATTCGGTGCTGAAGGACGCCGCGCTGAGCTTCGGGCCGCAAGGCGTCACCTGCCTCAGCTTCCACCCGGGCTGGGTGCAGACCGACATGGGCGGCGCCGGCGCCCCGCTCAGCGTCGAAGAAAGCGTGCGCACCTTGCGCGCCACCCTGGCCGGGGCCGACGCCTCGAAGAACGGCGCCTTCCTGAACCACGACGGTACACCGATCAGCTGGTAAGCCGTCACGAACAACGATAACGATACGAGACATATGATTCTGAGCGAAGAACACCAGATGATCCGCGACGCCCTGCGCAGCTATTCGCAGGAGCGCCTCGCACCCAACGCAGCGCGCTGGGACCGCGAGCAGCATTTTCCGAAAGAGGAACTGAAGGAACTGGCCCAGCTGGGCGCCTTCGGTGTCGCGGTGCCGGAACAGTACGGCGGCGCGGGCCTCGACTACGTGTCGCTGGCCCTGGTGCTGGAAGAGATCGCGGCCGGCGACGGCGGCACCTCGACCATCATCTCGGTGAACAACTGCCCGGTATGCTCGATCGCGATGATGTACGCGAACGAGGCGCAAAAGGAAAAGTGGCTGCGCCCGCTGGCGCAAGGCGAGATGCTGGGCGCCTTCGCCCTCACCGAGCCGCATACCGGCAGCGATGCCGCCGCCCTGCGCACCACCGCCGTCCGTGATGGCGATGAGTACATCATCAACGGCACCAAGCAGTTCATCACCAGYGGCAAGAACGGCGACGTCGCCATCGTCATGGCCGTCACGGATAAAGCTGCCGGCAAGAAGGGCATCAGCGCCTTCTGGGTGCCGACGAATACCCCCGGCTACATCGTCGCCGGCATCGAACACAAGATGGGCCAGCACTCGTCGGATACGGCGCAGATCGTGTTCGAGAACTGCCGCATCCCGGCCGAGAACCTGATCGGCGAAGAAGGGCAAGGCTACAAGATCGCCCTGTCCGGCCTGGAGGGCGGACGCATCGGCATCGCCTCGCAATCGGTCGGCATGGCGCGCGCGGCCTTCGAAGCAGCGCTGGCCTATGCGAAGGAACGCGAGAGCTTCGGCACCGCCATCTTCGACCACCAGGCCGTGCAGTTCCGCCTGGCCGAGATGGCGATGCAGATCGAGGCCGCGCGCCAGCTGATCCTGCATGCGGCATCGATGAAGGACGCGGGCCTGCCCTGCCTGAAGGAAGCGGCGATGGCCAAGCTGTTCGCCTCCGAGATGGCCGAGCGCGTCGTCTCCAGCGCCATGCAGGTGTTCGGCGGCTACGGCTACGTGGCCGACTTCCCGGTCGAGCGCATCTACCGCGATGTGCGCGTGTGCCAGATCTACGAAGGCACCAGCGACATCCAGAAGATCCTGATCGCGCGGGCGCTGTGAACATCCGGCCGGCAGGTGCGGCCGACCTGCCGCCCTTCTTCGTCTACCTGGACGATCATTTGCGCGACAACGGTCGTGATGGCGCCCCGCTGTTCCAGCCCTTGTCGAGGGCGCAGTCGCAGCTCCCGCCCGGCCTGAAGGTGGCCTTCATCGAAGGTCTCGCCATCCCGGTCGGCGAGCCGGGCTGGCGCCGCCTGTGGCTGGCGGTCGATAGCCGCGGCTCGATCGCGGGTCACATCGACTTGCGTGCGCGGCCGGAACCGCTGGCGCGGCATCGCGCGATGCTGGGGATGGGCGTGCATCGCGCCCGGCGCCGGCGTGGGCTTGGGGCGCGGCTGGTCGATGCTGCCGTCGACTGGGCGCGGCGCGATACTGCACTGGCCTGGATTGACCTCGAGGTCCTTTCGGACAATCATCCAGCCGTCGAACTCTATTTGCATTCGGGCTTCACCACGATCGCGCGCATCGCCGACATGGTGAGGATCGACGATGCGAGCCACGACATCAGCTACATGACGCGCGCACTGCGCTAAGGACTATCAAGGAATCCATGGAAATACGGCAGCTACGGTATTTTGCCAGCGTGGTCGAACACGGCAGCATCGGCAAGGCGGCGCTCGAACTCGGACTGGTCACGTCCGCATTGAGCCAGCAGATCACACGGCTGGAGAACGAGCTCTCGACGCGGCTGCTGCAGCGTACTTCCACCGGCGTGGTGCCGACCGACGCGGGTATTGCGTTCCTGCGCCAGGCCCAACTCGCACTGCGCCACATCGACGACGCCGCCGTCGCCGCTCGCCAAGCCCGCCTTTCCGGCCACGTCAGCGTCGGCATGGCGCCCAGCACAGCCGGCGTCATGGGGCTGGCCTTCATGAAGGCGATGCGCGAGCGTTATCCGCATGTGCGGCTGCGGATGGTGGAAAGCCTGTCCGGACACCTCGCATCGATGCTCGGCGCACGCCAGATCGACCTGGCGATCCTGTTCAAGGAAGAACCGGCGCAACGCTGGAGCGTGTTGCCGGTCCTCGATGAGCAGCTGTTCGTGATCGGACACACCAACTTGCCTGGCATGCCCCAGGACGGGGAAGCGCGGCTTGGGCAACTGGGCGAGCTGCCACTGGTACTGCCGACCAGCAAGCACGGACTGCGGTCCTTGCTGGACACGGCGTTCAGGCACGCCAAGTACGAGCCGCACATCGCGGCCGAAGTCGACGGCCTGGCGATGCTGATGGATGCGGTCCGTGGTGGCATAGGCGCCACGATCCAGCCGGGTGCCGCGCTGGCGCGGGCGGAAAACGCGGAGCTGGCCAGTGTCCCGGTCGCCGACAGCGATGCGACCCGGCCCAACCTCATCGTCAGTGTGTCCGACGACGAATTGTCGCCGGCCGGACTGGCCGCGCGCGTCCTGCTTATCGAGGTCGCAAGGGCCCTGGTGGCGGACGGCCGCTGGCCGGGCGCGACGCTGCGCGAACCAAGTCTTCACAAAAACTGAAGACCTATTGCCGCGCATGTGATAGCGGCAGAAACTGCTGACGTCTACAGTCGCCTCTCGATATCATCAAGGAGACGGCGAGGATGGTTGACGTTCTTGTCATTGGCGGGGGTAATGCGGCGCTGTGCGCAGCCCTCATGGCGCGCGAAGCAGGCGCCTCGGTACTACTGCTCGAATCGGCGCCACGCGAATGGCGCGGCGGCAATTCCCAACATACGCGCAACCTGCGCTGCATGCACGACGGTCCGCAGGACGTGCTCGTGGAGGCCTACCCGGAAGAAGAATACTGGCAAGACCTGCTCAAGGTTACCGGCGGCATCACCAACGAGCACCTGGCGCGCCTCACCATCCGCGCATCGTCCACCTGCCGCCCGTGGATGCAGAAACATGGCGTGCGCTTCCAGCCGCCACTGTCCGGCGCCCTGCACGTGGCCCGAACCAACGCCTTTTTCATGGGTGGCGGCAAGGCGCTCGTAAATGCCTACTACCGCAGCGCCGAGGCGCTCGGCGTGCACGTCCTGTACGACACGCCGGTGGACGCGATCGAACTGGAGGGCGGCAGGTTCGTCGCCGCACGCAGCGGCAGCCGACGCTTCCAAGCCCGGGCCTGCGTCCTGGCTGCCGGCGGTTTCGAGTCCAACCGCGAATGGCTGCGCGAAGCATGGGGACAGAACGAGCGCGGTGAATGGCCGGCAGATAATTTCCTGATCCGTGGCACGCGCTTCAACAGTGGAAACCTGCTCAAGTTCATGATCGACGCCGGGGCCGACAAGATCGGCGATCCGACCCAGGCGCACATGGTTGCCATCGATGCCCGCGCGCCCCTGTACGACGGCGGCATCTGCACCCGCATCGACTGCGTGTCGCTGGGCGTGGTCGTGAACCGCGATGCGCAGCGCTTCTATGACGAGGGCGAGGACTTCTGGCCGAAGCGCTATGCGATCTGGGGCCGCCTGGTCGCCCAGCAGCCGGGGCAGATCGCTTATTCCATCATCGACGCCAAGGCGGTCGGCCGCTTCATGCCGCCGGTGTTCCCGGGCGAGAAGGCCGACACCCTGCCCGAACTGGCCAGGAAGCTGGGCCTGCCGGAAGCCGAATTCGTCGCCACGATCAGCGCCTACAATGCGGCCTGCCGCACCGGCACCTTTGATCACACCAGGCTGGACGACTGCCATACGGAGCAACTGGCCCCGCCCAAGACCCACTGGGCGCGTCCGATCGACACCGCGCCATTCTACGGCTACGCCTTGCGGCCGGGGGTGACGTTCACCTACCTGGGGTTGAAGGTCAACGACAAGGCGCAGGTCCACTTCGACGGACAGCCCAGCGACAACCTGTTCGTCGCCGGCGAAATGATGGCCGGCAATGTGCTGGGCAAGGGCTACACGGCAGGGGTGGGGATGTCCATCGGCACCGCCTTCGGCCGCATTGCCGGCAGCCAGGCCGCACAGGCGGCACAGGCAACGCAAGCAACATCGCGCCATTCTGGAGTTCAACATGCAGAAGCTTGAAGCACTGGTCCGCGAGGCCCACGACAGCGCATCGCCGCTGCCCGCGGCAACGGGCCGTTCGCGGGTCATTCCGATTGCCCGCATGACCGACAACGAGACCGAGGTCGCGCGCCAGATGCAGATCTGTAACGCCTGCAGGTACTGCGAAGGGTTCTGCGCCGTCTTTCCTGCCATGACGCGCCGGCTGGAGTTCGGCAAGGCCGACGTGCATTACCTCGCGAACCTGTGTCACAACTGCGGAGCCTGCTACCACTCGTGCCAATACGCACCGCCTCATGAATTCGCGGTGAACGTCCCGAAGGCAATGGCCAAGGTACGCCTCGATACCTATTCGGCCTATGCCTGGCCGGCCGCCGCCGGCGCGCTCTACAAGCGCAACGGCCTGGCGGTGGCGCTGGCCCTGGCCGCCAGCCTGGCGCTGTTCCTGGTGCTTTCCGTCATGGCCAACGGCGGCCTCGGCGCCTCCCCGTCGGGTAGCAACTTCTACGCGATCTTCCCGCACAACCAGCTTGCCGCCATGTTCGGCGCGGTGTTCGGATTCGCGGTGCTTGCCCTCGGCATTGGCGTGACCGGCTTCTGGCGCGACGTCGAGGCCGGCACGGCGACGGCGCCCGCCGTGGCCGAAGCGACCAAGAATGTCCTGACGCTCACCTACCTGGACGGCGGACACGGCGAGGGCTGCAACGAGGCCGACGACGGCTTCACCCTGGCCCGGCGCCGCTTCCACCATGCCACCTTCTACGGCTTCATGCTGTGCTTCGCCGCCACCTCGGTGGCCACGCTCTACCATTATGTTCTCGGACTGGAAGCGCCCTACCCCTTCTTCAGCGTGCCGGTGCTGCTCGGCACCGCGGGCGGCATCGGCCTGCTGATCGGGCCGGCCGGACTGCTGTGGCTGAACCTGCGCCGCGACCCGAACCACGGCGACACGGCGCAGCGGCCGATGGACCGCGGCTTCATCGTGCTGCTGCTGCTCATCAGCATCACCGGGCTGGCCCTGCTGGCCTGGCGCGACACGGCTTCGATGGCACTGCTGCTCGCCCTGCACCTCGGTGTCGTGATGGCATTGTTTGCAACACTCCCCTACGGCAAGTTTGCACATGGCATCTATCGTTCCGCATCCCTGTTAAAAGCCGCCATCGAGAAGCGGCAGGCGAAAGGACCGAACCTGGGCGCGGATTAATTCGCGCGCGGCCGACCGCCGCGCGCCATGCATACAACACAAGGAGACAACAGCATGCATACACCTTCGGCACACGCACACGGCAGGGCCAGCCGCGGCTCGACCATCGGCGCGGTCCTGCGCGTCACCAGCGGCAACTTCCTGGAACAGTTCGACTTTTTCCTGTTCGGCTTTTATGCCACCTATATTTCGAAGGTATTTTTCCCTGCGGCCAGCGAATTCGCCTCGCTCATGATGACCTTCGCCGTCTTCGGTGCCGGCTTCCTGATGCGGCCGCTCGGCGCGATCGTCCTCGGAGCCTACATCGACCGGGTGGGGCGGCGCAAGGGCCTGATCGTCACGCTCGCCATCATGGCCAGCGGTACGGTCCTGATTGCCTGCGTTCCCGGCTACCAGACCATCGGCCTGCTGGCGCCGGCCCTGGTGCTGGTCGGCCGGCTGCTGCAGGGTTTCTCCGCCGGCGCCGAGCTTGGCGGCGTCTCGGTGTATCTCGCCGAAATCGCCACGCCGGGACGCAAAGGCTTCTATACGAGCTGGCAATCGGCCAGCCAGCAGGTTGCCATCGTCGTGGCGGCAGCACTCGGCTACGGGATCAACAAATGGCTGAGCGCGGATGAAATCGCTGCCTGGGGCTGGCGCGTTCCCTTCTTCGTCGGCTGCATGATCGTGCCGCTCATCTTCTTCCTGCGCCGTTCGCTGACGGAAACGGAGGAGTTCAAGGCACGCACGCACCGCCCATCCGCCGGAGAGGTGTACCGGACCATGCTCCAGAACTGGAAGACCGTCATCGCGGGCATGATGCTGGTGGCGATGACCACCACCACCTTCTACCTGATCACTGTCTATACGCCGACGTTCGGCAAGACGGTGCTGAAACTGTCGACCGCGGAAAGCCTGGCCGTCACCCTGTTCGTCGGGCTGTCCAACTTCTTCTGGCTGCCGGTCGGCGGCGCGCTGTCGGACCGGATCGGGCGCCGCGCCATCATGATCGCCATTACCCTGCTGGCCATCTGCACCGCCTACCCGGCGCTGTCCTGGCTGGCTTCCGCACCCAGCTTCGCCCGCATGCTGATGGTGCTGCTCTGGTTCTCGTTCTTTTTCGGCATGTACAACGGTGCCGCGATGGCGGCACTGACCGAAGTCATGCCGGAGAAAATCCGCGTCGCCGGGTTCTCGCTGGCCTTCAGCCTCGCCACGGCCGTATTCGGGGGCTTCACGCCGGCGGTATCGACTTATTTGATTCAGCAGACCGGCGACAAGGCTGCCCCGGGCTACTGGCTGACGGCTGCGGCGCTGTGCGGCCTGTTCGCCACCTGTATCCTGTATCGCGGCTCGTCCCGGAAGCATGAAGCGGAGCCCGAGGCTGTGGCGCTGGCGCGCCGTCCGACGGTGCGCTGACACCTCCCCCACACCAGGCCCAGGGTTGCCGGCGCGTAGTCCTGGGCGTGCAGTAACCAGCGGACTCGAAGCCGGCGGCCTAACAGCCGGCAAGAACCAGCCGTGCATCACATCTACTCCCGGAGACAATATGAAGAAGTCGGCCCTCGCGCTCGCCGTCCTGGCAGCGCTTTTCCTGAACAATTCCGCGAATGCCCAGAGCAGGGTGCAGGTCTATGGCCTGGTCGATGCCGGCGTGGAAGCCGTAAACCACAGCGGCGCCAATGACGGCGGCATGGTACGGGTGATCTCGGGTGGCAAGAACACCGCGCGCTGGGGCCTGCGCGGCAGCGAAGAGCTGGGTGACGGCCTGAAGGCGGTGTTCAACCTCGAGGGCGGCATCCTGATGGACACCGGCGCCACCGACGGCCCGCTGTTCAAGCGCCAGGCCAACGTGGGCCTGGAAGGTGCCTTCGGCCGCGTGGTCATCGGCCGTTCCTTCACCACGACCTATGACCTGGTTGGCAAGTTCGACCCGCTGGGCTACGCATCCAGGTATTCGTGGGCCACCACCGGCTCCGCGACCGGCCCCTCGAAGTACGGCATGACGACCGCCTTCGACAACCTGGTCAAGTACACCGGCCATAGCAGTGGCTTCACCTATGGCGCCAGCATCGGCCTGGGCGAACAGGCCGGCAACGCGGCCGACGGCCGCAAGTATGCAGTGGGCGGCTCCTGGCTTTCCAATGGCCTGGGCCTGATGGCCGCCTACGAGCAGATCAACGGCAGCACCGTTGCCGCCACGGGCAATCGCGACAAGAGCACCGCTTTCCACCTGGGCGCCAGCTACCAGACCGGCCGGTGGCGCTACACCGCTGCCATGCGCGGTTACAAGCTGCAGGCGAGCAGGGCCGCGACCGCGGACGTGCGCGGCGATACCTATTGGGGCGGTATCACCTACGTGGCAGGAAAGGTGACGCTGACCGGTGCCGCCTACCACATCAACACCAGGAACCTGCCGGCAGCCCGGGATGCCGACCCGACCATGCTGGTGGCACGCGCGCTGTACGCCCTGTCCAGGCGCACCGACCTCTATCTGGTAGCGGCCCACGCCAGGGCCGAGCATGGCCAGCGGGTCGGCCTGTCGCGTGACGAGCCGGGCAGCGGGACGACGCAAAGCGGTATCACCACCGGCATCCAGCATCGTTTCTGATCACCGCTTCAAAACCCTTCCAGCACGATCTTCCCGCGCGCCCGCCCCGACTCGATCAGCGCATGCGCCCGCCGCAGATTCTCCGCATTGATGCGCCCGAAGTTTTCGTTCGCCGTGGTGCGGATCGTCCCCGCATCGACCAGCTCCGCCAGCCGATCCAGGATGCGGTGCTGCTCGATCATGTCGGGCGTATTGAACAGCGAGCGCGTGAACATCAGCTCCCAGTGCAGCGACACCGCCTTGCGCTTGAATTTCATGATGTCGAGCGGCGTGGTCGGGTCGTCGATCAGCGCGTACTTGCCCTGCGGCGCGATGGCCTCGACGACCTGGTCGAAGTGCTGGTCGCTGTGGGTCAGGCTGACCACGTACGCCGGCTGGGGCAGGCCGGCGGCCGCAATTTCCGAAGCCAGCGGCTTGCTGTGATCGATCACGTGATGCGCGCCCAGTTCGCGCACCCATTCCCGCGTTTCAGGGCGCGAGGCAGTGCCGATGATGGTCAATTGCGTGAGCTGGCTCGCCAGCTGCACCAGGATCGAGCCGACGCCGCCCGCCGCGCCGATCACCAGCAGCGTCTTCCCTTTACCGCTATCGTCGCGTGGCACCTGCAGACGGTCGAACAGCATCTCCCAGGCCGTCAGGCCGGTCAGCGGCAGCGCCGCGGCGGCGCCGAAATCCAGCGAGGCCGGCATGCGGCCGACGATGCGCTCGTCGACCAGCTGCAGCTCGCTGTTGCTGCCGGCGCGGGCGATCGAGCCGGCGTACCAGACGCGGTCGCCCGGCTTGAACAGCGTGAGGTCCGGGCCGACGGCTTTTACGACGCCGGTCGCATCCCAGCCCAGCACCTTCCACTGCCCCGCTTCCGGCTTTGCACTCTTTCTCACCTTGGTATCGACCGGATTGACCGACACCGCGCGCACCTCGACCAGCAGGTCGTGGCCTTCGGCGACCGGGTCCGGCAGCGTGATGTCGACCAGCGACTCAGCTTGGTCGATGGGCAGGTTGTTCTGGTATCCGATGGCTTTCATGTGCAGGCTCCTTGTCGAAATAACGATGCGATGGATGCCATTCTGACCAGCCGCGGCTTTTTGATAAACTGGGCAATCCGGATATCACTTTCAAAGAAATCTTGAAAATCAAGAAGCTGCAGGACCTGGAAACCTTCGTCGCCACCGCCGAACAGGGGAGCCTGTCGGCCGCCGCAAGAATGCTCGACACCTCGCCGGCGGTGGCCAGCGCCAGCCTGAAGCGCCTGGAGGCCGACCTCGGCGCGGCCCTGTTCATCCGCAGCACGCGCAGCATGCGCCTGACCCTGGCCGGCGAGCGCCTGCTCGCGCGCAGCAAGCCTTTACTCGACGGCCTGCGCGAAGCGGAAGACGAAGTACGGGCCGGTCAGGACGCCATCGAAGGCCAGCTGCAGATCTCGATGCCCTCCGACCTCGGGCGCCACGTGGTGCTGCCCTGGCTGAACGATTTCCAGGCGCGCTATCCGGGCGTGAAGCTGAAGCTGCAACTCACCGACCGCCTCGCCAACATCTACCGCGAGCCGGTCGACATCGCGCTACGCTTCGGCGTGCAGCCGGAATCCAGCATGGTGGCGCTGCCGCTGCTGGCGGAGAACCGGCGCGTGCTGTGCGCGTCGCCCGCCTACCTGGCGCGGCATGGCGTGCCGGCCTCGCCGCGCGAACTGGAAGACCACAACTGCCTGTGCTTCATGCTGGACGAAGCCGTCAACGACCGCTGGCGCTTCCGCAAGGGAGACGAGGAGATCGAGATCGCCGTGCAGGGCGACCGCGTGGCCGACGATTCCGAGATCGTCAAACGTTGGGCGCTGGCGGGCCTCGGCATCTGCTACCGCTCGCGCCTCGACGTGCATGCCGACCTTGCCAGCGGCCGCCTGCGCCTGATCCTGCCGGAGTGGGAAGGCGTCAATGCGCCGCTGACGATGCTGGTGGCGAACCGCAAGCAGGTGTCGCCGGCGGTGCGGGTGCTGCGCGAATTCCTGGTGAGCCGCTGCAGGACGCTGTTGGGCAGCTGAAGCCGCCGCCAGCAGACTTGGCGCCGCCGGTGCAGAATGCTCCTTTGATCATGAAAAGGAGGCGGCATGGACGCACAGGCGACGATGGAACAATGGCAGCGGCAGCTGGAGGAAGTGCGGGCACGGGCGGAGCGGAACAGCGCGCGTGCCGGCGTGGTGCCGGCCGATCAGGCGCGTTCGATGACGGGCCTGGCCATCATGCAGGCCCTGCTCGAAGGCCGCTTTCCCTACGCGCCGATCGCCGAGACCCTGGACTTCCGCCTCGTCGACGTCAGCCGCGGGGAGGCGGTCTTCCAGGGCACGCCGCAGCAGAAGCACCTGAACCCGATGGGCACCGTGCACGGCGGCTGGTACGCCACCCTGCTCGATTCGGCGGTCGGCTGCGCTGTGCAGACCAGCCTGGAGCCGGGCCAGGCCTACACCACGGCGGAACTGAGCGTGAACCTGGTGCGCGGCGCGCGCCTGGACGGCGGGCCGCTGCGTGCGATCGGCACCGTCCTGCATTGCGGCCGCCAGCTGGCCACCGCCGAAGGCAAGATCGTCGATGCGCAGGGCAGGCTGTATGCGCATGCGACCACCACCTGCATGGTCTTCAACGCCCGCTGAATCAGCTTACCGCGGGCTCCAGCAAGGTCAAAGTCTGCGCCGCCGTATCGAGGGTAGCGCGCACGCCCACCGGAATCGTGAACTGGTTGCGGATGTGGCCGAAGGAATAGCCGCTCACCGCCGGCACGTGCAGGGACTGCAGGTGCACGTCGAGCGTTTCATCCAGGCTCAAGGACGAGCCCTGACCTTGCGGACCGCAGTTCTCGCAGATGCCGATCATGACCCCGGCCGCCTTGTCCAGGCCCACGGCCAGGTCCAGTTGCGTCATCCAGCGGTCGATCCGGTAGGGCTCTTCGTTCACCTCTTCGATGAACAGCAGGCTGTCGCGGAAATCGGCGGCATAGGGCGTGCCGGCCAGCGCGCTCACCAGCGACAGGTTGCCGCCCATGAGCGGGCCGGTGGCCACGCCGCCATGCACGGTGCGGATCGCGTACTGCGGCTCCTGCAGCGCGCGGCGCGCATTCTCCGCCGACATCGGGATCGTGTAGCTGGCGCGCGGATCCATCAGCACCGCCAGCATGTGCTGGTTCGAGTAATCGGACGGCGTGCTCGAGGCCACCGGGCCGTGGAAGCTCACCACGCCGGCGTGGCGGTGGATGGCCAGGTGCAGGGCCGTGATGTCCGAGTAGCCGAGCAGGATCTTCGGGTGCTTGCGGATCAGGTCGAAGTCCAGGTGCTTGAGCAGCGAGATGCAGCCGGAGCCGCCGCGGATCGCCCAGATGGCTTTCACCTCGGGGTCGCGATACATGCCGTGCAGGTCGGCGATGCGGGCCGCGACCGTGCCGCCGTAATTGCCCCAGACCTCGCGCAGGTAATTGCCCGGCTTGACCCGGAAGCCCAGCGCTTCGATGTTTTTCACGGCCTTCTGGATCGAGGCGTCGCTGGTGTAGCCGCCCGGTGCGATCAGGCCGACCAGGTCGCCCTTGTTGAGGCGGGGAGGTTTGATCAGGTGTTTCATGGGAGAGGTGCGCGGACGCGTGGCCGCCTGGCTTGACAACGCCGCCGGCAGCAGCAGCGAGGCGGCTGCCAGCTTGCCGAAACCGCGCCTGCTGATGGTGCTGTGACTCGACATATGCGCTAGCGTCTGAATTAAACAATGAAAAACGGCCCGCGGGCCGGGGAGACATGCTCCCCGGTCGACGGGCCGTTGGCGATACGGGCGATCAGAAGAACTTGTAGTTCGCCAGCAGCGTGAAGGAACGGCCACGCGGATCGGCCACACGCGGCTCCCAGGTGCTGCCCGCACCCGAGTTGCTGTCGTAGGTGATCGCGAACGGCGGGTCCTTGTCGAACAGGTTCTTGATGCCGGCCGTGATGGTGGTGTTCGGCACGCCGGTGTAGCTCAGGCTCAGGTGGAAGATCGAGTAAGCCTTGACGTCCGGATTGAGGTCGGCCGGATGGACGACGCCGTTGGCCACGCCCGGCAGCAYCTGGTCCTTGTAGCCCGCGCGGTAGACGTTGGTCAGCGTGGTGTTCCAGTCGCCCTGCTTGTAGGTCAGGAAGGCGGTGTGCTTCCACTTCAGGCCGAGGTCGCCGGTGAAGGTGAACAGGCCGACTTCGCTGGGGCCGAAGGCGCTGTTCGTGGTCGCGCGCGACTTCTTCTCCAGCAGGCGGGTACCGTCGATGCTGGCGGTCCAGGTGCCCTGGCCCAGCTTGCCGTTGGTGCGGGCGCCCAGTTCCAGGCCGCGGGTGATGCGCTCGCCGGCGTTCACCCAGCGCTGGTCGACGACGGTCAGGTTGCCGGCGCCGTCACGCAGGAACTGGTCCTTGAACAGGTTGTAGTTCGCGGTCATGGTCGCCAGCGTGAACGAGTCGATGGTGTTCTGCTTGCGGATTTCCCACAGGTCGGCATTCATCGAGAAGTTGGCCAGCGGCTGCCAGACCACGCCCAGCGTGCCCTGCTTGGCGGTTTCCGGACCCAGGTTGGTCCTGCCGCCGGTCCAGATGACCGGGGTGACCGATTCGCAGCCCGGCTTGCTGCTGTCGACCTTCAGGGTCGGGCACTTGGCCGGGTCGGCGAAGTCCTTGCCGGCGTACTGCGACTCGGTGATGCCGTTGAACAGCTGATTGAACGACGGTGCGCGGAAGCCGGTGTTGTACGAACCGCGGAACATCAGCGAATCGATCGGCTGGAAGCGGAACGAGTATTTCGGGTTGAAAGTGTTGCCGAAGCCGGAGTAATGATCCTGGCGGCCGGCGATGTTCAGCTCCAGCGACTTGGTGACCGGGATCAGGAACTCGAAGTAGACCGCCTTGATGTCGCGTTTCTGTTCTTTCAGCGCGTTCTGGTCGTCGAACGGCGCGTTCAGGATGGCCGGACGGGCTGACGCGGCACGGCCGTCGCCGTTGAACGAGTAGCCTTCGCGGCGCAGGTCCGTACCGATCGCGGCCATGACGGCGCCGGCCGGCAGCTGGAACACCTCGCCCGACAGCGCGGCGTCGGCCTGCGTCAGGGTGGTGCGGCCGCCGTACATGGTGACGCCTTCGGCCGAGGTGCTCTTGATCAGGTCGATCGCGGCCTGGCTCTGCTTCTCGCCCGGCAGCAGGAAGGGGTTGATGATGCCGGTACCCAGCGCATTGGCCAGGGCGGCGGTGTAGTTATAGCCCTTGCCCAGGTGCGATTCGGCTTCGCTGTAGGCCTTCGACAGGCCGACGCGGTAGTCGAAGCGGCGGCCGAACAGGGTCAGCGGACCATCGGCGCCGATTTGCAGGCGGCCTGCCTTGCTTTCGGTCTCGATCTCGCGGTTGCCGCACTCCATGCAGCGCCAGCGGTAGGCGATCGGCGAGCCATAGTTGGCGGCAATGCTCGGGAATACCTTGACCAGCTCGTTGTACACCATGTTGTACGCCGAGCCGGTGCTCGGGTAGAACGAGCTGTACGGGAAGTTGACGGTCGACGGCGAAATCTGGTTCGGCGAGAAGCTCTTCTTCGAGGTCACTTGCGAACCGACCAGTTCGGCGAACAGCTGGTGCTCGCCGCGCTGGATGGTCAGGCGCGCCAGGCCATTGTTGCTGGTCACCGGCTGCTGCAGGACGGCCGCACGGCCGGTATCCCATGCGCAGCCGTAAGCGGCGCTCGGGGTGTCCCACAGTTTTTCGTCATAGGCGGCCATGCCGTCGATGCTGTTGCAGCCTTTGCCGCCCGGCAGGTCGAGCACGCTGATGCCGTTGTACAGCTGGGTACCGCCTGCCGCCGCCACGCCGCTGGCGTTGGTGCCCAGCAGGGTCTTGCCGTACGAGGTCGGCGACACGCCGAACACGTTCGCGAACGGTGCGCCGCGGGTGTCGACCGACACGCCGCGGTTCGGCTGGAAGGTGTTGACGAAGTCGCGCTGGCTGCCCTTCAAGGCATTGTTCTCGGCGCGCGCGCCGGTCACCAGCAGGTTGTAGCCGTCCTTGTCGAGGTCGCCCCAGCCGCCGGTCAGGGAGGCGCGTGCGATGTTCGCACCGCCGTGCTGGGTGGCATCTTCGAATGCCTGGGCTTCCAGGCCGTGGTAATTCTTCTTGGTGATGAAGTTGATCACGCCGCCGATCGCGTCGGTACCGTAGATCGCCGAAGCGCCGTCCTTCAGCACCTCGACGCGCTCCACCGCGGCGAACGGGATCGAGTTCAGGTCGACCGCCGAGCCCTTCATGCCATAGGTCGCCACGCGGCGGCCGTTCAGCAGCACCAGGGTCGAGTCGGCGCCCTGGCCGCGCAGGTTGGCGCTCGAGGCGCCGTTGTTGCCGCGCTGGGCGCCGGAGGTGACGTCCGAGTTCGAGGCCAGGTTGTCCGAGCCGTTGCCGTTGACGTTCAGGTTGGCGATCAACTGCTCGGCGGTGACGATGCCCTGGTCTTCCATCTGCTTGCGGCTGATGATTTCCAGCGGCAGCGCGCCTTCCTTGGCGATGCGCTTGATGCTACTACCCGTGATTTCAACGCGCTGGATCGGCTTATCCGCCGGCACTTCCTGTGCAACGGCCGGGCTGACGATGCCGATCAGGGCGATCATCTGTGCTAACTTCTTCAACTTCACGCGTCTCTCCTTGGGTAGTGCTGCGACTGTCTTTTGGGATTTTGTACTGTCAAGTAATGTCTTTGCATTACGTTATTTTGATTTCGAGGGTACGCGGACGTATTTGCGCGTTCCAATGAAAAATCCGGAGCTGAGTATAACTACAGGGAATGTTTAGCTAGGGAAAATCTAGCAAAAACTATCATTTCCCTCGGGTAGCGCGTGCTCTTTCCGCAACATCGACGTCCAGATAACGCCATTGCGTGAATTCGACCGGGTGGCGTTTGTAGTTTTTCAGCCACGGTTGACGGATATCGGCCGAGAGCACATGGGTCAGGGGCACCCATGGGTTATAGGCGTGGATCAGCTGGTTCATCTCGAAATACAGCTTTTGCCGCTCGGGACCGTCGTGCAGGGCGCGCGCCTGTTCGTAGCGCTCGTTATAGGCCGGCAGGTTGAAGCGCGCATAGTTCGCGCGGCCGGCGTTGGGGCCGTAGAGCAGCTGGTAGAAGTTGTCGCCGTCGGGGAAGTCGGCCACCCAGTTACTCTCGAACATCTGCACCTTGCCCAGGCGCGAAGCCTTGATGATCTCGGGCTTCTTGTCCGACTTGAAGACCACGCGCAGGCCGATCGCGTTCAGGCACTTCCGCCACAGCTCGTCGCGCAGGCGGCCGCCGACCGTGGCTTCGCTGCTCATCACCAGGGTCAGGGGTTCGCCGTTCGGCTGGCGTCGAAAGCCGTCCGGGTCGCGCTTGGCGTAGCCGTAGCGGTCCAGCAGGGCATTCGCCAGGGCCGGATCGTAGGGTACCGGGCTGCGGTAATCAGGGTCGTAGCCCAGCACGCCGGCCGGCAGCGGCGAATCCGCCTTCATCGCGAAGCCCTTCTTCAGCAGGGCGATGTCTTCGGCGTTGTTGTAGCTGAGGGAGATGGCGCGGCGCAGCGCGATCTTGTCCTTGGTATAACCGCCGACGACCGGGTCCTGCATGTTCATCCACATATAGTAGGTCTGCAGCACCGGGAAGCGGGTCAGCTGCATGCCGCGCGCGCTCAACTCGGACTTGAGCTTGCCGTCCTGGATCACCATGTCGGTCATCGATTCCGGCACCTGCTCGAGGTAATCGTATTCGCCGTTCAGGAAGCCCAGCATGCGGCCCTGGAATTCCTCGGCAATCTTGACCTCGACGCGGTCCACGCGCGGCAGCTGCCGGCCTTCCAGCGCCGCGGCCAGGGCCTTGTCGCCGGCATCGTTCTGCTCGCCCAGGCTGGTGTGGAAGACGGCGCTGGAGGCCGGATTCTTCAGCAGCACGATGCGGTCGCTGTGCTTCCAGTCGCCGATCATGAAGGGACCGGTGCCGACCGGGTGGTTGCCGGCCTGGCCCGGATAGGCTTCGATCACCTCGCGCGCGACCACGGACGCCGCCGGCATCGCCATGTAGAACAGGAAGTTGTTGTCGGGTTCCTTTAGGCGGATGCGCAGGGTGTAGCGGTCGACCGCCTGCAGGCCCGGGATCTCGGTGGCATAGCTGAAATTCTTCTTGAGCGCTTCGTCGCCCACCAGCTTGCCGTCGAAGATGTAGCCGAAGGGCGAATGCAGGGTCGGGTCGTACAGGCGCTTGAAGCTGTACACATAGTCCTGGGCCGTGACTTCACGCTTGCCGCCCTTGAAGGCCGGGTCCGGCGTGAAATGGATGCCGGGACGGATGCGGAAGGTGTAAGTGCGGCCGCCGTCGTCCACCGTCGGCAGGCCGGTTGCCGTATTCCCCTGCAGTTTTACCGGCCGCGCCAGGTAGTCGTAGCGCAGGAGCGGGTCGAACAGGTTTTCCAGCAGCGACAAGGTGGCCAGATCCGAGCCGACCGCCGGATCGAGGCCGGCCTCGCTGGTCGACAGGAACATGTGCAAGACCTTGGTCGGCTCGCCGGCTGGCGCGGCCTGGACCGGCGAGTGCAGCAGGGCGAACGAGAAAGACAAGGAGGCAGCGGCGGCGAGGAATCGGGGTATCGGCATGGCGGGGTCCTGAAAGCGTTGCGTATCATAGGCCCAGGCCTTAGCGATAAGCAATACGCGTCAGCGGAATTGCGCGGTTGAGATGTCGAAACGCTTCAGCTTGTCGTACAGGGTCTTTTTCGGGATGTTCAGGCTTTGCGCGGCATCGATGATGTTACCGCCATGGCGGCGCAGCGCCTCTTCGATGATCGAGCGCTCGAAGGCGTCGACCTGTTCCGCCAGCGAGACTTCGCGCCTGGCTTCGGCCGGCGCCAGGCTATCGTCGAGCAGTCCCAGCACGAAGCGGTCGGCCACGTTCTGCAGTTCGCGCACATTGCCGGACCAGCGATGCGCCATCAGCGCATGCAGCAGTTCCTCGCCCACCAGCGGGGCCGGCTGGCCGTAGCGCCGCGCCGCCTGCAGCACGAAGAATTCGAACAGCAGCGGAATGTCTTCGCGCCGGTTGCGCAGGGCCGGCAGGGTCAGGCTGGCCACGTTCAGGCGGTAATACAGGTCGGCGCGGAAGCTGCCCTGCTCCGCCAGCGCCGCCAGGTCTTCCTTGGCCGCGGTGATGACGCGGAAGTTCACCGGAATCAGGCGGTTCGAGCCGAGCCGCTCGACCTTGCGTTCCTGCAGCACGCGCAGCAGCTTGACCTGCAGCGCCAGCGGCATGCTTTCGATTTCGTCGAGGAACAGGGTGCCGCCGTTGGCATACTCGATCTTGCCGATGCGCTGGCGCTGGGCGCCCGTGAAGGCGCCCTCCTCGTGGCCGAACAGTTCCGATTCGAACATCGACTCCGGCAGGGCGCCGCAATTCAGGGCCACGAAGGGATGCTGGCTGCGTTCGCTGAACTCGTGCAGGCAGCGCGCGATCAATTCCTTGCCGGTGCCGGTTTCGCCCAGGATGATCACGTCGGCATCCTTGGGGGCCAGGTTCAGCACCAGCTGGCGCACCCGGGTCATCGCACTGCTGCGCCCGATCACCCGGGCCTCGATGCCGGCGCGGTTGTCCAGCTGGCGCCGCAAGTCCAGGTTCTCCAGCACCAGGCGCCGCTTGTCGAGCGCGCGCCGGCAGACTTCGAGCAGCAGGTCGGTGGAAAACGGCTTCTCGATGAAGTCGTAGGCGCCCTGGCGCATGGCGTCGACCGCCATCGAGACGTCGCCATGGCCGGTCACCAGGATCACCGGCAGGGTCGCATCCTCCTCGACCGCCATCTTCAGCAGCTTCAGGCCGTCGATGCCCGGCAGCCTGACGTCGCTCAGCAGGATGCCGCGGAAGGCCGGCGACAGGTGGGGCAGCGCCTCCTCGGCCGTGGCGCAGGCGATGACGTTCAGCCCGGCCAGTTCGAGCGCCTGGCGCACGCCCTTGCGGACCACGGCATCGTCTTCCACGTACAGCACTTGCATGCCGTCGGAGCTGGTTTCAAGCATGGGATTCCCTATGGCAGGTGAAGCTGATGATGAACTGGGCGCCGCCGCCTTCGCTCGCGGTGCGGTTGCGGACCGTCAGCGCGCCGCCGGCGGCGCGGACGATGCCGGCGCTGATCGACAGGCCGAGTCCCAGTCCCTGCTCCTTGGTGGTGTAGAAGGGTTCGAAGATGCGGTCGATGAGGGATACCGGCACGCCCGGACCGTTGTCGCTGACCTCGATCGTGACCTGCTCCCCGTCCTGCCGCACGACGACGGCGATATGCACTTCGCCCGGCGCCGCCACCGCCTCGATCGCGTTCGACACCAGGTTGGTGAACACCTGTTCGAGCCGGATCGGATTGCAGGGCACCAGTACGTCGTGCCCGGGCCATTCCTCCGTCAGCACCAGGCGCTCGCTGCCCGGACGGGTGCGGATCTGCAGCATGGTCTGGGCAAAGGCGGTGCGCACGCTGGCCGACTGCTTGCCGTCGTCGCTGCGGCGGGCAAACCCCTTCAGTTGCGAAGTGATGTAGCCGAGCCGCTTGACCAGGTCGGAAATGGTGCTCAGGTTGTCCAGCGCGTCGTCGATGCGGCCGCGCGCCAGCAGCACCCGGGTATTGTCGGAGAAGGTCTGCAGCGCCGCCAATGGCTGGTTGAGTTCGTGCGTGACGCCGGCCGCCATCTGGCCGATCGCCGCCAGCTTGCCGCTCTGGACAAGCTCGGACTGGGCATAGCGCAGGGTCCGCTCGGCGCGTTCGCGCTCGCTCACCTCGGCCTGCAGGCGCAGGTTGGCGCTTTGCAGGTCGGCGGTGCGCTGGGCCACCTTGACCTCGAGTTCGGCATAGGCCTGAGACAGCGCCTGCTGGGCATTCAGGCGGTCGCGGACGCGGCTGCGGCGCTGGCCGGCATACAGGGCGCCCAGCATGAGTAAGGCCCAGCCGAGGGCGGCGGCAATCGCCGCATTCCTGGCCGCCGCCCGCACCTGGTCGAGTTCGGCGAGCACGGTGATGTCCCACTCCAGCGGCGCCAGTCGATGGCTGACCGCCAGGTAGTCGGTGCGATTGTCGAAGGAGAGCACCGAGGCGCCGTCGGCAAAGCGCTCCCTCACCTGGTGCGGCAACAAGGTCAGGTCTTCGCGGTAGAACTGGCGCTGCTCGCGGATGCTGCGCTGGGCGGCCTCGGACAGCGGCGCCTCGAGCTTGAACTTGAAGCCCTCGAAGGAAGACAGCAGGATCACGCCGTTGCCGTCCTTGACCAGGATCTGCTCGCTGCCGCCGTGCGAGCGCCACGAGCGCTCCAGCCAGTCGAGGTTGACCTTGGCGACGGCCACGCCGATCACCCGCTCGTGCCGCCACACGGGCTGCGCGATGAAATAGCCGGCCTCGCCGGTGGACACGCCGATGCCGTAATAGCGGCCGGTGCCGCCGGCCGCGGCCTGCTTGAAATAGGGACGGAAGCCGTAGTTCTGGCCGACATAGGAGGTCGGCTCCTTCCAGTTGCTCGAGGCCAGCGTGGTGCCGTCCAGGCCGATCACATAGACGGCGAAGGCACCGGCGCGCCGGTTGATGCGTTCGAGGTAGGCATTCACCTCGCCCGCGGACACGCCGCCCTCATGCTCCAGCAGGGCGGACACCAGGTCGCTCTGGGCGATCGCCAGCGGCAGGAATTCGTAGCGGTCGATCACGCCGCCGATGGTGGAACCATAGACCTCGGCCCGCGAGGCCAGGGTACGGTGCAGCTCGTTCAGATGGCGGCTCTTGACGATCGCGTAGGCGGACACGGTGACGAGCACCAGCGTGCATGCCGCGAAGGCGGCACCGAGCTTCCGATTCGATCTCCAACTGCGCAAAGCCATTGCATTCCTGTCCACATGACTCCCGGGTCAGCGGCCCCGGGCGAGCGCGCAGTATCTCATGCGTGCCCGCCCGGGAGGCAAGGATCAGAAGGCCGCGATGCCGGTCTGCGCACGGCCCAGGATCAGGGCGTGGATGTCGTGCGTGCCCTCATAGGTGTTGACCACCTCGAGGTTGACCATGTGGCGGATGATGCCGAACTCGTCGGAGATACCG
>NZ_JBFTMX010000057.1:0-28284 GCF_056397205.1 Massilia sp. 05N420
TCTCAGGCCGCCGCCGGCGCCGCCGCTTCCTTGCTGCGCGCCGGCGCCTGGCGCGCGGCGCGCGGCTGCAGCACCATCAGCGACAGCAGCGCCGGAAGGCCCAGCAGCAGGCAGGCCAGGCACCAGGCCAGGCGGGGCCGAGGTCCGAGCGCGGCGCGGCGCGTCCACCAGAGGGCGCCCAGGGCGGACAGCAGCGCCAGCACGCCGGCCGCCGTCCAGGCCACGGCCGGCCGCTCGAGCAGCAGCGGCGCGAAGCGGCTGGCGCCGTAGTCCGGCACCGCACCCTTGTCGATCAGCAGGTCCGGCAGGCTCACCACCGCCTGCAGCAGCGGCGAGACCCACCAGTCCTTGTGCTCGAACAGTGCCGGGAAGTCATGGGCCAGCTCGCGCCGCGCGACTACCGTCACCCGGCCGCCCGCATCCACCAGATAGGTGACCTGGGGAGCGGCGTCGACGCCATGGTTGCGCCGCTCGCCGGCGATGACGCTGACCAGGGTGCCGTCCGCCACCGGGGCCGCGTCGACCCGCTCGATGTCGCCGAAGGGCACAGGCAGCGGGACGGCCGCGACCGGGGCTGGCTGGCCGCCGCTGTCCTGCAACAGCAGCACGCGGCGGTTGGTCAGCACGGCGGTGCGTCGGCCCAGCACGGCGACGCCGGCGCCCAGTTGCTCGGCGCCTTCGACGTGCATCCGGTGGCGCAGGCCCAGCGTGCCCTTGCGGATTTCATACAGATCGTGAGCATTGACCAGGTAGCCGTTGCGCTGGTTGTCCCCGATCACCACCGGCTGCGAATCGAAAGGGGTGACGTCGCCGATGCCGCCGGCGCCATACGAGCCGGCAGGCGTACCGAGGCGCAGGTGGTGGCCGCGGTAGATCATGCGGTCGTGGCTGAAGGTCCAGGCATGCTGGCGATCGTCGCGGAATTCCGGCCGGCCGCGGTTCGAGACGAGATTTCGCGCCGCATACTCGCGCACCTCCGGGCCGACCCTGGCGGCCTCGCCCGCGGCCAGGCCTGCCCGCCAGCCGGCCGCGCGCGGGTCGGCCGCGCCTGCCAGCCCCGCCTGCACGGCCTCGCGCGGCGTAAAGCGCTGCGCCTCCACCAGGCCGCCGCCCAGCGCCTGCCCGCCCGACAATGGATGCACGCCCGCCATCATCTGGCCGACCTGGAACAGCATCGAACCGCCCCACAGCAGGGCAATGTAGAAGCTCAGCTGTAGCGGCACCGCCGAAGCGACGGTGGCGACCGCATCGTCGCCGGTATAGCGGTTCGGCCGGAACACGGTATAGACCAGGAACAGCAGCACCGCATTGCAGGTCAGCGCCAGCGCCAGGACGGTCGCGTAGCCGGCCAGGTGCACGGTGAGCAGGATGGGCAGCACCAGGATCACGAAGGCCCAGCGGCTGCGGTGCAGCATGATGTAGGCGCCGGCCAGCCAGGCGGATACCGTCGACAGGACCAGGTAGATCACGCCGGCATAATGGCGGACGTCGACCACCCGCTGGGTAAGCCGTTCCTGCAGACCCAGCACGATGAAGAGGGGCAGCGCCACCGCCAGCGCGATCAGCAGCACGGAGGCGAGTGCGATGCCCGCCAGGATGCGGCCGCGGTGCAGCGGCCGGTGCTGCAGCCAGATCCAGCGGCTCGGCTGGCGGTAGCTGCCGAACTGGTAAAGGCCGAAGCCCAGTCCGGACAGCGCATACAGCAGGAGCACCATGGCATGCAGCTCTTTCATGCCGTTGGCGATGTCGACGGGCTGGTTCAGCACCGTGACCAGCACCAGGCTGGCGGCAAAGTAGATGGCGGCGGCATTCCGGAAGCGCCGCAGCTCGGACAAGAACAGTTCGATCATTTGCTGTATTCCTTAAGCTTAAGCGGCGCGGCGGGCGCCGGCATGTCCATGGGAGAGGAAGGCGTTGACGGCGCGGTCCAGGCCCAGCGCCATGGCCTGCACGCGGCGCGCGCCCAGCAGCTTGAGGCGGGCCTCGAAGGCGGCGCCGTCCTGCTGGTCGAAAGTGACGATGTGGGTCAGGCCGTCGAGCTGCTGCACCTGCAGCACGCCCGGCATCTCGCGCACCTCGGGCGCCTTGAAGGGGAACTCCGCCACCCACAGCTGCACCCGTTCGCAGAAGTCGTCCGGCCCGCTCATGGTGCGCAGGCTGCCGCGTTCGAGGATCACCAGGTTGTCGGCCACGCGTTCGATCTCGTCCATCTGGTGCGAGCAGTAGACGATGGTCGAGCCGTCGTCGATGCTGGTCTGGAGCATCGCGTCCAGGAAGGCGCGCTTGGCGACCACGTCCAGGCCCAGGGTCGGCTCGTCGAGGATCAGCAGTTCCGGGCCCTGGGCCAGGGCCAGCGCCAGGTTCAGGCCGGCGCGTTCGCCGCGCGAGAGTTCGCCGACCCGCTGCGCGGGCAGCACATTGAAGTGCGACAGCACCTCGTCGAAGCGCGCGCCGTTCCAGCGCTGCCGCCCGTCCTGTTCGTAGTGGCGCTGCTGCATGCGCATCAGGTCGCGCACCCGCATCCAGCCGGGCAGCGTGTGCTCTTCGTTGACGAAGCCGATGCGGCCGCGCAGTTCCGGCGTCAGCCGGCCGCAGTCGTGGCCCAGCACGCGCGCCGAACCGGAAGTCAGGGGTTCGAAGCCCAGCAGCACGCGGAACAGCGAGGATTTGCCGGCCCCGTTGGCGCCGACGAAGGCATGAATGCCGCCGCGCGGCAGGCGCAGGCTGAGCCGGTCCAGCGCCAGCTTGCCCCTGTATTGCAGGCACAGGTCTTCGGTGTCGATGACGAATTCGCTTGGATGGTCGTTCATGCCGATTTCTTGTTTTCGTATTGAGAAAGCTCGCCCGCCACGCGGTCGAGGATGGTGTCGGCCGGATAGTCGAGGCCGATGACGTCGCCGACGAAACGGTCGACCGCCTCGTCGAGGCGGCGTGCGCGCTCGGCGTCCGACAGGCGCTGGCGCTGCTCGGCCACGTAAAGCCCCAGGCCGGCGCGCGACAGCAGCCAGCCCTCGGCCGTCAGCTCGGCATAGGCCTTGGCCACCGTGTTCGGGTTGATGGAGAGCTGCTGGGCCAGGCCGCGCACGCTGGGCAGGGCGTCGCCGGGAAGCAGCTCGCCGCCGGCCACGAGGCGTTTGATGCCGTCGGTGATCTGGCGGATGATGGGCCGCGGATCGCCGGTGACGATCTGCAGCATCAGGGGAGCACGCCGATTCATAGGAACCTCACTGTACTAGAACAGATAGTACAGTAGCACCGGCTCAAGCTGTGGTCAAGCAGGAAAGAATGGAGGACAATGCGGCGTCCCGAATGCCTTACCGAAGCCCAACGATGTTCAAACAGCTGAAACAACTCTTCGCACCGCGCCAGGCCGCCGCCATCCAGGACGAGCTGCTGGTCAATGCCTACTGCACCCTGAACGAGGTGCCGCCGCCTCCCTTCCCRCACCGCCTGCACGGACGACGCGACAGCGGCGATCCGGAGCTGCGCGGCGAACTCGGCGGCTTCCTGCACTACCTGCAGTCGCTGGGCGGCGGCAAGATGAGCAGCACCCGCTACCACGTCATGCGCCATATCCAGCGCACCCGCCACCAGCTCAGCTTCGGCGTCGTGCGCACCGATGCCGCCGCCATCGCCGCCCTCGCCGACTGGGCGCTGGCCGCCAACGCGCTGCTGCAACTGCCGGACGGCCAGCCGCGCGACCCGCATCTGAAGGTGCTGGTGTCGAGCAAGGACGGCGCCGCCGAAGCGGATGCCGTCGTGCCCTACCCGGCCGCCGCAGCGCGGCGCAAGGCCGCCACCGAAGCCCTGCTGTCCGCCCGCGGCCTGCAGCCCTCGCCCCACCTGCCGCCGCTGGTCGCCGAACCGGAATTGCGCCTGCGCGGGATACCGGAAGCCGGACGCCGCGCCGTCGCCCTGCTGGCGGTGGCGCTCAGGGCAGAATCGCTGGCGAGCGGGAATCCACTGCCGGCGGAGGAACTGGAGCGCAAGCTGCCGGGCCTGAGCCAGGTTCTCAGCCCCGACGAAGCCGCCTTCATGGCCGTCGAACAACCGGATGCCGCCGAACTGGCCCGGTTCTCATGGCGCTACGAGAGCCTGAAGACCCTGGAATGGGCGCTGGGCCTGGGCGACCTGCCCTGGCCGGACCAGCCCTGCGACGCCGCGCTGACCGCGCGCACCCTGCTGGAACGCCTCGAGGACGTCGCCGGCGACAAGCTCACGCTGCGCCCGCCGGCCGGGATCCTGGATGCCCTCGACCTGCACTACCGCCTGCACTGGCTGGTGCGCCAGGCCAGGAAGGAAGGCAAGCCACTGCCGGAAGGCGTCGATCCGGGCGTGGTCTCGGAACGCCACCACAGCCTCAACTGGCTCACCTGCTTCGAAGACGCCGGCTGGGACGACACCGATACGCCCACCTGAATCCCGGTTGGTTCAGGTCCCGGGCAGGCGGTGGTCCCGGTACAGCTCGCGCAGGCGGTTCTTCTGGATCTTGCCGGTGCCGCCCAGCGGCAGGCTGTCGGTGAACACCACGTCGTCCGGCATCCAGAACTTCGCGATCTTCCCCTCGAAGAAGCCGAGCAGCTCTTCCCGCGTCAGCTCCGCGCCGGGCCGGCGCACCACCACCAGCAGCGGCCGCTCGTCCCACTTCGGATGATGGACCCCGATGCAGGCCGCCTGCATCACGGCCGGATGGGCCATCGCGATGTTCTCCAAGTCGATCGACCCGATCCACTCGCCGCCGGACTTGATCACGTCCTTGCTGCGGTCGGTGATCTGCATGAAGCCGTCCGGGTCGATGGTGGCGACGTCGCCGGTCGGGAACCAGCCGTCCTGCAGCACGTCGCCGCCTTCGTCGCGGAAGTAGCTGGCGACGATCCACGGCCCCTTCACCAGCAGGTGGCCGAAGCGCACGCCATCCCAGGGCAGCTCGACGCCGTCGTCGTCGACGATCTTCATGTCGACGCCATAGATCGCGTGACCCTGCTTCTGCAGGATCTTGCGCTGTTCCTCCTTCGGCAGCGCGAGGTGCTTGACCAGCAGTCCGCCGGTGGTGCCGAGCGGGGACATCTCCGTCATGCCCCAGCCGTGGATGACCTGCACGTCGAAGCGGTCGATCAGGGTATTCATCATCGCCGGCGGGCAGGCCGAGCCGCCGATCACGGTGCGGCGGAAGGTCGAGAACCGCAGCCCGTTCTGCAGCGCGTAGTTGATCAGGCCCAGCCACACGGTCGGCACGCCGGCCGAGAAGGTCACGCCCTCCCGCTCGAACAGTTCGTACAGCGACTTGCCGTCCAGCTGGGCGCCGGGGAAGACCATCTTGGCGCCCGACAGCAGCACCGAGTACGGCAAGCCCCAGGCGTTCACGTGGAACATCGGCACCACCGGCAGCACGGTGTCGCGCGCCGATACGTTCAGCACGTTCGGCATCGCCGATGCGTAGGCATGCAGCACGGTCGAGCGGTGCGAGTACAGCGCGCCCTTCGGATTGCCGGTCGTGCCCGAGGTGTAGCACAGGGCGGCGGCGGCGTTCTCGTCGAACAGGGGCCAGCTGTAGTCGCTTGACGCGGCCTCGATCAGTTCCTCGTAGCAGAGCAGGTTCGGGATGCGCGTTTCAAGCGGCATGTGGGCGCGATCGCTCATCAGCACGAAGGCTTTCACGCTCGCGCAGTGCGGCGCGATCGCCTCGACCAGCGGCAGGAAAGTCAGGTCGAAGAACAGCAGCTGGTCTTCCGCATGGTTGACGATATATGCGATCTGCTCCGGATGCAGGCGCGGATTGATGGTGTGCAGGACCGCGCCGGTGCCCGACACCGCGTAATAGAGTTCGAGGTGGCGGTAGCCGTTCCAGGCCAGGGTGCCGACCCGCTCGCCCATCGCGATGCCGCGCTCCACCAGCGCCCGCGCCAGGCGGCGGGCCCGCAGTTCGCAGGCGCGGTAGCTGTAGCGGTGCAGGTCCGTGAGGTCGGGCTCGACGCGCCGCGAGACGATTTCGCTGCCGCCGTAGTGCCGCGCGGCGAACTGGATGATGCTGGAGATCGAGAGCGGCTGGCTCATCATCTGCCCCGTGACGGGGCTCTGTGGATAGGACTGCATCGGGCCTCCTGTGGTCGTTGCGGCCGAGTGTGGGACGGCCTTGCGGAAAGCGTCAACGGTTTTCGATGCTGCGACGCATCAGAGCGGCTGGGTCGACCCCTTACTGAATGTAAGGCGGGTGGGCTGCACACAAGCGTGCCCTGTCATCCCGCCGTCTGGGTTAGAATCCCGGCAACACGACCTGAACGCCCGACCAAGAAGGAAACGCCATTACCGCTGACGACCTGCCATTCGACAATTCCTTTGCTGGATTGCCGCCCGCGTTCTACACGCGGCTGATGCCGACGCCCCTGCCTGCGCCCTATTTCGTTGCGGCCAGCAGCAGGGCCGCGGCGCTGGCCGGGCTCGACCCGGCGCTTCTCGCCCAGGAAGATTTCGTCGCGGTCTTCAGCGGCAACCACGTACCGCCGCGTTCCCAGCCGCTGTCCGCCGTCTACTCGGGCCACCAGTTCGGCCACTGGGCCGGGCAACTGGGCGACGGCCGCGCCATCCTGCTGGGCCAGCTTAACGGCCCCGCAGGTCCGATGGAACTGCAACTGAAGGGTGCCGGCCTGACGCCCTACTCGCGTATGGGCGACGGCCGCGCCGTGCTGCGTTCCTCGATCCGCGAATTCCTCTGCTCGGAAGCCATGGCCGCCCTCGGCATCCCGACCACGCGCGCCCTGATGCTGACCGGTTCGCACCAGCAGGTGGTGCGCGAAACCATCGAGACCGCCGCCGTCGCCACCCGCATGGCGCCGAGCTTCGTGCGTTTCGGCTCCTTCGAGCACTGGCACTACCGCGGCAAGCAGGAAGAGCTGCGCATCCTGGCCGACTACGTGATCCGCGACTTCTATCCGGAACTGCAGAACACGGAGAACCCCTATCTGGAATTGCTGGCCGAAGTCACGCGCCGCACCGCGCGCATGATCGCGCACTGGCAGGCGGTCGGCTTCATGCATGGGGTCATGAACACGGACAATATGTCCATCCTCGGCATCACCCTGGATTACGGCCCCTTCGGCTTCATGGAAGCCTTCGACGTCGACCACATCTGCAACCACACCGACCAGGGCGGCCGCTATTCCTACTCGAACCAGGTGCCGGTCGGCCACTGGAACTGCTATGCACTGGCGAATGCCCTGCTGCCGCTGATCCAGGACAAGGAGGCGGCCGAGGCCGCGCTGGACGGCTATGTCGACGCCTATGGCGACAAGTTCGACGAACTGGTGCGCGCCAAGCTGGGCCTGGTCACGACGCAGGACGGCGACCGCGCACTGGCCGATACGATGTTCAAGCTGATGCACGAGAACCGCGTCGACTTCACCCTGTTCTTCCGCCGCCTGGGCGAACTGCGTGTCGACGTGCTCGACGACGACCGCGCCGAGGCTGATGCGCCGCTGCGCGACCTCTTCCTCGACCGTCCCGGCTTCGATGCCTGGGCGGTGGACTACCGCGCCCGCCTGCGCCAGGAAGCCAGCGTCGATGCCGTGCGCCGCGAGGCCATGCAGCGCGTCAATCCCAAATACATCCTGCGCAACTATCTGGCCCAGACCGCGATCGAAAAGGCGCAGAATGGCGATTTTTCCGAAGTCCGCAAGCTGCTCGCCGTGCTGGAACATCCCTTCGACGAGCAGCCGGAGAACGAACACTATGCGGCCCTGCCGCCGGACTGGGCATCTCACCTCGAGGTGAGCTGCTCCTCCTGACCCAATCATCAAGCATCAAGACAATCATCATGACCGAAAAACTGACCAAGACCGACGCCGAGTGGCGCGCCCAGCTCGACCCGATGGAATACCAGGTGACCCGCCACGCGGCCACCGAGCGCGCCTTCACCGGCAAATACTGGGACCACCACGAACACGGCATCTACCACTGCGTCTGCTGCAATACCCCGCTGTTCGAGTCCGACGCCAAGTTCGAGTCCGGCTGCGGCTGGCCCAGCTACTTCCGCGCCATCGACCCGGACAAGGTGATCGAGAAGGTCGACCGCAGCCATGGCATGGTGCGCACGGAGATCATCTGCGCCGTCTGCGACGCCCACCTGGGCCACGTGTTCGAAGACGGTCCGCCGCCGACCGGCCTGCGCTACTGCATCAATTCGGCCGCACTGCGCTTCGAAGCGGCATAATCACGGTTTTCACACTAGGTACGCGCACACGCATGAAATTCCTGTTCGACCTGTTCCCGGTCATTCTCTTCTTCGTCGTCTTCAAATTCGCCGACGGCCACCAGGAGGCGGCCCACGCCCTGGCGGTCCAGTACATGGGCGGCCTGATCGCCGGCGGCAACGTCACCCCGGCGCAGTCGCCGATCATGCTGGCCACCGCGGTCGGCATCGTCGCCACCGTGCTGCAGATCCTGTATCTGCTGGCGCGCGGCCGCAAGGTCGACGGCATGCTGTGGCTGTCGCTGGGCGTGATCGCCGTGACCGGCGGCGCCACCATCTACTTCCACGACGAGAACTTCATCAAGTGGAAGCCGACAATACTGTACTGGGTGTTCGCCCTGGCCCTGTTCGTGGCCCAGGTCGGGTTCCGCAACAACCTGGTGCGCAAGGTGATGGAAGCGCAAATCAAGCTGCCCGAACCCGTGTGGGCCAAGGTCGGCTATGCCTGGATGACCTTCTTCGCCCTGGTGGGCGTGCTGAACCTGGTCATGGCCTTCATCGTCTTCAAGGACAATACCGGCGCCTGGGTCAGCTTCAAGCTGTTCGGCGTGACCGGCATCTTCTTCGCCTTCATCGTCATCCAGACCCTGATGCTGTCGAAGCACATTCAAGAACAGGAGGACGCATGAACATTCCAAGCGCAAGCAACGAGCGCGTCGAGCGCATCCGCTCCCTGCTGCAGGCCGCCCTGCAGCCTTCCCAGCTCGAGGTCGGCGACGATTCGCACCTGCACGCCGGCCATGCCGGCGCGGCCTCCGGCGGGGGCCATTACAGCGTCCGAATCGTTTCCGATCGCTTCGAGGGCCAGAGGCTCGTCATGCGCCATCGGCTGGTGTATGATGCCGTGCAAGGCATGATGCATACCGACATTCACGCACTGGCGATCACCGCCCTTGCACCATCGGAATTGTCGATAGCCTGAGCCTTCAGGAAGTCTTAAGTAATCTGTTCGAAAATCTGCTACGTATTACAAGAACTAATCCAATCTCGTCCAAGCAACCCCCTCACAGGAACCACCATGACTTTTAAGCCAGCACGGCTGCTGTTAGCCCTGATCGCTATCGCCGCATCGTTTGCCACCTCGTCCTCGTTCGCCCAGAACCTCGCCGTCGTCAACGGCAAGGCGATCCCGTCCTCGCGCGCCGACCAGATGGTCAAGCAGGTCGTGGCCCAGGGCCAGGCAACCGATTCGCCGCAACTGCGTGAAGCGATCAAGAAGGACCTGATCGCCCGCGAAGTGATGATGCAGGAAGCGATCAAGCAGGGCTACGACAAGAACGCGGATGTGAAGCAGGCGCTGGAGAACGCCCGCCAGACCATCGTGATCACCGCCCTGGCCCGCGACTACATCGCCAAGCATCCGGTTACCGACGCCGAGATCAAGGCAGAGTACGACCGCTTCACCAAACAGACCGGCGACAAGGAATACCACGTGCGCCACATCCTGGTGGACAACGAAGCCGACGCCAACGCCATCATCGCCAAGCTGAAGAGCGGCGCCAAGTTCGAAGACCTGGCCAAGCAGTCGAAAGACACCGGCACCGCCAACAACGGCGGCGACCTGGATTGGGCCAGCCCGTCCTCCTTCCCGCCTGAATTCGCCGCCGGCTTCACCGGCCTGAGCAAAGGCCAGATCACCGAGAAGCCGGTCAAGACCCAGGTCGGCTACCACGTGATCAAGCTGGACGACGTCCGCCCGGCCAAGCTGCCGAGCCTGGATGAAGTCAAGCCGCAGATCGCCGACGCCCTGACCCAGCAGAAGCTGGCCTCGTACCAAGAGGAAATGGTCAAAAAGGCAAAGGTGCAGTAAGATGTAGCATCACCGGCGGCCCCCGTGCCGCCGGTTTTCGTCGCCTCGCGACTTTTCGTATTTGAATAGGATCGAATAAATGATTGTCAAGCCAGCCCGCCTGTTGTTAGCCATGACCGCGATGGTAGTCCTGCCGTCGTTCGCACAAAACGTCGCGACCGTCAATGGCAAGCCCATCCCCGCGGCCAAGGTCGACCAGGTCGTCAAGCAAGTTGTTGCCCAGGGCAAGGCCACCGATTCGCCGCAACTGCGCGAGGCGATCAAGCGCGACCTGATCGGCCGCGAAGTCCTGATCCAGGAAGCCGACAAGCAAGGCATCGGCACCCGTCCGGAAGTCAAGAACCAGATCGAGAATGCCCGCCAGAGCATCATCATCAATGCGATGCTGGCCGACTACATCAAGAAGCATCCGGTCACCGACGCCGAAATCAAGGCGGAGTACGACAAGTTCAAGGGCCAGGTCGGCGACAAGGAATACCACGCCCGCCACATCCTGGTCGGCACCGAAGACGAAGCCAAGGCCATCATCGCCAAGCTGAAGGGCGGCGCCAAGTTCGAAGACCTGGCCAAGCAGTCGAAGGATCCGGGTTCGGCACAGAACGGCGGCGACCTGGACTGGGCAAGCCCGGCCAACTTCGTGCCTGAGTTCTCGAAGGCCATGACCTCGCTGGGCAAGGGCCAGATCACCGAAACCCCGGTCAAGACCCAGTTCGGCTACCACGTCATCAAGCTGGAAGACACCCGCGCGGCCAAGATCCCGCCGCTGGAAGAAGTCAAGCAGCAGGTCGGAGAACAGCTGCAGCAGCGTAAGCTGGCAGCCTTCCGCGAAGAGCTGATGAAGAAAGCCAAGATCCAGTAATCGGGTCTTGCGACCGAAAAAGCGCTCCGGACCGGAGCGCTTTTTTTTGACCGAAGCTTTTTCCCACCGCCTAACCCTCGGGCCACCATGCACGCTCACCGCGGCCGCTCGCTGCCGCTCCGCCACCTGCTGATCCTCCTGACCGCGATCGGGCTGCTGCCCCTCGCGCTGCTCGGCATCTGGAGCATCCACGTGGCCAGCGAATACCGCCAGCGCGAGCAGGAGCGTGCGATGCTGGACCTGTCCCGCGCCCTGTCCAGCGCCGTCGACGCCGAACTCGATTCGACCGTCGCCTCGCTGTCGACCCTGGCCCGCGTCCCGGCCCTGATGGAGGGCGACCTGCGCGGCTTCTATGAGGTGGCGCGCGCGCATGCCCAGTCCCAGCCGGAGTGGCTGGGTGTCTTCCTGGCCGACGACACGGGCCAAACCATATTCCGTACCACCATGCCCTTCGGCTCGCCGGCCGGCGAAGCCGCCGATCCGCGCAGCCTGCGCCTGGCACTCAGCCTGCACCGCCCCGTGGTCGGCGGCATCGTGCGCGGCAAGGGCGGCCGCGCCGCCGTCCCGGTGCGGATCCCCGTCAGCGACAACCGCGGCCACGGCTATGTGCTGAGCGCCGTGATCCGCCCGGACCGCATCGTGCACGTGTTCGAGCGCCAGCGCGCGCCCTCGGATTCCGTGATCGGCGCGATCGACGCCTACGGCCGCATCGTGGCCCGCTCCAGGAACCAGGACCTGTTCGTCACCCAGCAGATCACGCCCGGCCTGCAGGACCTGATGCGCCGGCAGGGCCCGGAAGGCGCCGGCGCCACCCACACCAAGGAAGGCGACCCCGTCACCACCGCCTACAGCGGCCTGTCGCGCTACGGCTGGACCGTGGTGGTCAACAGCCCGGCCGCCGGCCCGCGTACCGCCTTCCTGCAAGGCATGGGCACCTACGCGGCCGGCGTCGGCATCTCACTGGCGATCTGCATCGCCCTCGCCTATTGGCTGTCATGGCGCATCGTCGCCGCCTTCAATCATTTGCGCCGGGCCGCGGCTGCGGTCGGCGCCGGACGTCCCTTCAGCGTACCGCATTCGCGCATCCGCGAACTGGGCCGCATGGGCCGCGCTCTCGAAGCCGCAGGACACCAGCGCGCCCGCCATGAACTCGAGCGCTCGCGCCTGCTGGCCTCGCTCGAAGACGCGCTCGAGCAGGCGCGCCGCGCCGGCCAGGCCAAGGACGAATTCCTGGCCGTGCTGGGCCACGAGCTGCGCAATCCGCTCAGCCCCATCGTCGCCTCGCTCGACCTGATGGACATGCGCGACGAACCCGGTGCGCGGCGCGAGCGCGCCATCATGCGGCGCCAGCTCACTCATCTGAAACGCCTGGTCGACGATCTGCTCGACGTCTCGCGCATCGCTTCCGGCAAGCTGAACCTGCACCTGCGCCCCCTCGACCTGGCCGAGACCGTGCGCCACACCATCGCCGCCCTGCCCGGCCTTGCCATCACCCTCGAGGCGCCGGACACGCTCTGGATCGAAGGCGACGACAGCCGCCTGGTGCAGGTCCTGAACAACCTGCTGTCGAACGCGGCCCGCTTCGGCAGCACCGCCACCCAGGTCAGCCTGGTGGCCGACCACGACGCCGGCCACGCCCGCCTTCGAGTCGAGGACAACGGCATCGGCATGGACGCCAGCCTGCTGTCGCGCGTCTTCGAGCCCTTCTACCAGGCGCCCCAGCCGCTGGCGCGCCATACCGGTGGTCTCGGCCTAGGACTGGCCATCGTGCGCAAGATCGTCGAGCTGCACGGCGGCAGCGTCAGCGCCGCCAGCGCCGGCCCGGACCAGGGCAGCCGCTTCGAGGTGCTGCTGCCGCTCGCCGCTGCCCCGGCAAGGCCCACATCAAGCGCGCCGGCCCCGGCACGGACAGGCTGCCGGATCCTGCTGGTCGACGACAACGAAGACGCCGCCGCCGGCACCGGCACCCTGCTGCGGCAGCTGGGGCACACCGTCGACATCGCACACAAGGCCATGCAGGCGCTCGCCGCCGCCCGCGCCCGGCCGCCCGAAGTCGCGATCCTCGACATCGGCCTGCCCGACATGGACGGCTACCAGCTCGCCGCCGCCCTGCGCCAGGAGCACGGCAAGGCGCTGCGCCTGGTGGCCTTGTCCGGGTATGGCCAGCAGGCCGACATCGAACGCGCCCGCGACGCCGGCTTCGACCTCCACCTAACCAAGCCGGCCTCGCTGGAGGACCTGGTCCGCGCACTGCAGCCGGCTAGCCCTGCGCCAGTGACTTGAGGGCCCGCTCCAGCGCGCGGACCTTCGCGCGCATTGCGGGTAGATTGCGCAGCAGGGCCGCGCTGCGCTCCCACTCGGCATTCGGCGCGATCGGGTAGAAGCCGGTGTAGCGGCCAGGCTCGGAAATCGAATTCGCCACCAGGGTGCCGGCCGTGATGTGGACATGGTCCGCAATCTCGATATGACCGTTGACCATGGCCGCGCCGCCGAAGGTGCAATGCCTGCCGATGTGCGCGCTGCCGGCGACGCCGACACAGCCCGCCATCGCCGTGTGGGCGCCGATGCGGCAGTTGTGGCCGATCTGGATCTGGTTGTCGAGCTTGACGCCATCCTCGATGATGGTGTCGTCGAGGGCGCCGCGGTCGACGCTGGTGTTACAGCCGATGTCGACGTCGTCCCCGATCACCACCCGCCCGATCTGCGGGATCTTGATGTAGACCCCGTCCTCCATGGCGAAGCCAAAACCGTCGCCGCCGATCACGGCGCCGGAATGCAGGATGCCGCGCGCGCCGATGACGCAGCGGGCGTGGAAGGTGACGTTGGCGAAGAAATGGGTGTATTCGCCGACCACCGCCTCGGGGCCGATATAGCAGCCGGCATCGATGACCGCACCGGCCTTGACCACCGCATTCGCCTCTACCGTGACGTGGGCGCCGACATGGGCCGCTGGGTCGATGCGCGCGCTTCCGTGCACGGCCGCCGTCGGATGGATGCCCGGCCCGGGCACGGCGCGCGGCAGCAGGTACTGCGCGGCGCGCGCGAAAAAGGCGTACGGATTGGCCGTGACGATGCGGGCGCCTTCGAAGGTGGCCGCCACCCCCGGCACGTCCGCCGGCGAGAGGATCAGCGCCGCGGCCCTGCTGTGAGCCGCGAGCGGGCGCATCCTGCTGTTGCCAAGGAAGCTGATCTCGCCAGGGCCGGCGCGCTCCAGCGGAGCGATCGTCGACACTTCGACGCCGGGATCGCCTTCGAGCTGTCCGCCGAAGCGCTCGACCAGCTCGCCTACCCGTATAGCCATGCGCTGCCCTCCCCGGTTGTCGATAACGGATTGGACAGCGCTGCTGGGTCAGCAGTTCCGTCGGCCACGATCGATTGGTATCAGACAGGGGAAAGCAAGTTCAATACCAGCTATCGATACATTTTTATTTTCAATGACTTGGCGACGCAGTCGCTCCGCAAGCCTGACCAACTGTCAATCCTCTCGACAGTGCATGCCCGTACGCAAGCCGAAAAAAAGCGCCCCCGAAGGAGCGCTTTTCGTGACGAATCACATCAAATCAGGCAACCCACTTCCGCGCGTTCTGGAACATACGCGCCCAGGGCGAATTCTCGCCCCAGCCATCCGGATGCCAGGACATCGTCACGGTACGCGCCACACGCTCGGCGTGCGGCATCATCACCGTGAAACGGCCGTCCGGCGTCGTGACCGCAGTCAGGCCGCCCGGCGAACCGTTCGGGTTGAACGGATACTGCTCGGTCGCCTGGCCGCGGTTGTCGATATAGCGCAGCGCGCCGATCGCCTTGGACAGGTCGCCGGTCTGCGAGAAGTCCGCGAAGCCTTCGCCGTGGGCGATCGCCAGCGGCGCATGGGTGCCGGCCAGGTCGGCGAAGAAGATCGACGGCGAGTCCAGCACCTCGACCATGCCGAAGCGGGCTTCGAACTGCTCCGACTTGTTGCGGGTGAACTTCGGCCATGCTTCGGCGCCGGGGATGATGGACTTCAGGTTGCTCATCATCTGGCAGCCGTTGCAGACGCCCATGCCGAAGGTATCAAGGCGGCCGAAGAATCCGGCGAACTGCTCCTTCAGCGCGGCGTTGAACAGGATGGTCTTGGCCCAGCCTTCGCCGGCGCCCAGCACGTCGCCATAGGAGAAGCCGCCGACGGCGATGATGCCCTTGAAGTCATCCAGCTTCGCACGGCCGGCGATCAGGTCGCTCATGTGCACGTCGACTGCCTTGAAGCCGGCCTGGTGCAGCGCCCAGGCGGTTTCGATGTGCGAGTTGACGCCCTGCTCGCGCAGCACCGCCACGCTCGGGCGGGCACCGGTCGCGATGAAGGGCGCGGCGATGTTTTCCTGCGTGTCGTGCACCAGCTTGGGCGTCAAGCCCGGGTCCTGCTCGTCCAGCAGGCGCTCGTATTCCTGGTCGACGCATTCCGGATTGTCGCGCAGGCGGGCGATGCGCCAGCTGGTCTCGCTCCACAGCCGGTGCAGCTCGCTGCGGCGCTTGTTGTAGATGACCTTGGTATCGCGGGTGAACTCGATCACGCCGCGGTCGTTGACCTTGCCGATGATGTGGCTGCAGGCACCCAGGTCGAAGGAGCGCAGCACGTTCATCACCTCGCTGCGCTCGTCGTGGCGCACCTGGATGACGGCGCCCAGCTCTTCGCTGAACAGCGCGCGCAGGGTCATCTCGTTGCGGCGTTCGCCGACTTGCGCGGTCCAGTTCTTGGCGTCGCCATGGTCGGAAGCGTGCTCGCCTTCCATGGTCAGGATGTCGAGGTTGACCGACACGCCGGCGCGGCCGGCGAAGGCCATCTCGCACAGGGTCGCGTACAGGCCGCCGTCCGAACGGTCGTGGTAGGCCAGCAGTTTGCCGTCCGCGTTCAGTTGCTGGATCGCGGCGAAGAAGGCTTTCAGGTCCTGCGGGTTGTCGAGGTCCGGGGTATCGTTGCCGACCTGGTTCGTCACCTGGGCCAGGCTTGATGCGCCGAGGCGGTTCTTGCCGCGGCCGAGGTCGACCAGGATCAGCGAGGTGTCGCCGAGGTCGGTGCGCAGCTGCGGGGTCAGCGTCTTGCGGACGTCATGGACCGGCGCGAACGAGGACACGATCAGCGACACCGGCGAAATCACGGCCTTGGCTTCGCCGTCGTCGGTCCAAGTGGTGCGCATCGACAGCGAATCCTTGCCGACCGGGATCGAGATGCCCAGCGCCGGGCACAGTTCCATCCCGACCGCTTTCACGGTGTCGAACAGGGCGGCGTCCTGGCCCGGCTGGCCGCAGGCCGCCATCCAGTTGGCCGACAGCTTGATGTCTTCGATGCTGGCGATCGGCGCCGCGGCGATGTTGGTGATCGCCTCGCCGACGGCCATGCGGCCCGAGGCGGCAGCGTCGATCACGGCCACCGGGGTGCGCTCGCCCATCGCCATCGCCTCGCCCTTGTAGCCTTCGAAGCTCAGGGTGGTGACGGCGCAGTCGGCCACCGGCACCTGCCACGGGCCGACCATCTGGTCGCGCACGCTCATGCCGCCGACGCTGCGGTCGCCGATGGTGATCAGGAAGGATTTGTCGGCCACGGTCGGCAGCAGCAGCACGCGGCGCGCCACTTCATCCAGTTCCAGGCCGGTCACGTCGACCGGCTGGAAGTCGTTCTGCACGTGGGTCACGTCGCGCTGCATCTTCGGCGGTTTGCCGAGCAGGACTTCCATCGCCATGTCGACCGGTGAAGTGTTGGTGAGCGGGTCGATCAGGCGCAGCTGGCGCTCCTCGGTGGCGACGCCGACGGCCGCGAAGGGGCAGCGCTCGCGTTCGCAGATGGCGGCGAAGCGCGGCAGATCGTTGGGCGAGATCGCCAGCACGTAGCGCTCTTGCGACTCGTTGCTCCAGATTTCGCGCGGCGACATGCCGCTCTCTTCCAGCGGCACCTTGCGCAGGTCGAAGGTCGCGCCGCGCCTGGCGTCGTTGGTGATCTCGGGGAAGGCGTTCGAGATGCCGCCGGCGCCGACGTCGTGGATCGAGATGATCGGATTCGCGTCGCCCAGCTGCCAGCAGGAGTTGATCACTTCCTGGGCGCGGCGCTCCATCTCCGGATTGCCACGCTGGACCGAGTCGAAGTCGAGGTCGGCGGTGTTGGTGCCGGTCGCCATCGACGACGCCGCCGCGCCGGCCATGCCGATGCGCATGCCGGGACCACCCAGCTGCAGCAGCAGGCTGCCGACCGGAATGTCGTTCTTGTGGGTGTGGGCGTCCGAGATGTTGCCGATGCCGCCGGCGATCATGATCGGCTTGTGGTAGCCGAACACGGTGTTCTCGCCCAGCGCCGTCTTGCCGACGTTCTGCTCGTAGGTGCGGAAGTAACCGCCGAGCACCGGACGGCCGAATTCGTTCGAGAAGGCGGCGCCGCCCAGCGGGCCGTCGACCATGATCTGCAGCGGCGAGGCGATGCGTTCCGGCTTGCCGTAGGCCGGCACTTCCCAGGGCTGTTCGAAGCCGGGGATCGCCAGGTTCGACACGGTGAAGCCGGTCAGGCCGGCCTTCGGCTTGGCGCCGCGGCCGGTCGCACCTTCGTCGCGGATCTCGCCGCCGGCGCCGGTCGAGGCGCCCGGGAACGGGGAGATCGCGGTCGGGTGGTTGTGGGTCTCGACCTTCATCAGCGTGTGGGTCAGCTCGGTCATGGGCTTGTATTCCTGGCCGCCGCTTTCACCCTGTTGCGGGAAGAAACGCATGGCTTCCGCGCCCACCATGATCGCCGAGTTGTCGCTATAGGCCACCACCGTGCCCTTGGGCTGCAGCTGGTGGGTGTTCTTGATCATCTGGAACAGCGACTTTTCCTGCTTGACGCCGTCGATGGTCCACTCGGCGTTGAAGATCTTGTGGCGGCAGTGCTCACTGTTCGCCTGGGCGAACATCATCAGCTCGACGTCGGTCGGGTTGCGCCGGGCCTTGGTAAAGGCGTCGAGCAGGTAGTCGATCTCGTCCTCGGCCAGGGCCAGGCCCATGTCGCGGTTGGCTTCTTCCAGCGCCAGCCGGCCCTTGCCCAGCACGTCGATGGCTTCGAGCGGACGGCCTTCGAGTTCGCTGAACAGTGCCTGGGCTTCGTCGGCGCTGCGCAGCACGGTTTCGGTCATGCGGTCGTGCAGCAGGGCTGTCACGGCCTGGACTTCTTCAGCGCCCAGCTTCTTCGGCGCCTTGATGCCGGTGCCGAAAATGCCGGATTTAAGAACCACGGTATAGGCCACGCCGCGTTCGATGCGGTGGATGTGGGCCATGCCGCAGTTGTGCGCGATGTCGGTCGCTTTCGAGGCCCAGGGCGAGATCGTGCCCAGGCGCGGGATCACGAAGTACTCCTCGGTCACGCCCTCGTATTGCGGGTCAAGCACAGGCTCGCCGTAGGTGAGCATGGCCGACAGGCGCTCAGTGTCCTCGGTGGACAGTGGGCTGCTTGCGTCGATGAAGTGGTAGAAACGGGCCTGGACCGCGGCAATCGTCGGGGCGACGGCTTGCAGCTGGGCGAGGAGGCGTTGGCTACGGAAGGCGGAGAGGGCATTGGAACCCGGCAGAATCAACATGGCTTGGTAGTCGGTTGATGCAGCGTGGCTGCGGGTGGAAGATAGCCCGCTATTATACAGCGTCGCCCCTTCTGCGGCTCTGGTCCTTCTGGTATGGTTGCCGGAACGGCAAGGAATAGGTATCTTAGTGGCGGAGACCCATTGAGCATGGACGCGAAAAACGATGCAAGAAAATAGCCAATTGACGGTACTGGTGGTCGATCCGAACCCCGGCATCCGGGCCAACCTGCAGAACATGCTCAACCAGTCCGGCATCTCGCGCGTCGAGTATGCCGTCAACGCCGGCACAGCCGTCAAGCAGCTGAGCCGGCGCGGCTGCGACGTCATCCTCTGCGAGTACGATCTCGGCGGCGGCAGCGGCAGCGAGGGCCAGGACGGCCAGCAGCTGCTGGAAGACCTGCGCCACCACAAGCTGATTCCGCCCTGGGCCATCTTCATCATGCTGACCTCCGAAGCCGCCCACGACAAGGTGGTCAGCGCCGCCGAGCTCTCGCCCACCGAATACGTCCTCAAGCCCTTCACCGCCGAGGTCCTGAACCAGCGCATCCAGCGCGCCCTCGCCCGCCGCAGCGCCATGCTGCCGGCCTACCAGCAGGTCGCCCAGGGCAATTCGCACGCGGCCATCCGCACCTGCGTCGACGCCGCCAAAGCCCAGCCGCGCCACGCGGTCGACTTCGCCCGCCTGCGCGCCGAGCTGCATGTCTCGCTGAGGGAATATGAACAGGCGGAGGGCGTGTACCGCCAGCTGATCGCCGCGCGGCCACTGGGCTGGGCCAGGCTCGGACTGGCGCGCAGCCTGGTATTCCAGAACCGCGTCGACGAAGGCGTCGAGCTGCTCGAGCAGCTGGTGCGCGACAACCCGCGCCTGATGGYCGCCTACGACCTGCTGGCGCGCTGCTACGAGGAGCGCGGCGACCACACGCAGGCCCAGAAGACGCTGGAGGAAGCGGTCGGCATCTCGCCCCACATGGTGCGGCGCCTGCGCAAGCTGGGCGAGGTGGCGCTGGAGACAGGCGACGTGGCCGCCGCCGAAAAGTCCTTCAAGCAGGTCGTTACGCGCTCGCGCTATTCCGAATTCCGCAATCCCGAAGACCACGTCAACCTGGTCAAGGCCCTGGTGCGCAAGGGCGACCAGCCGGCGGCCGTCGGCGTGATGCGCGACCTCGAACGCTCGCTGCGCGGCACGCCTGAACTTGATGCCTGCATGGCGGTCTCCGGCGCCCTTCTCCACGATGCGAACGGCAACAAGGCCGGCGCCATCGCCGACCTGCGCAGTGCGGTGACGGCAGTACGGGCCGGCAGTGCGCTGTCGCCGAACCTGAAAGTCGGCCTGACCCGCTCCCTGCTCGAGCACCGCATGGACGAGGAAGCGTCGGAAGTCATGATGACCGCCATGAACGGACAGGACGGCAGCGTGACCCTGCAGCAGGCCATGAACGTGTTCGTGAAGGCCGGCCGCCCCGACCTGGCGGACGGCATGGGCAAGCAGTTGCGCGCCCAGGCCCAGATCCTGCTCGGCGTCGCCGACGAGAAGCGCAATATGGGCGACGTGCGCGGCGCCGTCCAGACCCTGCTGGAAGCCCTGCATATGGCGCCGGGCAACCTGCAGGTGATGATCGCCGTGGTGGGCGGCATCCTCCGCCAGATCCTGGAGATGGGCTGGGACCACCCGCTGGCGGGCCTGTGCGCCGAGCAGCTCGAGCATATCCGGGCGTTGGATCCGGGACATCCGCGCTTGCAGGCGCTGGATGAGGAATTTGCTTCGGCCAAGCGGAAGTATGGTATTTCGGGGTGAATTTCATGGTGGGGACTGCGGAACGAACCTGAGTTCCCGCCTTCGCGGGAAAGACGGTTTCACGGCCGCGTTCCTCAACGGCGCTTAGGGTCACGCAGGTTTGCACGTCGTCCCCGCGAAGGCGGGATCGTGCCCCCGGCACCATCCACCCAGGTTTCCACGCGCAGCCGTTAACGCGCCCCGTAGCCGCCGCCACCGGGCGTTTCGATCACGAACACATCTCCAGCCTGCATATCGACCTTCCCGATATGCCCCAGCGCCTCCACCCGCCCATCGGCCCGCAGCACCAGGTTCCTGCCCTTCTCCCCAGGCTCCCCGCCAGCCATCCCGAAAGGCGCAAACACCCGGTTGTTCGACAGGATCGCCGCCGTCATCGGCTCCAGGAAGCGCAGCTTGCGCACCCCGCCGTTGCCCCCATGCCAGCGCCCCGCCCCACCGGATTCCGGCCGGATCTCGTAGCTCTCCAGCCGCACCGGGAAGCGGAATTCGAGGATCTCCGGATCGGTCAGGCGCGAGTTGGTCATATTGGTTTGCACCACGTCCGTACCGTCGAAGCCTTCTCCCGCGCCGGAGCCGCCGGAGATGGTCTCGTAGTACTGGTAGCGCGCATTCCCGAAGGTGAAGTTGTTCATCGTCCCCTGCGAGGCCGCCATCACGCCCAGCGCCCCGTACAGTGCATTGGTGATGCAGGTCGAGGTCTCGACATTCCCCGACACCACCGAGGCCGGATAATGCGGATTGAGCATCGAGCCCGGCGGGATGATCACCTTCAACGGCTTCAGGCAGCCGGCATTCAGCGGAATCTCGTCGTCGACCAGGGTACGGAACACATAGAGCACCGCCGCCATGCACACGGCGGACGGCGCATTGAAGTTGTTCGGCAGCTGGCCGGAGGTGCCGCTGAAGTCGATCTCCGCGCTGCGCCCGGCCGCATCGACCCGGATGGCGACCTCGATACGCGCGCCGTTGTCGAGCTCATAGCTGTACGAGCCGTCCTTCAGCACCGCGATCACCCGCCGCACCGCTTCCTCGGCATTGTCCTGCACGTGGCCCATATAGGCGCGCACCACGTCGAGGCCGTAGTAGGCGACCATCTTGCGCAGTTCCTCGACGCCCTTCTGGTTCGCCGCGACCTGGGCACGCAGGTCGGCCAGGTTCTGATCCGGATTGCGGGCCGGCCAACGCGCCGCGGCCAGCATGGCGCGCGTTTCTTCTTCGCGCAGAACACCGTCCGCACCGTCGACCAGCTTGAAATTGTCGATCAGGACGCCCTCTTCCTCGATGTGGCAGGAGTCCGGCGGCATCGAGCCCGGCGTGGTGCCGCCGATGTCGGCATGGTGGCCGCGCGAGCCGACGTAGAACAGGAGGTCCGGCTCCCCGGCCTGTCCGTCCGGCTCGTCGAACACCGGCGAGATCACCGTCACGTCAGGCAGGTGGGTACCGCCGTTGTACGGGTCGTTGAGCACGYAGACGTCGCCGGGCTTCATCCTGCCCGCATTCTTGCGCATCACCGCCTTGATGCTCTCGCCCATCGAGCCCAGGTGGACCGGCATGTGGGGCGCATTCGCGACCAGATTGCCCTCGTGGTCGAAGATCGCACAGCTGAAGTCGAGGCGCTCCTTGATGTTGACCGAGTAGGCCGTGTTCTGCAGGCGCAAGCCCATCTGCTCGGCGATCGACATGAACAGGTTGTTGAAGACTTCCAGCATCACCGGATCGGCACTGGTGCCGATCGCGTGACGTTCCGGCAGCGCCTCGACGCGGCGCAGCACCAGATGGTCGTAGGCGGTGGCCTCGGCCTGCCAGCCGGCTTCGACCACCGTGGTCGCATTCGCCTCGGCGATGACGGCCGGGCCTTTCACGATGGCGCCCGGCTTCACGTCCGCGCGCAGGTAGACCGCGGTGTCGCGCCACTCACCGCCGGCGAACATCCGCACGCGCTCGTGGGCGGCCGGTGTGGCGCCGGCTGCAGTAAGGTCGAGCGCCATTTCGGGCGGCGCATCGGAACGGCCCAGCGCCTCCACCGACACCGCCTCGACCACCAGGGCCTTGCCCGGCATGAGGAAGGAGAAGCGGCGCTTGTAGGCGTCCTCGAAAGCCTGTTGCATGGCCGCGGGCGTGCCAAGGATCACCACGATGGCCGAATCCGTGCCTTCGTAGCGCAGGTGGACGCGGCGCAGGATGTCGATGCGGTCAATCGGCACGCCCTGGGCCAGCAGTTCCTCGCGCGCCCGCGCGGCAAGTTCGTCGAGTCCGGCGGACAGTTCGTCGCCGCGCATATCGGCCAGGCGGCGCTCGACCGCGCGTTCGCGCATCGCGCTCTGGTCGGCCAGGCCCATGCCGTAGGCCGACAGCACGCCCGCCAGTGAGTGGATGAATACCGTCTTCATGCCCAGAGCATCCGCCACCAGACAGGCGTGCTGGCCGCCGGCGCCGCCGAAGCTGGTGAGCGTGTAGCCGGTCACGTCGTGGCCGCGCTGCACCGAGATCTGCTTGATCGCATTCGCCATATTGCCGACCGCGATCCGGATATAGCCTTCGGCCACCGCTTCCGGCGCCGGCATGCTGCCGGTGGCCGCGCCGATCCGCTCCGCCAGCGCGCTGAATCCGGCGCGCACGGCATCGACGTCGAGGGGCTGGTCGCCGGTGGCGCCGAACAGGCGCGGGAAGTGCCGCGGCTGGATCTTGCCGAGCATGACGTTGCAGTCGGTGACGGTCAGCGGCCCGCCGCGGCGGTAGCTGGCCGGGCCGGGATTGGCGCCGGCGCTGTCCGGCCCCACGCGGTAGCGGCTGCCGTCGAAGTGCAGGATGGAGCCGCCGCCAGCCGCCACCGTGTGGATGCTCATCATGGGCGCGCGCATGCGCACGCCGGCCACCTGGGTCTCGAAGACACGCTCGAAGTCGCCGGCAAAATGCGAGACGTCGGTCGAGGTACCGCCCATGTCGAAACCGATCACGCGCTCGAAGCCGGCCAGGCGGCTGGAACGCACCATGCCGACGATACCGCCGGCCGGACCGGACAGGATGCTGTCCTTGCCCTGGAAGGCGCGCGCGTCGGTCAGGCCGCCGCTCGACTGCATGAACTGCAGGTTTACCCCGGGCAGCTCATCCGCGACCTGGTCGACGTAGCGGCGCAGGATCGGCGACAGGTAGGCGTCGACCACCGTGGTGTCGCCGCGCGCGACCAGCTTCATCAGCGGGCTCACTTGGTGCGACACCGAGACCTGGGTGAAGCCGATCTCGCGGGCGATGCGGGCCACCGCCGCCTCATGCTGCGTGTAGCGGTAGCCGTGCATGAAGACGATGGCCAGGCTGCGCAGGCCGGCGTCCCAGGCTTGCTGGAGCTCGCGACGCGCCTTGGCCTCGTCGAGCGGCAGCACCACGTCGCCGTGGGCACCGATGCGCTCGTCGATCTCGATCACGCGCCCATACAGAAGCTCGGGCAGCACGATGTGGCGGTCGAACAGGCGCGGCCGGTTCTGGTAGGCGATACGCAGCGCGTCGCGGAATCCGCGGGTGATGGCGAGCGCGGTCGGCTCGCCCTTGCGTTCCAGGAGCGCATTGGTGGCGACCGTGGTGCCCATCTTGACCGCTTCGATGGCGCCTTCCGGCACCGCGTCGCCGGCCTCCAGGCCCAGCAGGTGGCGGATCCCGGCCACGGCCGCGTCGCGGTATTGCTCGGGATTCTCGGACAGCAGCTTGTGGGTGGCGAGGGTGCCATCGGGGCGACGCGCCACGATGTCGGTGAAGGTGCCGCCGCGGTCGATCCAGAACTGCCAATCCATAGTGTCTCCAAGTCGTTGCCGGAAAATCCAGGCTATTGTAGTCGCGTCTCGCGCGCCGGCCCGATTTTGGCGACAATACCGGGTATCGACAGCATTCCCGTCCACGAGGAGGCACCATGGATACCCTGCTCTACAGCTGTGCGCAGATCCGCGCCATCGAACACGCCGCCCAGGCCCATCTCGCGCAGGGCGAACTGATGGAGCGCGCCGGCCGCGCCGCCGCGGACTACGCGCGCGAACTGCTGGACGGCGAGGCTTCGGGCGCGGTGCTGGTGCTGGCCGGTCCCGGCAACAACGGCGGCGACGGCCTCGAACTGGCCGCCCACCTCGCACGCGCCGGCGCCGAGGTCGAGGTGCTGCACCTGGCCGCCGAGCGCGAACCCTCCTTCGAGGCGGGACGCGCGCTGCAGCGGGCCCGGGAGGCCGGCGCCCGCTTCGTCGACGAGATCCCGGCGGCCCGGCCGTGGCGGCTGGTGGTCGACGCCCTGTTCGGCATCGGCCTCGCGCGCCCGCTGGCCGGGCGGGCGCGCGAGCTGGCCGCGTGGACGGCGGGTGTCGACTGTCCCGTGCTGGCCCTCGACGTCCCCAGCGGCCTCGATGCCGATACCGGCGGCCTGCATGGCGCGGACGGCATCGCGGTGACGGCCACCCACACCATCACCTTCCTCGGCAACAAGCCGGGCCTGTACACGGGCGACGGCTGCGACCACACAGGCGACGTGCTTGTCGACATGCTGGGCAGCGAGGGACTGCATGGCGAGTCGGCCCAGGCCGTGCTGAACGGCCCGGCCTTGCTCGCGGACTCCCTGCGGCCGCGGCGCCAGAATTCCCACAAGGGCAGCTTCGGCGACGTCGCCGTGCTCGGCGGCGCGCGCGGGATGGCCGGTGCGGCGGTGCTGGCCGCACGCGCGGCACTGTACGGCGGCGCGGGACGCGTCTTCGCCGCCATGCTCGATCCCGGCATGAGCATGGATCCGCTGCAGCCCGAGATCATGTTCCGCGACGCCGCCAGTCTCGATTTCTCGTGCCGCAGCGTGGTCGCAGGCCCCGGCATGGGCAGTGCGGATGCGGCCATCCACCTGTACGGCCAGGTGCTGGCGGCGCGTGCACCGCTGGTGGTGGATGCCGATGCGCTGAACCTCACATCCGCGCGCCGCGAACTGCAGGAAGCCCTGGCGGCGCACGGCGGGCCGCTGGTCCTGACCCCGCATCCCCTGGAAGCGGCGCGCCTGCTGGGCGTGACCGCGGCCATCGTCCAGGCGGACCGCCTGGAGCACGCGCGCGAGCTGGCGATGCGCTTCAACTGCGTGGTGGTGCTGAAGGGTGCGGGCAGCGTGATCGCGCGTCCGGATGGCTTCGTGGCGGTCAACACCAGCGGCAATCCGGGCCTGGCGACCGGCGGCAGCGGCGACGTGCTGGCGGGCTTCTGCGGCGCCCTGCTGGCCCAGGGCTGGCCGGCCTGGGAGGCGGCGCTGGGCGCGGTGTGGATGCACGGCGCGGCGGCCGACTGGCTGGTGGCGGATGGTACCGGACCGATCGGGTTGACGGCGGGCGAGCTGCCGAAGGCGATAAGGAGTGTGTTCAACGCCCTGGTTACCGGCACGGACGCCTGGCAGAGTCCGCGCTAGGTGCCCAGGCGGGCCGCGCCCACTCTACACCAGCCGGCCTGCGGCAATGGTGAGGGTACGCGCGCATCGCGCCGCCATCGCCGGATCGTGGGTGACCAGCACCAGGGTCGAGCCGCGTTCGCGGTTCAGCTCGAACATCAGCTGGATCACCGACTCGCCGGTGGCGGCATCGAGGCTGCCGGTGGGCTCGTCGGCAAACAGCAGCGGCGGCTCGGTCACAAAGGCGCGCGCCAGTGCCACGCGCTGCTGCTCGCCACCGGACAGGTACTTCGGATAGTGGCGCAGGCGGCTCTCCAGGCCGACCCGGCCCAGCATGTTCGAGGCCTTGCCGCGCGCGTCGGCATCGCCGCGAAGCTCCAGCGGCAGCATCACGTTTTCCAGGGCGCTCAGGTGCGGCAGCAGCTGGAAGGACTGGAACACGAAGCCCAGCTTGGCCTTGCGGAAAGCGGCGCGCCCATCCTCGTCGAGTGCGAAGATATCGGTGCCGTCGAGCTTCACGGTGCCGCTCGACGGCGTGTCGAGGCCGGCCAGCAGGCCCAGCAGGGTCGACTTGCCCGAACCCGAGGCGCCGACCAGGGCGAGCGTCTCGGCCGGTTGCACGGTAAAATCGACACTGTGCAGGATGGTGAGTTCGCCGCTGGCGTCCGCCACCCGCTTCGACAGGCCGGCTACCTCGATTGCCGGATGCCGGACCATTGCACCATCTTTGGTAGCCTCGGGAATATCACGCATGCTTGCTCATCTCACTCTCAATGCCAGGAAAACGACGATCGGTGTCCTTGCGGCCTTCGCGCTGGCCGCATCCGGGAGCGCCTATTCTGCACCAAAAACCGTGCTGGTGGTGGGCGACAGCCTGTCCGCCGAATACGGTCTGGCGCGCGGCAGCGGCTGGGTCGCCCTGCTCGAACAGAAACTGAAGGCCGAGAAGCTGGACACCCGCATCGTCAACGCCAGCATCAGCGGCGACACCACCAGCGGCGGACGCACCCGCCTGCCGGCCCTGCTGGCCCGGCACAAGCCGAACGTGGTGGTGCTCGAACTGGGCGCCAACGACGGCCTGCGCGGACTGCCGATCGCCTCGGCCGAAGACAATCTGCGCAGCATGATCAAGCTGTCGCAGCAGAACAAGGCCAAGGTCCTGCTGGTCGGCATCCATATGCCGCCGAATTACGGACGCGCCTACACCGAACGCTTCACCGGCATGTACAAGGAACTCTCGGCGCAGCTGAAGGTGCCGCTGGTGCCCTACATGCTGCAGGGCGTGGAACTGGTGCCGACGAACTTCCAGGCGGACCGCATGCATCCGCTGTCCACGGCCCACCCCGTCATCCTCAATAACATCTGGCCGCAACTGGCTCCCCTGATCAAACAATAAATAATGAAATACCCCGCAGTCCTGAGCTTCAACGACGTCCTGCCGCAGCTCGACGAATTCGACACCATCATCGACGCGCGCAGCGAATCGGAGTTCGCGCTCGACCATATTCCCGGCGCCATCAACTGCCCGGTGCTGAACGACGTGGAACGCATCCTGGTCGGCACCACCTACAAGCAGGTCGGCGCCTTCGAAGCGAAAAAGATCGGGGCGCCGCTGGTAGCGCGCAATATCGCCCATGCGATCGACACCCTGTTCGCCGACAAGCCGCGCGACTGGAAGCCCCTGGTCTACTGCTGGCGCGGCGGCAACCGCAGCGGCTCGATGGCCCACATCCTGGCCAAGATAGGCTGGCCGGTGGTCCAGCTGGACGGCGGCTACAAGGCCTTCCGCGGCTTCGTCAACGACGCACTGGCCCAGCCGCCCGAACTGCAGTTCCGCGTCATCTGCGGCACCACCGGCAGCGGCAAGAGCCGCCTGCTGGAGACCCTGGACACGATCGGCGCCCAGGTGCTCGACCTCGAGCGCCTGGCTGCCCATCGCGGATCGGTGCTAGGTCACCTGCCGAACGAGCCCCAGCCCAGCCAGAAGATGTTCGAGACCCGCATCTGGGACAAGCTGCGCCGCTTCGACCCGAGCAAGCCGGTGTTCGTCGAATCGGAGAGCAAGAAGGTCGGCAACCTGCGCGTGCCGGAGGCAGTGATGGAGCGCATGCGCGCCTCGCCCTGCATCTCGCTGACCCTGTCGCGCCCGAACCGCGTGCGCCTGCTGATGGAGGACTACCGGCACTTCTGCGCCGATCCCTCGGCCCTGAACCGCCAGCTCGACCATCTGGTGCAGCTGCATGGCCGCGCCAGGATCGATGCCTGGCACGGGATGGCGAACGGCGGCCAGTTGCCGGAGCTGGTCGACGAGCTGCTGGTGCAGCACTATGACCCGGCTTACCTGCGGTCGATCGACCGGAATTTCGTGCAGTATCCGCAGGCGGAGGTGGCGGAGCTGGCGGATATTTCGAAAGAGGATTTCCTGGCTGCCGCGCGCAAGTTGCACGCAGCCCAATAATGGAAAAGGCGCTGTTCGCGTACATGGACGCCCCCTGTTTGCAAGGACTTCTTCAATCGCTGTAGGTAACAGGTAAGGTTACAACCGTACATTCGGACTTTGTGTTGGCTTGAGCCCTGTCCCTGATGGGTTCCGCTGGTCGACCTCCCCAATC
>NZ_JBFTMX010000058.1:0-25635 GCF_056397205.1 Massilia sp. 05N420
AAGTTCACGTTGTCGGTCAGGTCCTTCCAGGTGCCGCCGACGCCAGGCACGTAAGCCTGGCCGCCCAGCTTGCCTTCCGCCGACGCCAGGCACGTAAGCCTGGCCGCCCAGCTTGCCTTCCGTACCCACTTCGCGCGCCACGCGGGTCACTTCGGAGGCGAAGGAGGACAGCTGGTCCACCATCACGTTGATGGTGTTCTTCAGTTCCAGGATCTCGCCCTTCACGTCCACCGTGATCTTTTTGGACAGGTCGCCGTTCGCCACCGCGGTGGTCACGTCCGCGATGTTACGCACCTGGCCGGTCAGGTTGCCGGCCATCGAGTTCACGCCGTCGGTCAGGTCCTTCCAGGTGCCGGCGACGCCAGGCACGTTCGCCTGGCCGCCCAGGCGGCCCTCGGTACCCACCTCGCGCGCCACGCGGGTCACCTCGGAGGCGAAGGAATTCAGCTGGTCCACCATCACGTTGATGGTGTTCTTCAGTTCCAGGATCTCGCCTTTCACGTCCACCGTGATCTTCTTGGACAGGTCGCCGTTCGCCACCGCGGTGGTCACGTCCGCGATGTTACGCACCTGGCCGGTCAGGTTGCCCGCCATCGAGTTCACGGAGTCGGTCAAGTCCTTCCAGGTACCCGCCACGCCCTTCACCTGCGCCTGGCCGCCCAGCTTGCCCTCGGTACCGACCTCGCGCGCCACCCGGGTCACCTCGGAGGCGAAGGAGGACAGCTGGTCCACCATCACGTTGATGGTGTTTTTCAGTTCCAGGATCTCGCCCTTCACGTCCACCGTGATCTTCTTGGACAGGTCGCCGTTCGCCACCGCGGTCGTCACCGCCGCGATGTTACGCACCTGGCCGGTCAGGTTCGACGCCATGAAGTTCACGTTGTCGGTCAGGTCCTTCCAGGTGCCGCCGACGCCAGGCACGTAAGCCTGGCCGCCCAGCTTGCCTTCCGTACCCACTTCGCGCGCCACCCGCGTCACCTCGGACGCGAAGGAACGCAGCTGGTCCACCATCACGTTGATGGTGTCCTTCAGCTGCAGGATCTCGCCGCGCACGTCCACTGTGATCTTCTTCGACAGGTCGCCGTTCGCCACCGCGGTGGTCACCTCGGCGATGTTACGCACCTGCGAGGTCAGGTTACCCGCCATCGAGTTCACCGAGTCGGTCAGGTCCTTCCAGGTACCGGCGACACCCGGCACATAGGCCTGGCCGCCGAGCTTGCCTTCCGTACCCACCTCGCGCGCCACGCGCGTCACCTCGGAGGAGAAGGAGGAGAGCTGTTCCACCATGGTGTTCGCGGTGGTCGCCGCGCGCAGGTACTGGCCCTTCAGCGGGTGGCCATCGACCTCGAGGGCCATGGTCTGCGACAGGTCGCCTTTCGCCACCGCGCCGATGACGCGCGCCATCTCGGTGGTCGGACGCACCAGGTCGTCGATCAGGGTGTTGACCGAGCTGATGATGGTCGACCAGCCGCCGACCACGCCCGGCACGTCGGCGCGCTGGGTCAGGTGGCCTTCGCGGCCCACGACGCGCGAGACCTCCGTCACCGTCTCGACCATCTTCTGCTTGGTCTCGATGATGTCGTTCAGGGTGTCGGCGATCTTGCCGGACACGCCGGTCCAGTCGGAAGGCATGCGCACGGAGAAGTCGCCTTTTTTGAGCGCCATCAACGTGGATAGCAGCAGCTTGACATCTAGCTGTTCAGCCATGTCAGTCATGTTATTCATTGACCAGAATTCCTCGAAGGTGAGAAGGGTAGGGCGGACACTTTTTGTTAAATCTCAGAAACTTGTAAAGATACGCTTGTGTTTTATCAAGTCAAGCAGTAATGACGACACTGTCAAGGGCTGCCATAAACTTGCATTTTTGCAATTTTGCATGGACAATTCGCGCGAGCTTATCCAATTTCAACGGTGAGGGGCGCACGATTGCCGGGACCGGCAAGCTGGTTGTTGTATCAAAACGACAAGCTTTGTGCGGTGGTGGCTGGGAAAAAGATGACTAAAAGAATAATTCTTCGTGCTTTTTAGTTACAAGTCATCTAGCATACGGTTGTTACACCATCAATACAGCGCGGAGTTACCATGATGAGCGTCGAACTTGGCGAGCTGATGCATAGCGACACGGCGTCGAGCTGGGGAGAGGCGCTGTTTTCCCTGGGCCGGCACTACGGTTTCGAGAAAGTGCTGTTTGCGATGTCGGGCTCGCGCCATGCGCGCCTCGAACACGCTTTCTTCCAGACGAATTATCCGCGCCAATGGCGGGAACGTTACGAGGCCGAGCGCCTTGCCTACGTCGACCCGCTGGTCAGCCATTGCCTGGCGAGCACCCTGCCGCTGGTGTGGCAAGCCGATACTTTCCGCAGTCCCGCCCAGCGCGCCATGTATGAAGACGGCTGCAACCATGGCATCCGGGCCGGTGTGGCCTTTCCGATCCACGGGCCGAACGGCGAATTCGGGCTGCTCAGTTTTGCCTGCGATCCGAAGCCGGAAAATGGGTTTGCGGAGACGGTGACGCCCTTGCTGCCGGAACTGGCCCTGGTGCGTGACCATGTGTTCGCTTCCGGAGTACGCTTCTGTCCGCCAGTCACGCACGAAGCTGCGCCACGGCTCACGCCGCGCGAACTCGAAGTGCTGAACTGGGTGATGGCGGGAAAGTCTTCGTGGGAGATTTCAAAGATTACCGGCTGCTCCGAGGCGACGGTGAATTTCCATATGGGCAATATTCGCCAGAAATTCAACGTCAACACCCGGCAGCAGGCGGTGGTGCGAGCGATCTCGCTGGGCTTGATCAGCCCAGAAGATCACCATCGTTGAGTTTGCCGTTCACATAGAGCTTCAACAGCAGGGCAACCGGTGCCGGAATCGTGAGACCGGTTTCGAACCGGCTGCCGCTCGATTGCGTCACGCCGAAGCGTCCCCAGAATTTTTCCTGACTTTCCCGTTTGCTGATCCGGTATTTCTTCAGCTCGCTGACGGTCGGAGCCAGCGCTGCTTGGAATTTTGCCGCATTAGCCTCGGGCTCCCGCAGGCTTGCTTCGGTAACGAAATCATTAGCCATCGCCGCTCCTCCTTGAAAAAGGTTGTAAAGATGTGTGGAAGACAAGTATTCCATGCATCATTCATCCGGCGACCTAGCAATATTGATAGTTCCGAGAGGAACTCCCCCCTAGAGAGGGGGGAAGTGTTGTATCGCTAATTGAGCTAGCGCAAGTTTGCTGATTTCGGGCTTGATTTTCGGGTCAATTCTTCCCACAGGAAAGTATAGGTCAAGGCCCACATCGTGGCGGTCTGCTCGTTATTCGCCGCGCCGGCATGGCCGCCCTCGGTGTTTTCCCAGTACAGCACGTCGTGGCCCTGTTCCCCCATCAGGGCCGCCATCTTGCGCGCATGGCCCGGATGCACACGGTCGTCACGGGTCGAGGTCGTGAACAGCACGCGCGGATAGCGCCGCTGCGCCGACACCTGGTGGTAAGGCGAGTACTTGCCGATATAGGCCCATTCCTCGGGCTGGTCCGGATCGCCGTATTCGCCCATCCAGGATGCGCCGGCCAGCAACTGGTGGTAGCGGCGCATGTCCAGCAGCGGCACCTGGCAGACCACCGCGCCGAACAGTTCCGGACGCTGGGTCAGCGCGGCGCCCACCAGCAGGCCGCCATTGCTGCCGCCCATGATGCCGAGGTGATCGGGGCTGGTGAGCTTGCGCGCGATGAGATCTTCGGCCACCGCCAGGAAGTCGTCGAAGGCTTTCTGGCGCTGGTGCTTGAGCGCGGCCTGGTGCCAGCGCGGGCCGAATTCGCCGCCGCCGCGGATGTTGGCCAGCACGTAGACGCCGCCGCGCGCCAGCCCGCGGTCCAGCCAACCCGCGCCGGTGACGCCGCTGTAGAAGGGCGTGAGCGAGACTTCGAAGCCGCCGTAGCCGTACAGCAGGGTGGGATTGGCGCCGTCCATGCGGGTGTCCGCGCGCATCACCGTGAAGTAGGGGATGCGGGTGCCGTCCGGCGACACCGCTTCGAACTGGCCGACCGCGTAGGGACTGGCGTCGAAGAAGGCCGGCATCGACTTCAGCAGCTCGCGCTCGTCGCTGCCGGCATGCCCCAGGTAGAGCGAGCTCGGGGTCAGGAAGTCGGTCACGGTCAGGAAGTAGTCGTTCGATTCGAGTTCGTCGACGCCGGACACGCCCAGCGCGCCCATCCCCGGCGCGGCGACTTCGCGCCGCTGCCAGGCGCCGTCCGCATGGCGCAGTTCGACGATGCGGTTCTTGACCTTGTCCAGTACCGTCAGCAGGATCGCGTCGCGGGTCACGGCGATGCCGTCCAGCGACGTCGTCTCGGTGGGCAGGAACAGGGCGTCGAATTCGCGTGCGCCGGCTAGGAAGGCGGCGAAGCCGATCGCCAGCAGGGCGCCCTGCGGCCACATTGTCGCGCCGATCCGCCAATCCGAGCGGAGCTGGACCAGCAGCTGGTCGCGCACCGTGAAGGCATCGGCGTCCTCCGGCTTCTCGACCCTGGTCAGCACGCCGGTAACGGCGTCGCGCACGAACAGCTCGCTGCTGTAGAAGCCGATCTGGCGCTGCACGAACTGGCGCTCGTGGCCGGGCGTGTAGTCGAACCAGGCCGAGGCCGACAGATCGTCTTCCTGCGCCTCGTAGACCAGGCGGGCGTCCGCCAGCGGGGTGCCGCGCCGCCATTCCTTGACCACGCGGGGATAGCCGGAGCTGGTCATCGAGCCGGGGCCGAAATCGGTGGCAACGAACAGGGTGTCGCGGTCGATCCAGGCGGCGCTGCCCTTGGCCTCGGGCAAGCTGAAGCCGTCCGGCACGAAGGCCGGCGCGTCCAGGTCGAATTCGCGCACCACGTGGGCATCGCCGCCGCCGCGCGACAGCGAGACCAGGCAGCGGCTGCCGTGGGGCTTCAGGAAGGAGGCACCGGCCCAGACCCAGTTCTCGTCCTCGTCGCGGGCAAGCTTGTCGAGGTCGAGCACGGTCTCCCATTGGGGCTCCGGCTTGCGGTATTCCTCGAGCGAGGTGCGGCGCCAGAGGCCGCGTTCGTGGCCGGCGTCGCGCCAGAAATTGTAATAATGCCCGCCATGCAGGCCGACGTAGGGAATCCGGTCCTTCGAGTCGAGGATGGCCTTCAGGCGCGTGCGCAGGGCCGCATAGCCGGGCGCCGCCGTCAGTTCGGCTTCGGTGCCGGCATTGCGTTCGCCGACCCAGCCGAGGGCGGGCTCGGAGGCGACCTCCTCCAGCCAGAGATAGGGATCCTGTTCCATCGATTGCATAATCACTCCATATTGCCGGGCTCTCGCCATTTGAGGCCGATTGCGTAATACTAGCAATTATCCAAATTCAGCCGCACGACGAACACAGACATGCCTGAAGCGAGCACGCGCAATATGGGGAAAACCGTCGGCGCCAGCGGCCCGATGCGCATCGCTTTATGGGCCGGCGGCCTGTGCCTGGCCCTGCTGGTCGGCGCGGCCCTCTACCTGGGCGCGGCGCGCACCGCCGACGACGAAGCCCAGCGCCGCTTCGACGGCATCGCCCAGGGCGCCCGCCAGCGCCTGGACGGCGCGGTGCAGTCCTACACCCAGGTGGTGCGCAACCTTGCCGGCCTGTTCAACGCCAACGGCGGCGAGGTCTCGCGCCTGCAGTTCCACCGCTACGTCGAGTCGCTGAACGTGCGCGAACACTATCCGGCCATCGTGTCGGTCAACTACGGCGCCTGGGTGCCGGACGCCCAAAGGGAGGCCTTCGTGGCCGCGGTCCGCGCCGACCGCAGCATGGATCCGCGCGGCTATCCCGAATTCGACATCAAGCCGCCCGGCCGCCGCCCGGCCTACTTGGTGCTGAACTACATGGAGCCGACGATGGCGTCCCGGTTCGGCGTCGACATGCTGGCGGCCGGTCCGGACGTGGCGCGCACGGTCGAGGAATCGCGCGACCGCGGCGAAATGGCGGCCTCCGGCAAGCCGGTGCAGATCGAGACTCCGCGCCGCTACCTGGGCCTGGGCCTGCGCTTTCCGGTCTACCGCGGCGGCGCCATGCCGGCCGACCTCGAAGCGCGGCGCGCCGCCTTCCTCGGCTCGGTCGGGATCGGGTTCTCGATTCCGGACCTGGTGCAGGGAGCGTTGGCCGGCATGGGACGGCATCCAGTGACCCTGCAGCTGTATGCCGCCGCGGAGACCCAGCCGCCGGCGGGGCAGCCGCTCGCCATCGGCCCCGCCGACACCCTGCTGTACGACAGCGCCGACGGCCATGCGCCGCAGCCGCGCGCCCAGGGCGGCGACGGCGAGTCGTTCGAGACGGTGCTGCCGGTGCGCTTCCAGGGCAATCTGTGGAAGGCCCGCTTCCTTGCCGATCGTGCCGAACTGGTCGACGGCTTCGGGCGCTGGTTTCCGCGCCTGGCCTCGGTCCTGGGCGCCGGCGCGACCCTGCTGATCTACGCGCTCTTCCTCAAGCTGTACTGGTCGCGCCGCCAGGCGGTGGAGCAGCGCGTGCTGCTCGACCTGGTGCTCGACAACGTCGACGCCTACGTCTACATGAAGGACCGCGAACGGCGCTTCAGCTACGTGAACGCGAAGATGGCGCAAGCGGCCGGCCTGCGCGCCGAGGAGATGGTCGGTCGGCGCGACCGCGAGGTGCTGCCGCAGGCGCGCGCCGACGAGGTCTGGGAGCTGGACCGGCCGGTGCTGGAAACGGGGCAGGGCCGTTCGGTGCAGCACGAGGCGGTGCTGGCCGACGGCAGCGTGCGCCAGCTGTGGAGCGTGAAGGTGCCGGTGCGCGCCGCCGGCGAGGTGGCGGCGGTGCTGTGCGTATCGACCGACGTCACCGATCTGCACCAGCTGAAGGCGAGGGCGGACGCCGCCAGCCAGGCCAAGACCGACTTCCTGTCGAACATGAGTCACGAGATCCGCACGCCGATGAACAGCATCATCGGCATGTCCTACCTCGCCCTCAAGCAGGCGGACGAGCCGCGCCAGCGCGACTACCTGCAGAAGATCCACCATTCGGCCCAGCACCTGCTGGGCATCATCAACCACATCCTCGACTTTTCCAAGATCGAGGCCGGCCGCGTCGAGCTGGAACTGCTCGACTTCACGCTCGACGCCCTGATGCGCAACCTCGCCAACCAGCTGGGCGAGGCCGCCGCCGCACGCGGCCTGAGCCTGGAGTTCGAGATCGCGCCGGAGCTGCAGCGCCCGCTGCGCGGCGACCCGCTGCGCCTCGAACAGGTGCTGCTGAACTTCACCTCGAACGCGATCAAGTTTTCCGAGCAGGGCACGGTGCTGGTAAGGGCCAGCGTGCTGCGCACCCTCGGCGCCGAGACCCTGGTGCGTTTCGAAGTGCGCGACCGCGGCATCGGCATCGCCTTTGATGAGTTGCCGAAGCTGTTCGCACCCTTCCACCAGGCCGACCCCTCGACCACGCGGCGCTATGGCGGGACCGGCCTCGGCCTGGTGATCAGCAAGCAGCTCGCCGAACTGATGGGCGGCGAGGTCGGGGTCGACAGCACGCCGGGCGAGGGCAGCACCTTCTGGTTCACGGCGCGCCTGGCCAGTCCGGCCGACGCTGCCGCGGCGGCGCGGCGCGCATCCACGCCGGCCGGCGCCGCGACCGCCGGACCGGGCGCGCTGGCGGGCAGCGCCATCCTGCTGGTCGAGGACAATGCCTTCAACCAGCAGGTGGCGCAGGAACTGCTCGAAGACGCCGGCGCCCGCGTGACGGTGGCCGGCAACGGCAGCGAGGCGCTGGCCCTGATGCGCGAGCGCGGTCCGCACGCGCCCTTCGACTGCGTGCTGATGGACGTGCAGATGCCGGTGATGGACGGCTTCGAAGCCACCCGCCGGATCCGCGCCGACGCACAACTGAAGGACACCCGCGTGATCGCGATGACGGCCAACGCCGGGCTGGAAGACCAGGCGCGCTGCCTGGCCGCCGGCATGGACGAATTCGTGACCAAGCCGGTGGCGCCGGAAGCCCTGATCGCGACCGTGGCGCGCGCCCTCGGCCGCAGCGTGCAGCGCGCGGTCGCGGCGCACGTGCCGGCAGCGCCCGCGAACACGCCGGCGCTGCTCGACATGGACGTCCTGGCCGACACCTTTGCCGGCAATCCCGACAAGATGCGTAAATATGCCTTCATGTTCCTGGAGACGGCGCGCGAAGGCCTGCTGGAGATCGACCGCGCGCTGGCGTCCGGCGAGGTCGGGCGCGCCGCCGGCGTCGCCCACCGCATCAAGTCCTCGGCGCGCACGGTGGGCGCGCTGGGCTTCGGCGAGGTCTGCGCCGACCTCGAAGCCCAGCGCGAGCGTGGTTCGATCGCCCAGGCGCGTTCGCTGGCGGCGCGCCTGCGTGCGCTGCTGGCGCGGCTGGAACGCCACGTCGCCGCCGAACTCGGGGCGCGCCAGCAGGACCAGAAGGTCTAGCCCAGCCATAAACTTGTTCGGGAACCCCCTTGGTAGTATCCTGCGGGGGTCTATCCGAAGTCTTCCACCATGCGATCCCCGATCTCCCCCGGCCTCCTCATCCTCCACGGCAACCAGATGGAGCTGCTGCGCGCCGCCGTCTTCGACTGGCTGCGTGCCAATCCCCTCGGTCCGCTCGAGGAGGAAATCATCCTCGTGCAGTCGAACGGCGTGGCCGAATGGCTGAAGATCGCGCTGGCCGAGGAGCTGGGCGTGTGCGCGGCCACCCGGGTGGCGCTGCCGGCGCGCTTCCTGTGGGAGGCCTACCGCGGCATGCTCGGTCCGGAGCGGGTGCCGAAGCGCTCGCCCTTCGACAAGGACGCGCTCACCTGGCGCCTGATGCGCCTGCTGCCCGAAGTGCTGGCCAAGGAAGCGTTCGCGCCGCTGCGCCACTTCCTGCTGGACGGCGACCCCGAGCGCCGCCTGCAGCTGGCGGAGCGCCTGTCCGACCTCTACGACCAGTACCAGGTGTATCGCGCCGACTGGCTGACCGACTGGGCCAAGGGCCTGGACCAGTTGCGCCGGCCCGGCGGCGAGCCGGCGGCCGGCGCTCCGGTGCCGCTGGCCCCCGACCAGTGCTGGCAGGCCCAGCTCTGGCGCGAGGTCCACGAGAGCCTGCCGCCGGAGCGCCGCTGGTCGGGCCGCGCCACCATCCACCAGCAGTTCATGGCCGCGGTCGAGGAAGACCGCCAGCCGGCCCAGCGCCTGCCGCGCCGCGTGGTGCTGTTCGGGATGTCGACCCTGCCTTACCAGACCATCGAGGCGATGGCCGGCCTGTCGCGCCACACCCAGGTGCTGCTGGCGGTGCCGAATCCCTGCCAGTACCACTGGGGCGACATCATCGAGGGCCGCGAACTGCTGACCGCAGCCTACCGCCGCCACCAGGGGCGCAACGGCAGCAACCTGGCCGAGATCCCGGTCGAGGAACTGCATGCGCACAGCCATCCGCTGCTGGCCAGCTGGGGACGCCAGGGACGCGACTTCGTGCGCATGCTGGACGAGTTCGACGGCGGCCAGGGCGCGAAGTTCGGCAACCTGCGGGTCGACCTGTTCAACGAGGGCGACACCGGCAGCCTGCTGTCGCAGGTGCAGGCCGCGGTGCGCGACCTGCTGCCGCTGCTTGAGCATCCGCACGTGCCGCCGGAGCCCGGCGACCGCTCGATCGAATTCCACATCGCCCACAGCGCCCAGCGCGAGGTGGAGGTGCTGCACGACCAGCTGCTGTCCTGGTTCGAGGACGGCGATGGCACATTCGGCGACCAGCCCCTGCGTCCGCGCGACGTGGTCGTCATGGTGCCGGACATCGACACCTTCTCGGCCGCCGTCCACGCGGTGTTCGACCAGCACAAGCGGAACGACCCGCGCTACATTCCCTTCGAGATCGGCGACGTCAAGGACCGCAGCGTGAACCCGCTGCTGGTGGCCATGGAATGGCTGCTGCGCCTGCCGCAGCAGCGCTGCCGCCAGAGCGAGGTGCGCGACCTGCTGGACGTGCCGGCGCTGGCCGCACGCTTCGGCCTGGAGGAGGATGACCTGCCGACCCTCGGCCGCTGGATCGAGGGCGCAAGCGTGCGCTGGGGCCTGGACCAGACCCACCGCGCCGGCCTCGGCCTCGGCTCGGCCGGCGAGCAGAATTCCTGGCTGTTCGGGATCCGGCGCATGCTGCTGGGTTACGCCACCGGCGCCGGTCCCAGCTTCGGCGATATCGAGCCCTATGCCGAAGTCGGCGGCCTCGACGCGGCCCTGGCCGGCGCCCTCGCCGAACTGGTGGAGAGCCTGCTGGCCTGGCGCGAACAATTGGATGCCGTCCTGACCCCGGTGGAGTGGGGCGAGCGCGCCCGCGCCCTGATGGCGCGCTTCTTCCGCGCCCGCGACGACGAAGACCGCATGATGCTGAACCAGCTCGAGGAAGCCCTGCAGTGCTGGCTGGAGATCTGCGAGAACGCGCTGTTCGACGAGCCGGTACCGCTGGGCGTGATGCGCGAAGCCTGGCTGTCCGAACTCGACCAGCCGGCCCTGAACCACCAGTTCGTTTCCGGCGGCGTCACCTTCTGCACTCTGATGCCGATGCGCGCCGTGCCTTTCCGCGTGGTCTGCCTGCTGGGCATGAACGACGGCGATTTCCCGCGCCGCGGCCACCATTCCGACTTCGACCTGCTGGCGCTGCCCGGCATGCAGCGTCCGGGCGACCGCTCGCGCCGCGACGACGACCGCTACCTGATGCTGGAAGCGCTGCTGGCGGCGCGCGACAAATTCTACGTGAGCTGGGTCGGCCGCAACGTGCGCGACAATACCGAGCAACCGGCTTCGGTGCTGGTCTCGCAGCTGCGCGACTACCTGAAGGCGGGCTGGGACCTGGACCTCGATGAGCGCACCACGGTGCACGCCCTGCAGCCTTTCTCGCGCCGTTATTTCGAACGCGGCGGCCTGCTGACCTATGCCGGCGAGTGGCGTTCGGCGCACCGCGACGACGAAGAATCGGCGCTCGAGGGCGACGCGCTTCCGCCCTACGAGCTGGAAGCCGACTACCGCCTCAAGCTGAGCGAGCTGGCCAGCTTCCTGCGCCAGCCGGCACGCTACTTCTTCCGGCGCCGCCTGGGCGTCAACTTCGGCAGCCACGAGGTGGTGGGCGAGGACGAGGAACCGTTCTCGCTGGACGCCCTCGACCGCTACTTCCTCGAGGACGCCCTGCTTGGCGAAGACAGAAATGCGGACAGCGGCACGCCCGAACCCCAGGACGAGGTGCGCCAGGTACTGGATGCGCGCGCCCAGCGCCTGGTGCGCGAGGGCAGGCTGCCGATCGGCCTGGTGGGCCGGCAGTGGCAGCAGCAGCTGGTGGAAGAACTGGTGCCGGTGCGGCGCAGCTGGCTGGCGCTGGGTGCCCGCTATCCGACCCCGGCGGCCAAGCTCGTCGTCAGCCTGGACCTGGACGGCCGGGGCGCCGTACCGATCCTGCTCGACGACTGGATCGACAAGCTGCGCAGCAATGACGACGAGACCGTGTGGCTGCTGCAGATCTCGTCCAAGGTCCTGGATCGCAAGGGGGCGCCGCGCGGCGACAAGCTGATCGGCCCCTGGCTGCGCCAGCTGGCCGCAAGTGCCGTCGGCGAGGCGGTGAGCGGTTACCTGGTGGCGCGCGACGCCACCCTGAAGATGGCGCCGCTGGATCGTGATGCCGCCCGCGCCACCCTCGGGAACCTCGCTGCGCTGTGGCGGGCCAACCTCGACCACCCGCTGGCGGTGGCCTGCAAGACCGCACTGGCCCAGCTGGCCGGGGACGACCCGCGCGAGGCCTACGATGGCGGCTTCGAGATCGGCGGCGAGGTCGATGATCCGGTACTGGCGCGCATGTGGCCGGAATTCGCCGTGCTGCGCGCGTCCGGCGACTGGCCGCGCACGGCCGAGGCCCTGTATGGTCCGCTGGCCGCCTGGCTGCGCGACAGCGTGCAGGTGACCCGCTTCGGCGACAAGGAAGGGGAGCAGGCATGAGCCAGTTGCTGCAACCCCTGGATTTCCCCCTGCACGGTTCGCGCCTGATCGAGGCCAGCGCCGGCACCGGCAAGACCTGGACCATCGCCGCGCTGTATTTGCGCCTGGTCCTCGGCCACGGCAATGCGGACGGCGAGGACAAGGGTTTCCAGCGCCCCTTGCTGCCGCCCGAGATCCTGGTGATGACCTTCACCCGCGCCGCTACCCGCGAGCTGTCGAACCGGGTGCGCGAACGCCTCGTGCAGGCCGCCGCGTACTTTCGGGGGGAATCCCATGCGGACGATCCCTACCTGGAAGCGCTGGCCGACAGCTATGCCGACGATGCCGCGCGCCTGGTCGCCGCCCACCGCCTGGTGCTGGCCGCCGAAACCATGGACGAGGCGGCGATCTTCACCATCGACGCCTGGTGCCAGCGCATGCTGCGCGAGCACGCCTTCGACAGCGGCAGCCTGTTCGACGAAGAGCTGGTCAGCGACGAGCGCGCCCTGTTCGAGGACGCCGCCAACGACTACTGGCGCCAGCACGTCTATCCGCTCAACGGCCATGCCCTGAAATCGCTGCTGGCGGTCTGGCCCGACGTCGAGGCCCTGAAGGGCGCGGCGCGCGAGCTGGTCAAGCGCGCCGAGCTGCTGGGCCCGGACTGCGTCGACGAGAACGGCAATCCGAACGAGATGGCGCCGCTGGGGGCCGTGATCGCCGGCGTCGAGCGCGCCCAGCAGGCCAGGCTGGCGCGCCTGAAGGAAGGCTGGAGCGAACGCGCCGATGCGATGGAGTCCTGGATCGGCTCGCACCGGGCGGCGAATCCGCGCTGCTTCAACGGCAACAAGATGCGTCCCGACTCGCTGGTCAAATGGTTCGAAGCCCTGCGCAGCTGGGCCGCCGATCCCGCGCGGGTCATGCCCGACCTCGGCGACGCGGCCTGGCGCCGCCTGACCCCGCACGGCATCGCCGATGCCTTCTCGCGCGACTTCAGCGCCGAGGTGCCGGAATGCTTCGAACATACCGAAGCCCTGAAGGAAGCGCTCGACCGGATCGAGCCGATGGCGCACGCGCTGCTGCGCCACGCCGCCTGCAATATCGCGCGCCGCATGATCGACCTGAAGCGCCGCAACCGCCAGTTCGGCTTCGCCGACATGCTGGCGCGTCTGAAGGCCGCGCTCGAAGGGGCGAACGGCGAAGCGCTGCGCAAGCGCATCCTCGACCAGTTCCCGGTCGCGATGGTCGACGAATTCCAGGATACCTCGCCCGACCAGTACCGCATTTTCGACCTGCTGTACCGCGTGGCCGACAACGATCCGGGCCACGGCCTGTTCCTGATCGGCGACCCGAAGCAGTCGATCTACGGCTTCCGCGGCGCCGACATCCATAGTTATCTGTCGGCGCGGCGCGCCACCGAAGGGCGGCATTACCAGCTCGGCACCAACTACCGTTCGACCAAGGCGCTGGTGAAGGCCGTCAACCGCCTGTTCGAATACGCCGAGGGCGGCGCCGAGGGAGAGGGTACATGCGCCGGCTACGCCGCCGGCGCCTTCCGCTTCCGCAAGGACGGCCGGAATCCGCTGCCTTTCGAGCCGGTCGACGCGGCTGGGCGCGGCCAGGAACTGGTCGGCGTGGACGGTCCCTTCCAGGCGCTGGCGGTGGCCTCGACCCCGCGCGACGACCTGCGCGCCGAGGACTACCGCGAGTTCTTCGCCCACCACTGCGCCGAGCACATCGTGACCCTGCTGAACGATCCGCAGGTGGGCTTTCGCGACCGCGAGGGCGGATTCAAGCGCCTGATGCCTGCCGATATCGCGGTGCTGGTGCGCGACCGCCGCGAAGCCTCGGCGATCCGGCGCGCGCTGGTGCAGAGGAGGGTCGCCAGCGTCTACCTGTCCGACCAGGATTCGGTGGTCGAGAGCCAGGAAGCGGTGGACGTGCTGCGCTGGCTGYAGGCGGTCGCCAGTCCGCTCGACGGCGCGCTGGCGCGGACCGCCTTCGCCACCGCCACCTGCGCGCTGCCGCTGACCGAGCTGGCGCGCCYGTCGAGCGACGAACTGGCCTGGGAAGAGCGGCTCGAGCAATTGAAAGGCCTGCACCAGACCTGGCAGCGCCAGGGCGTGCTGGCGATGCTGCGCCGTTTCATCCACGAACTGGGCTTGCCGGCCAAGCTGCTGGCCGCCTCCGGCGGCGAGCGGCGCCTGACCAACCTGCTGCACCTGGCCGAGCTGCTGCAGGAAGCCAGCCGCGAACTGGATGGCGAACAGGCCCTGATCCGCTGGTTCGCCGAGCAGATCGAGGGACTCGGGGAAGGCGGCGATGAGCGCGTGCTGCGCCTGGAGAGCGACGCCGAGCTGGTCAAGGTCGTCACCGTGCACAAGTCGAAGGGCCTGGAATACCCGCTGGTCTACCTGCCGTTCGCCGTCACCGCGCGCAAGACCGACCGCCGCAACCGCGCCTTCTTCGAATACGTGGTCGAAGACGGTGCGCGCCGCATCGACCTCGGCCTGAGCGAAGATGCGCTGCAGGCGGTCGACCGCGCCCGCCTGGAGGAAGACCTGCGCCTGCTGTACGTGGCGCTGACCCGCGCGCGCCACTTCCTGTGGCTGGGCGTGGCGGCGGTGGCGGCCGGCCGCAAGGGCGAGAACCGCCTGCACGAATCGGCCCTCGGCTACCTGCTGACCGGCGGCGAACCGATCGGGGCCGACGCCATGCTGGAGCGTTGGGAAGCCCTGCGCGGCGACCTGGACGCGATCGAGCTGCACACCCTGGACGCGCCCGAGGGCTGTACCCGCCTGGCGCGCGCCGACGTGCGCCCGGAACTGGTCGAGGCGCCGGCCTTTGCCGGCCAGTTCGAGCGCAACTGGGCGGTCGGTTCCTTCACCTCCCTGACCCGCCACACGGTGGCGCCGCCGACCCGGCCGCAGGAAGAGAACCTGCTGGAAGAGGACGAGCCGGGAACGGTCGAAGCCTTGCGGGTGGACGACGCGCCCTGGCACCGCTTCCCGCGCGGCGCCACGCCCGGCAACTTCCTGCACGAGCAGCTGGAGTGGATGGCGCAGGAAGGTTTTGGACGCATCGACGAGGACGACTTCATCAAGCGCCTGCACCAGCGCATCAAGCGCGCCGGGTGGGGGAACCGCGTGGATGACGCCATGGCCTGGCTCGATGCCCTGGTCACCTTGCCCTTGCCACCAAGCGGCTGCGCCCTGTCGGAACTCGAGGAGCTGCTGCCGGAGATGGAGTTCTGGTTCCCGAGTCACGCCCTCGACGTCGGCGCGCTCGACCGTTTGTGCCGCCAGCGCCTGCTCGGCGACCTGCCGCGTCCGACCCTGCCGGAGCGCCAGCTGCACGGCATGCTGAAAGGCTTTACGGACCTGGTGTTCGAATGCCAGGGCCGCTACTGGGTGCTGGACTACAAATCGAACGCGCTGGGACCCGGCGACGCCGCCTATACCCAGCCGGCGATGGCGGCCGCGATGGCCGTGCACCGCTACGACATCCAGGGCGCCATCTACCTGCTGGCCCTGCACCGCCTGCTGCGCGCGCGCCTGGGCGAGCGCTACGACCCCCGCGAGCAGCTGGGCGGCGCCGTCTTCCTGTTCCTGCGCGGGATCGGGAACGAGGCCACCCGCGGCTGCTACCTGATCGAGCCCGACATGGAACTGCTCGACGGACTCGACGAGCTTCTTGCGACATGAATACCTTTATCGACCCCGACAAGATCGACGTCTTCTGGTGCGAGGTGGAACGCCTGACCGAAGCCGGCGAGCTGCGCCGCCTGTCCGGCGCCTTTGCCCGTTTCGTCGCCTCGCTCGGACCGGCGCCCGGTCCGCTGCTGCTGGCATCCCTGGTGCTGTCCGAACTGGAAGGCCGCGGCCACAGCTGCCTGCTGCTGTCCGACCTGGCCGAGGACGCGGCCGCGCTGCTCGGCCTCCCCGCCGAGGAGTGGACGGAACTGGCCGCCGCCATCAAGCCGCTGCCGAAGAACGTCAAGGGCTGGATGGCCCAGCTGGCCGGCTGCGAGCAGGTGTGGCAGGCCGGCACCTTCGATTACGGCCAGCCCCTGGTGCTCGACGGCGATGCCGACGATGCGCGCCTCTACCTGCGCCGCTACTGGCGCGATGAGACGACGGTGGCGACCAGCGTGCGCGAGCGCGCGCGCGAACGGCGCGAGGTCGACGCCGGCGCCGTGCGCGGCTGGCTGGACCTGCTGTTCGCCTCCCAGCGCGCCTCCGGGACACCGGACGCGGCCCGACCGGACTGGCAGAAGCTGGCCTGCGCGATCGCCCTGCGCGGCAGGATGGCGATCATCACCGGCGGCCCCGGCACCGGCAAGACGTATACGGTGGCGCGCCTGCTGGCGCTGCTGTTCGCGACCGCGCCGGACGCCGCCCGCCAGCGCATCGCCCTGGCGGCGCCGACCGGCAAGGCGGCCGCGCGCCTGAAGCAGTCAATCGACAAGGCGCTGGGCGAGCTGGCCGACAAGGTCGGCGCCCGGCTGCCGCTGCGCGAGCTGACCGCGCGCATGGGCGCCGCCCGCACCCTCCACAGCCTGCTGGGCGCGCGTCCGGACAGCCGCGCCTTCGCCCACCACCGCGGCAATCCGCTCGACGTCGACGTGCTGATCGTCGACGAAGCCTCGATGGTGCACCTGGAGATGATGGCTTCGCTGCTGGACGCGCTGCCGCCCACGGCGACCCTGATCCTGCTGGGCGACAAGGACCAGCTGGCCTCGGTGGAGGCGGGCGCGGTGCTGGGCGACCTGTGTGCCGACGCCCAGGCCGGCAATTACGACGATGCCACCGTGGCCTATGTGCGCGAGGCCAGCGGCGAGGAGATCCCGGCGGACTATGTGCACCGCGGCGGCGCCCTGGCCCAGCAGACCGTGATGCTGCGCCACAGCCGCCGTTTCGGCGGGCCGATCGGACGGCTGGCGCTGGCCGTGAATGCCGGCGACATCGAGGCCGCGGCGGCGGTGCTGCGCGCCCGCGGCGTCCAGGACGTCGAAGGCGCCCACACCCTGCGCTGGATCGAGCACGCCCAGCAGCAACACGCGATCGGATTGGCGCTGGAAGGCTACCGGCCCTATCTGCGCCAGCTGGGCGAGGGACAGGCAACGGGGCAGGACCACGAAGACTGGGTCCGCAGCGTGCTGCAGCGTTTCGAAGCCTTCCGCATCCTGTGCGCGGTGCGCGAGGGCGAGTGGGGCGTCGAGGGCCTGAACACGGCGATCGAGCAGCGCCTCGACCAGACCGGCCTGATCCGCCGCGGCGGCGACTGGTACGTCGGCCGCCCGGTCATGGTGACCCGCAACGACTATTCGACCAATGTGTTCAACGGCGACATCGGCCTGACCCTGGCCGACCCGGGCCGTCCGGGTTCGCTGCGCGTCTACTTCCTCGGAGGCGACAAGGTCCGCAGCGTGCTGGCCACCCGCCTGCGCCACGTCGAGACGGCGTACGCAATGACGGTGCACAAATCCCAGGGCTCGGAATTCGCCCACACGGTGCTGGCGCTGCCGAAAGAGGGCGGGGCGGTGCTGGCGCGCGAGCTGGTGTATACCGGCATTACGCGTGCGAGCCGGGAGTTCACCTTGCTGACGCCGGTGCCGAATGTGCTGGGGGAGGCGATTGGGCGGCGTACGCACCGGGCCAGTGGCTTGCGGGGGATGATCGAGCGATGAGCTTGTAGCACGTCGTTCCCGCGAAGGCGGGAACCCAAGTTCATCGTGGGCCGTGAGCGGACTTTCCGGCCATGCACGCAAACTTGGATCCCCGCCTGCGCGGGGACGACGAGATAGGACTTTTGCGCTGGTCTTTGCTTTCCGTGCGGCAACAATGTTAAAGTTGCTGTCTGGGAATTCTGGAGACCGAGCCATGTTGATCGTAGTCGGATTTGTCGTCGTGCTGCTGGCCGTGTTCGGCGGCTTCGTGCTGCAGGACGGGCATTTGGCCGCGCTGTTCCAGCCCTATGAATTGCTGATGATCTTCGGCGGCGCGCTCGGCGCCTTCGTGATCGGCAATGATCGCAAGGCCATCTCGCTGACCTGGCACAGCATCCCGACCCTGTTCCACGGCTCGCGCTACACGCGGGAGCTGTACATGGAGCTGATGGCGCTGATGTTCGACCTGCTGACCAAGGTGCGCCGCGAAGGCCTGATGTCGCTCGAGAACGACATCGACGCACCCCACGAAAGCGCGATCTTCGCCAAGTACCGGCAGGTAGCGATGGACCATCACCTGCTCGACTTCATCACCGACTACCTCCGCCTGCTGGTGTCCGGCACCATGAATTCCTACCAACTCGAGAACCTGATGGACAACGAGATCGAGACCTACCAGGAAGACGCCGAGATCCCGGTACAGGCGATCAGCAAGCTGGCCGACGGCATGCCGGCCTTCGGCATCGTCGCCGCGGTGATGGGCGTGGTGCACACCATGGGTTCGATCGGCCGTCCGCCGGCGGAGCTGGGCAGCCTGATCGCGGCGGCCCTGGTCGGCACCTTCCTCGGCATCCTGCTGTCCTATGGCCTGGTGGCGCCGCTCGCCAGCCTGCTGCACCGCCGCCACCAGGAAGTGGTCAAGGCCCTGCAGTGCGTGAAGGTGACCCTGCTGGCCAGCATGAACGGCTATGCGCCGACCATCGCGGTCGAATTCGGGCGCAAGGTCATCTCCGCCACCGAGCGTCCGAGCTTCGCCGAGCTTGAAGGACATGTGCGGCAGCTGAAGTCGCGCTGATACCGTTTCTCAGGTACTGGCGCGCTCGATCAGATCGAAGCCGACGTCCACGGTGCGCGTCGCAATCTCCTTTTCCTCGATCCGCTCGATCAGCATCGAGGCCGCCAGTTCGCCGATTCGCCTGCCGTTGGTACGGATGGTAGTAAGCGGCGGCGTGGTGTAGGCCGCAAAATTCACGTCGCCGTAGCCGAGCACCTTCAATTTTTCCGGAACCGGGATGGCGCGTGCCTGCGCTTCCATCAGCACGCCCAGCGCAAGGCTGTCCGCGCCGCAGAAGATGCTGTCGGTATCGGGGTGTTCGACCAGCACCCGTGCCAGCGCTTGGCGGCCGTTCCCGAGGTGGGTGGGGGAGGGGACCGGATACACCGGCACCTCGCGTCCGCTCAGCGCCCACATGGCGTCGACGAAGGCCTGGCTGCGGGTCAGCGCGCGGCGGTCGTTCGGCGTGACCACGACTGCGCGCCGGGCGCCGCGTTCGTGCAGGTGGCGCGCGGCGGCCGTGCCGACCTGGGCATGCGAGAAGCCGGCCAGCATGTCGATCGGCGCCGGCGTCAGGTCCCAGGTCTCCACCACCGGGATGCCGGCCCCCAGCAGCCGGGCGCGCGAGGCTTCCGAATGGATCACGCCGGTCAGCACGATGCCGGCCGGGCGGCGTCCGATCACGGCGTCGAGCAGCGAATCTTCCTGCGACTGTTCGTAGCCGCTCTGGCCGATCAGGAACTGGTAGCCGGCGCCTTCCAGCGTCCGGCGCATCGATTCGAGCGTCTCGGCGAACACCGAACCCGCCACCGAAGGGACGAGGGCGACGATCAGCCTGCTGCGGTTGGAGGCGAGCGAACCGGCGACCAGGTTGGGGACGTAGCCGGTCTCGCGCACCGCCTGCTGCACCCGCTTCAGCGTGTCGGGCGAGACCAGTTCCGGATTGTTCAGCGCCCGCGACACGGTCACCTTGGTCACGCCGACGATGCGGGCGAGGTCGCTCAGGGTCACGCCGGCGCCACGCGGGCGGCTGCGCTTGCCTAAAGTGTCTTCCGGGACGGATTCGGGGCTGTCGGGGGCAGTATTCACAAGAGACGATAAAAAATGTTTAGCGGATTGTAGCAATTCCGCCGAAAGTGGATTACGATACTTGCAAATGTAACCGGTAACATTAACCGGTAACATGCGCTTAAAGAAGAAAGATCGCCATGAACACCGTCACCGACAAGCTCTCCCCATCTCCCCTGATCCAGCTGCACGGGGCCGACAACGTGCTGATCGCGAAGAGCCAGCTGGCGCTGGGCCAGCAGGTGGCCTTCGGTTCCGCCATGCTGCGCCTGCGCGCCCAGGTGCCCGCCGGGCACAAGGTCGCCGCCCGCGCCATCCCGAAGGGCGAGGCCGTGCGCAAGTACAACACCGTGATCGGCTTTGCCGCGCGCGACATCGACGCCGGCGAGCACGTCCACTCCCACAATATCGAGCTGCGTGAGTACGACCGCGACCCCGGCTTCGGCCTGGACGCGCACCCGGTGGACTTCGTGCCGGAAGCCGAGCGCGCCACCTTCATGGGCATCGTCAGGCCCGATGGCAAGGTCGGCACCCGCAACTTCATCGGCATTTTCTCCTCGGTCAACTGCTCGGCCACCGCCATCAACAAGATCGCCGAGTGGTTCACGCCCGAGCGCCTGGCCGGCTACCCGAACGTCGACGGCGTGGTCGCCTTTGCCCAGAGCAGCGGCTGCGGCATGTCCTCGCCGAGCGCCCACTTCGACCTGCTGCGCCGGACCATCGCCGGCTATGTGCGCCATCCGAACCTGGCCGGCGCCCTGATCGTCGGCCTGGGCTGCGAGCGCAACCAGGTCGCGGACCTGGTCGCGTCGCAAGGCCTGGAGGAGGGCAGCCTGATGCGCACCATGGTCATGCAGGAGGTTGGCGGCACCCGCCAGACCATCGAAGCCGGCATCGAGATGGTCAAGCAGATGCTGCCGGTGGCGAATGCGATCCGGCGCCAGCCGGTGCCGGCCAGTCATATCAAGGTCGGGCTGGAATGCGGCGGCTCGGACGGCTTCTCCGGCATCACCGCCAATCCGGCCCTCGGCGCGGCGATGGACATCCTGGTACGCCACGGCGGCACCGCGATCCTGTCCGAAACCCCGGAGATCCACGGCGTCGAGAACATGCTGACGCGCCGCGCCGTCTCGCCCGAAGTGGGGCAGAAGCTGCTCGACCGCCTCGAATGGTGGAAGGAATACACGAAGGGCCAGAACGCGCAGTTCAACGGCGTGGTCGGCCACGGCAACCAGCAGGGCGGCCTGGCGAACATCTTCGAGAAGTCGCTGGGCTCGGCCATGAAGGCCGGCACCACGCCGCTGCAGGCCGTCTACGAATACGCCGAACCGATCGAGCGGTCCGGTTTCGTGTTCATGGATTCGCCGGGCTACGACCCGGTGGCGGCCACCGGCCAGATCGCCAGTGGCGCCAACCTGATCTGTTTCACCACCGGCCGCGGCTCGATGTTCGGCTCGAAGCCTGCGCCGACCATCAAGCTGGCCAGCAACACCGCCATGTACACGCGCCTGAAGGAAGACATGGACATCAACTGCGGCGCCGTGATCGACGGCGAGCTCACGATGGAAGAGATGGGCCAGCGCATTTTCGAGCACATCCTGCGCGTGGCCTCGGGAGTACCCACCTGCAGCGAACTGCTGGGCCTGGGCGACCATGAATTCGTGCCCTGGCACCTGGGGATCGTCAGCTGAGCGCCAACCGAGCCCCGAACACCTCATTCAATCCGGATTAACCATGACCCTGACACTGAACCGCCCCGAACTGATCCGCAGCCAGGCGCTGCTCGATGGCGCCTGGGTGGGCGCCTCCGACGGCCGCCTGCTGGCCGTGAGCAATCCTGCCACCGGCGCAACGATCGCCCAGGTGCCCGACTGCAGCYCGGACGATGCGCGCGCCGCGGTGGACGCCGCCCAGCGCGCCTTCGAAACCTTCCGCCACACGGTGGCGCGCGAGCGCGTGGCCCTGCTCAAGCGCTGGCATGCCCTGGTGCTGGACAACCAGGAAGACCTGGCCCGCATCGTCTCGCTGGAACAGGGCAAGCCGCTGGCCGAAAGCCGCGGCGAAGTCCTCTACGGCGCCTCCTACATCGAATGGTTTGCCGAAGAGGCCAAGCGCGGCGGCGGCGACGTCATCCCCGAACAGCATGCCAGCCACCGCATCCTGGTGGTCAAGCAGCCGGTCGGCGTGGTCGCCGCGATCACGCCCTGGAACTTCCCGATGGCCATGCTGGCCCGGAAGATCTCGCCGGCGATCGCGGCCGGCTGTGCGGTCGTCTGCAAGCCGGCAGAAGACACGCCGCTGACCGCGCTGGCGATGGCCGCGCTGCTGCAGGAAGCGGGCGCGCCGGCGGGCCTGGTCAATGTCCTGACCACCTCGCGCGAGCGCGCCGCCGGCCTGGCCGACGAATGGCTGCGCGATTTCCGCGTGCGCAAGATCTCCTTCACCGGCTCGACCCCGGTCGGCAAACACCTCGCGCGCCAGAGCGCCGACACCCTCAAGCGCCTGTCCCTGGAACTGGGCGGCAACGCGCCGTTCATCGTGTTCGACGATGCCGACCTGGAGGCGGCCGTGGCCGGCCTGATGACGGCCAAGTTCCGTAACGCCGGCCAGACCTGCATCTGCCCGAACCGCGTGTACGTTCAGGAGGGCGTGTACGAGAAATTCATCGGCATGCTGGCCGAGAAGGTCGGCTCGCTGTCGATCGGCCCGGCCGGCGGCAGCGCCGAGATCGGCCCGCTGATCAACGAGCGCGCCGTCGAGAAGGTCGAAGCCCACCTGCGGGACGCGGTGGAGAAGGGTGCACGCGTGATCGTCGGCGGCGGCCGCCATCGCTGCGCCGAGGCGCCGAACGGCAATTTCTTCACCCCGACCGTGGTGATCGGCGTCGACGCCTCGATGCGCATGTCCTTCGAGGAGACTTTCGGCCCGGTGGTGCCGGTCACGCCCTTCGCCACCGAAGACGAGGTGGTCGCCCTGGCCAACGACTCCCTGTACGGACTGGCCGCCTATTTCTACTCGCGCGACATCGACCGCGCCTGGACGGTGGCGGAAGCGATCGAAACCGGCATGGTAGCGGTCAACGACGGCGTGCTGTCGACCGAGATCGCGCCCTTCGGCGGCATCAAGGAGTCCGGCTACGGCCGCGAAGGCTCGCACTACGGCCTGGACGAGTACCTCAACATCAAATACATCCGGCACGGCAGCCTGAAGGCCCGCAAGCCGGCTTGAACCAAGCGAGTAAAACGATATGTACGAGAACACCTTCAAGCAGGCGCTGGCCCGAAAGCAGGCGCAGATCGGCCTGTGGCTGTCCCTGGCCAATGCCTATACCGCCGAGGTCTGCGCGACCGCCGGCTTCGACTGGCTGCTGCTGGACGGCGAGCACGCGCCCAACGACGTGCGCGGCGTGCTGGAGCAGTTGCAGGCCACCGCGCCCTACCGCTCGCATTGCATCGTGCGTCCGGTCGACGGCAATCCGGCCCTGATCAAGCAGCTGCTGGACATCGGSGCSCAGACSCTGCTGGTGCCGATGGTCGACACSGCCGAGCAGGCGCGGTGCCTGGTGTCGAGCATGCGCTATCCGCCGCAAGGCGTGCGCGGCGTCGGCAGCGCGGTGGCACGGGTCTCGCGCTTCGGCCTGCGCACCGATTATCTCGACCGCGCCAACGACGAGGTCTGCCTGCTGGTGCAGGCCGAAACCCGCCTGGCCCTGGAAAACCTGGACGAGATCTGCGCCGTGGATGGCGTCGACGGCGTGTTCATCGGACCGGCCGACCTGTCGGCCTCACTGGGCCACCGCGGCAATCCGGGGCATCCGGAAGTGCAGGCGGCGATCGAGGAGGCGATCCGCCGCATCGTCGCTTCCGGCAAGGCTGCCGGCACCCTGGTGTCGGACAACGCGCTGGCACGCCGCTACCTGGAGCTGGGCTGCACCTTCGTGGCGGTCGGGCTCGACGTGCGGATCCTGGCCGGCGGCGCGCGCGCGTTGCGCGCCGAGTTCGGCGGCGCCCCCGTGGCGCCGGCGCTGAAAGGCGCGGTGTACTGAACCCCGGCAGGGGGCGCCCTGCCAGGGAGTACGACTGCAGTACAGAGGAGACCCGGCCTTCGGGCCGGAAGCCAACTACAATAAAGCGAGTTCATCATGAATCAATCCAAGAAGTCCCACGTCCGCTGGTATGTGGCCGCCATGATGTGGGCGGCGATCGCCATCAACTACATCGATCGCACGGTGCTGTCCGCTGCCGCCCCCAAGATCCAGGCCGAGTACGGCTTGAGCCCCATGGAGATGGGCGTCGTGCTGTCCGCCTTCTTCTGGTCCTACGCCCTGCTGCAACTGCCGGCCGGCTACCTGGCCGACCGTTACGGCCAGAAGAAGACACTGGGCTTTGCGGTGGTGTGGTGGTCGCTGGCGACCGCCGTGACCGGCGTTGCGACCGGCTTCAAGTCGCTGGTCGGCCTGCGCGTCGCGCTGGGCATCGGCGAAGCGGCGGCCTATCCGAGCAATGCCGGCATCGCCTCGAAGTGGTTCCCGCGCAGCGAGCGCGCGACCGTGGCCGGCATCTTCGACAGCGGCTCGAAGTTCGGCGGCGCGATCGCGCTGCCGATGATCGTCTGGATGATGTCGCTGTTCGGCTGGAAGGAGACCTTCACCATCGTCGGCGGACTCGGCGTAATCTGGGCCGTGGTCTGGTGGTGGATGTTCCGCGAGACCCCGGCCCAGCATCGGGGCGTGAACCCGGCCGAACTGGCCCATATCCGCGACGGCCTGGCGCAGCGCAGCCTCGAAGACCAGGCCATGCCGATGAAGTGGTACGAGCTGTTCAAGCATCGCAATATCTGGGCGATGTGCATCGGCTTCTTCATGATCAACTATAACTCCTACTTCTTCATTACCTGGCTGCCGACCTACCTGGTCAAGGAGCGCCATATGGGCCTGCTGCAGATGGGCTTCATGGCTTCGCTGCCGCTGATCCTCTCGATGTTCGTGGAAGTGTTCGCCGGCTGGCTGTCCGACAAGGTCTACAAGTCCGGCAAACTGTCGGTGACGGCGATCCGCAAGACCTTCCTGATCGTCGGCCTGCTCATGGCGTCGAGCATCGGCTTCGCCGCCTTCGCCGAGTCGGCGACGACCGCCGTGATCCTGCTGTGCATCGCCAAGTCGGGCACCACGGTCGCCGCATCCCAGGTGTGGGCGCTGCCGGGCGACGTCGCCCCGCGCAACATGACGTCGATGGTGGCGGGCGTCCAGAACAGCATTTCGAACCTGGGTGGCGTGATCGGTCCGATCGTCACCGGCGCCATCGTCGGCGCTACCGGCTCCTTCGAATACGCTCTGCTGTTCTCGGCCGGCCTGATCGTGATCGCGATCCTGAACTACCTGTTCCTGCTTGGGAAGGTGGAGCGCATCGAGCCGAGCGGCACCAAGGAAGCCGGCGCCCTGGCGATGGCGAAGTAAGAGATCCAATAACCAAGACACACGAGACAATATGAAACAAGCATTCGTCATGCTGGGCTGCCTGGCAGCCGGCGCAGCAGCCCAGGCCCAGACCCAGGTGCAGATCTACGGCATCGTGGACGCCGCCATCGTCGGCGAGCACGGCGGCGTCGCCAGCCCGTCCACCAAGCTCACCAGCGGCGCGGCGTCGGCCTCGCGCATCGGCTTCCGCGGCACCGAGGATCTCGGCAACGGCCTGTCGGCCTTCTTCACGCTGGAAACCGGCGTCAAGATCGACACCGGCGAGGTCGATGCTGCCGGCACCATCTTCAACCGCCAGGCCTTCGTCGGCCTGAAGGGCAATGCCGGCCAGGTGGCCATGGGCCGCCAGTACACGCCCTGGCACACGGCGCTGGCCGCGGTCGACCCCTTCGGCACCGGCTATGCGGGCACCTCGAAAAACCTGTTCCCGGACAACGGCACGAA
>NZ_JBFTMX010000059.1:0-25436 GCF_056397205.1 Massilia sp. 05N420
TGATGACGCCTCCCTCGATGTCGTGGTGTTTAGACACTTCCACTTTGGCACATCGATGCCGTTTTCGGGTGGGGGCGTCCATCCCATTGCTAAGTGTTGAATCYGCCCAGCGCCGCTCTCAAAAAGGCGTCTGGGCAGGCAATACGCTGGCCATGCAGCGCCCAGCGCCAGCCGAAGTAGTGGCYCAGGTATCGGCTGGCRATGCCGCGAAAAGGCAGCAGCCAGGTGCGCATCCGGCTGTGAGAGGCGTTCACGTTCTGGATGTGCAGCGCACCGCGCTYTCGTTCGCCGGCGCTCGCGTTGATGGCCTCATGTGAAATCCCGACCTCCCGCGCGAATGCCGGTAGCRCAGCCGGGCCAGCGRCGTGCCACTGAGGGCATTGAAGGTGCGATGGCAGCTGCGATTCAGGTCGACGTTGGACCGCAGGCTTGCAGAAAAGATTCCACACTTGGCGCGAACAGCGCCATAGAAAAAAGCCCGGCCGCACAAGCGAACCGGGCTTTCTTTTTACGCCTGGGCGATCACTCGGACCTGGCCCCCAGGTCGGCCGCCTTGACGTTCAGCTTGGCCTTGGCCTTCTTCTTCAGCGCCTCGATGTAGCCGTGGGTCTCGGCATTGCCGATGGCGCGGGCGATCGAGTCGGCTTCCTGCTTGCGGCGATCCTGGTCCGGTTTCGCCGGCATGGTCACCTTGCCGATGCGGTAGACGCCATAACCCTGGCCCGGCAGCTCGACGCCGATATAGGCCGGGAGCTTGCTCATATCGGCCTTCAGCACGGCCAGCGCAGCAGCGTGGTTGATGCCCGGATCCGTGGTCATGGTGCGCGACAGGACTTTCACATCGCCGAACCCGGCGGCGTCGCCGGATGCCTTCAGCGCGGCCAGCTTGGCCTCGCCGGCCTGGCGTGCCAGGCGCAGTTCTTCTTCCTGGGTCACGCGCTGGCGGATCTGGTCGGCCACTTCGGCCAGCGGACGCTTGGCGGCCGGTTTGAACTCGACCACGCGACCCGCCACCAGGGTGCTCGGCGCCACTTCCACAGCCTCGGTGTTGCGCTTGTTGGCGATGGCGTCCTGGGAGAAGATCGCCTTCAGGAACTTGTCGTTGTTGACAGGCGCATTGCCGAGCGCCGGGTTCGGCGTACGGGTCAGGCCCTCGACGGTCTGGATAGTCAGGCCCAGCTTGTCGGCCACCGGCTTCAGGCTGTCCGACTGCTCGTACACGGTATTCGAGAAGATCTCGGCCAGTTCCGAATACTTGTTCGACAGCTTGGTCTTCTTCAGGTCGGCAACGATCTCCGGCTTGGCTTCTTCCAGGGTCTTCTGGGTGGACGGCACGACTTTGGTCACCTTGACGATGTGGTAACCGAAGCTCGATCGCACCAGGCCGCTGACTTCGCCCTCCTTCAGCTTGTAGATCGCATCTTCGACCGGCTTGTCGAACAGGCCCTTCTCGACCACGCCGAGGTCGCCGCCCAGTTCCGCCGAGCCCGGGTCCTGCGACTGCGCCTTGGCGATCTTCGCGAACTCGTTCGGGTTCTTCTGGACGTCAGCCAGGATGGCCTGCGCCTTGGCCTTGGCAGCGGCGTCGTCGGCCGGCTTGGCGTCCTTCGGCACGGTGATCAGGATGTGGCTGGCGCTGCGCTTTTCCGGGGTGGCGAAGCGGGCCTTGTTCTTGTTGTAGGCGTCCGCGATTTCCGCGTCGCTGACGCTCACCTGCTTCTCGACGGTATCGGCGTTGAACACCACGTATTCGGCCTTGATCTGCTCCGGCACCTGGAACAGGGTCGCGTTCTTGTCGTAGTAGGCCTTGATCATGTCGTCGGTGACCTTGACCTGCGACGCGTAGTTCGCGATCGGGAACAGCAGTTCCTGCACCTCGCGCTGCTGGTCGTTGATGTCCGACAGGCGGCCGGCGACCGAGCGCGGCGCGAAGGCCGTTGCCTGCACCGATTCGGCCAGCTGCTGCACGGCCATCTGGTAGCCGATGCGCTGCTCGAAGGCCTGGGCGGTCAGACCCTGGGAGGTCAGGAAGGCCTTGTAGGCGTCGAGGTCGAAGCTGCCGTCCGGCTTGCGCAGGCCGGTCTGTTCCTGAATCGCCTTGGCCAGCGAGGCATTGCCGACGGCCAGGTGGCTACGCGCCACTTCGGCACTGATCGCACGCTCGGCGACCAGGCCGTCCAGGACTTCCTGCTTCGCTTCCGGCGTCTCGAACAGCTTCTGGTCGAAGCGCGGGCCCATCATGGCGCGGGCCTGGTCGATCTGGCGGCGCTGCGCCGCTTCCCATTCCTGCTGCGTGATGGTGCGGCCGTCGACGCTGGCCACGCCATCGTTGCTGCCGCGCTTCTCATACTGGCTGACGCCGACGAGCACGAACGAAGGCAGGATCAGCAGGAGCAGGAAAAACTGCATCAGCCGCTGGTGGGTACGGATAAATTCAAACATGGTCAGCCAATCAAGGTTGAAAATGCGATTACAAAAAGCCGAAAAAAAAGGCGAACCGTGGTTCGCCTTTTTTTCACACCTGATTCTGGCGGAGCGGACGGGGCTCGAACCCGCGACCCCCGGCGTGACAGGCCGGTATTCTAACCAACTGAACTACCGCTCCAGATTCTGTGCTGCATGCGTATCGTCTTTTTGGTGGCGGAGCGGACGGGGCTCGAACCCGCGACCCCCGGCGTGACAGGCCGGTATTCTAACCAACTGAACTACCGCTCCACGCAATAAGGCGACACTTTCCGCCGCGCTCAGCGCAGCGAAGGCATTAGTTTACTGCATCTTTCAGGGCTTTACCAGCCTTAAATTTCGGGACATTGGCAGCCTTGATCTTGATGGCTTCCTTGGTGCGCGGGTCGCGGCCGGTACGCGCAGCGCGCTCGCCGACGGTGAAGGTGCCGAAGCCGACCAGGGTCACGCTGTCTTTGTTTTTCAGGGTGTTGGTCACGGCGTCGATCATCGCGTCGAGGGCACGTGCCGCAGAGGCTTTGGTCAGGTCCGCGGACTTCGCAATTTCTTCGATCAGTTCAGTTTTGTTCACTTCTTTTCCCTCGTTAGACATTCGGCAAAAAACCGCAAGCGCGTATTAGACAAGGCGGGAATACTTTGTGTCAAGCAACGTTGCCTTTCGAACGGCCGGAAGAGATTCAAAACTTTGTTTTTTTGGGCATTGCCCAAAAAAACTCCCCGCGAAGGCGGGGACCCAGGTTCTGCATGCGCAATCGAAACGCAAACAAACTTGGGTCCCCGCCCGCGCGGGGACGACGGTACGACGGTGCGACTGCTAACCTGCTTTAGTGCTTGACCACGCCGCCCTGCCCTTCGGCGGTCGCCGCCACCGGGCTGCTGGCCACGGCCGGCACGTCGACCAGCGGCTCGGGCTCGCGCTCCAGCGCCACTTCCAGCACCTTCTCGATCCAGCGCACCGGAACGATCTCGAGCTTGTTCTTGACGTTGTCCGGGATCTCGGCCAGGTCCTTCACGTTCTGCTCGGGGATCAGCACGGTCTTGATGCCGCCGCGCTGGGCCGCCAGCAGTTTTTCCTTCAGGCCGCCGATCGGCAGGACTTCGCCGCGCAGCGTGATCTCGCCGGTCATCGCCACGTCGGCGCGGACCGGGATGCCGGTGAACACCGACACCAGCGCCGTCGTCAGGCCGATACCCGCGGACGGACCGTCCTTCGGCGTCGCACCCTCCGGCAAGTGGATGTGGATGTCGGTCTTCTCGAACACCTCGTTCTTGATGCCCAGGCGCGCAGCACGCGAACGGACCACGGTGCGGGCCGCTTCGATCGATTCCTTCATCACATCGCCCAGCGTACCGGTACGGATGACGGCGCCCTTGCCCGGCACCTGCACGGCTTCGATGGTCAGCAGGTCGCCGCCCACTTCGGTCCATGCGAGGCCGGCCACCTGGCCGACCTGGTTGTCCTTCTCGGCCACGCCGAAGTCGAAGCGGCGCACGCCCAGGAACTTGTCCAGGTTCTTGCCGTTGACGATGACGCGCTTGTTGTCCTTCTTCAGCAGCAGCATCTTGACGACCTTGCGGCAGATCTTCGAGATCTCGCGCTCGAGCGAACGCACGCCCGCTTCACGAGTGAAGTAGCGGATGATGTCGCGGATCGCCGATTCCTCGACCTTGATCTCTTCTTCCTTCAGCCCGTTGTTCTTGATCTGCTTCGGCAGCAGGTAGCGCTGGGCGATCGAGGTTTTCTCGTCTTCGGTGTAGCCCGACAGGCGGATCACCTCCATCCGGTCCAGCAGCGCCGGCGGGATGTTGAAGGAGTTCGAGGTCGCCACGAACATCACGTCCGACAGGTCGAAGTCGACTTCGACGTAGTGGTCGGAGAATGTATGGTTCTGCGCCGGGTCCAGCACCTCCAACAATGCCGACGACGGGTCGCCGCGGAAGTCCGCGCCCATCTTATCGATCTCGTCGAGCAGGAACAGCGGGTTGCGCACGCCGACCTTCGACAGCGACTGCAGCACCTTGCCCGGCATCGAACCGATGTAGGTGCGGCGGTGACCGCGGATCTCGGCCTCGTCGCGCACGCCGCCGAGCGCCATCCGCACGTACTTGCGGTTGGTGGCGCGGGSGATCGATTCGCCCAGCGAGGTCTTGCCCACGCCCGGAGGACCGACGAAGCACAGGATCGGCGCCTTCAGCTTGTCGACGCGCTGCTGCACTGCGAGGTACTCGAGGATGCGTTCCTTGATCTTGTCGAGGCCGTAGTGATCGGCTTCCAGCACCTGCTGGGCCTTCTCGAGGTCGATGGTGACCTTGGATTTCTTTTTCCACGGCAGGCCGACCAGGGTGTCGATGTAGTTGCGCACGACGGTGGCCTCCGCCGACATCGGCGACATCATCTTCAGCTTCTTGATCTCGGCCTGGGCCTTTTCCATGGCCTCCTTCGGCATCTTGGCTGCGATCACCTTCTTCTCGAGCTCTTCGATGTCGGCGCCGTCTTCACCTTCGCCCAGTTCCTTCTGGATCGCTTTCACCTGCTCGTTCAGGTAGTACTCGCGCTGCGATTTTTCCATCTGGCGCTTGACGCGGCCGCGGATGCGCTTTTCCACCTGCAGGATGTCGAGTTCGCCTTCCAGCTGGCCGAGCAGGTGCTCCAGGCGCTTGGAGACGTTGAAGATCTCGAGGATGACCTGCTTCTGCTCGAGCTTGAGCGGCAGGTGGGCGGCAACGGTGTCGGCCAGGCGGCCGGCGTCGTCGATACCGGCCAGCGAAGCCAGGATCTCGGGCGGGATTTTCTTGTTCAGTTTGACGTACTGGTCGAACTGCTGGACGATCGCGCGGCGCATTGCCTCGACCTCCGAATCGTCGCCGGATTCGGAATTAATCGGGGTCAGGTCGGCCACAAAATGGCTCGGCGCGTCGGTGATATGGTTGATACGGGCACGCTGGGCGCCTTCGACCAGCACCTTCACGGTACCGTCGGGCAGCTTCAGCATTTGCAGAATATTGGCCACGCAGCCGATTTCATAGATGTCTGCGGCGGAGGGCTCGTCCTTGGCAGCTGCTTTCTGGGCAGCGAGCATGATGCTCTTACCCTGTTCCATCGCGGCTTCGAGCGCCTTGATCGATTTCGGGCGGCCGACGAACAGAGGTATCACCATATGCGGAAACACGACCACGTCGCGCAGCGGCAGCAGCGGCAAGGTCATCTGTTCAGTAAATTTAGTAGTCGTCATGGCATACCTTATAAAAAGCGTGTTGACGATGTTGGGAGTCCACCGTCAATTCACAAGAGCGGCCGAAAAATAATTTTCTATCGCAACAGTTATTTACACTTAGCCGTTCTGACAAAAGCCAGTTTTGAAAATAAAAAAGCCACCACGCGACCGGAATCACGAGTGGCTTTTCGATTGAAGCCTGGTCTTTTGTTGAGATTGATTGTACCGCCAAGAATCAGCGTTTCAAGACCTTTTGTTGTGTGTGCGTCCGGAAATTTTTAATTTTCGCCGGCGGCTTTTGCGGATTCGCTATAAATCAGCAAAGGTTTCGCGCCGTTCGTGATCGTATTTTCATCGATCACGACTTTCACCACATTTTGCTGGCTTGGCAGTTCATACATCACGTCCAGCAGCGCATGTTCGAGAATCGAACGCAGGCCGCGTGCGCCGGTCTTGCGCGCCAGCGCCCTCTTGGCGATCGCATGCAGGGCCGCCGGGCGGATTTCGAGTTCCGCGCCTTCCATATCGAGCAGCTTCGAATACTGCTTGATCAGGGCGTTCTTCGGCTCGACGAGGATCTGGATCAGCGCGTCTTCGGTCAGTTCGCTCAGGGTGGCGACGACCGGCAGACGGCCCACCAGCTCCGGAATCAGGCCGAACTTGATCAGGTCTTCCGGTTCCGCTTCCATCAGCACGTCGCTGACCGAGCGCTGGGTCTGGCTCTTGACGTTGGCGCCGAAGCCGATGCCCGACTTTTCCGAACGGTTCTGGATCACCTTGTCSAGSCCRKCGAASGCGCCGCCGCAGATGAACAGGATATTGGTCGTGTCGATCTGGACGAAGTCCTGGTTCGGGTGTTTGCGCCCGCCTTGCGGTGGCACCGAAGCCATGGTGCCTTCGATCAGCTTCAGCAGGGCCTGCTGCACGCCCTCGCCCGAGACGTCGCGGGTGATCGAGGGATTGTCGGATTTACGGGAAATCTTGTCGATCTCGTCGATGTAGACGATGCCGCGCTGGGCTTTCTCGACTTCGTAATTGCAGCTCTGCAGCAGCTTCTGGATGATGTTCTCGACGTCCTCGCCCACATAGCCGGCTTCGGTCAGCGTGGTCGCGTCGGCAATGACGAAAGGCACGTTCAGCATGCGTGCGAGCGTCTGCGCCAGCAGGGTCTTGCCGGAACCGGTCGGGCCCACCAGCAGGATATTGCTCTTGGACAGCTCGATGTCGTCCTTCTTGCCGAGGTGCTTGAGGCGCTTGTAGTGGTTGTAGACGGCAACCGACAGGATGCGCTTGGCCGTTTGCTGGCCGATCACGTACTGGTCGAGCAGTTCGGCGATCTCGTGCGGCGTCGGCAGGTCGGACTTCGCGCCCGCCACCGATTCGACGTTGGAAGTCTCGTCGCGGATGATGTCGTTGCACAGGTCGATGCACTCGTCGCAGATGAAGACCGACGGTCCCGCGATGAGCTTCTTCACCTCGTGCTGGCTCTTGCCGCAGAAGGAGCAGTACAGGAGTTTTTCGCCGCTAGAGGATTTTTTGTCAGACATGGGGCAGGTTTCTGTTGAATTGCTACGAATATAACGCTAATACGGGGGCGCAACAAGTGCGCACCTCTCCATGCTACCTGAAATAAAAAAAGAACGCCCGGTACGCTGTTGCGCTCGGGCGTCTTTCAGCAACACCTATTATGGTGCTCAGGAGCGATTGGTCAAGACCTTGTCAATCAGGCCATATTCCACGGCTTCGTCGCTCGACATGAAGCGGTCGCGGTCGGTGTCCTTGTGGATCTGCTCGATCGTCTGGCCGGTATTGTCGGCCATGATGCGCGCCAGGCGCTCGCGCAGGTACAGGATTTCCTTGGCCTGGATTTCGATGTCCGAGGCCATGCCCTGCGAACCACCGGACGGCTGGTGGATCATGACGCGCGAGTTCGGCAGCGAGAAACGCTTGCCCTTGGCGCCCGCGGCCAGCAGGAAGGCGCCCATCGAGGCAGCCAGGCCCGTGCACAGGGTCGACACGTCCGGCTTGATGAAATTCATCGTGTCGAAGATGGCCAGGCCGGCCGACACCGAACCACCCGGCGAGTTAATGTAGAGCGAAATATCCTTGTCGGGATTCTCGCTCTCCAGGAACAGCATCTGAGCCACGATCAGGTTGGCCATCTGGTCGTTGACAGGGCCGACCAGGAAAATCACGCGCTCTTTCAGCAGGCGCGAATAGATGTCGTAGGCACGCTCGCCGCGGCCGCTCTGCTCGATCACCATCGGCACGAGGCCGAGGGCTTGTGTATCCAACGCAGGATTACGATTCATACCTGTCACTTTCCTTAAAGAAGATGTTCAGAGACGCCAACCGGCGCACACGGCGCCGGTTGGCAAGGCTCGTCACCTCAAGCTTACAACCAAGCTCAGGCTTGCGGCGCGCTGCCCATCAGCTCGTCAAAGGCGATGTCCTTGGCCGTCACCTTTGCCTTGCCAAGCACATAGTTAACGACGTTTTCTTCCAATACAAGAGCCTCGATCTCGCCCAGGCGACGACGATCGCTATAGTAGTACTTCAGGACTTCCTTCGGATCTTCGTAGCTTTGTGCGAAGTCTTCGATCTGCGATTTCACCTGCTCCTGGGTAGCCTGGAGGTTGTTGTCGCCCACCAGCTGCGACAGGATCAGGCCCAGGCGCACGCGGCGCTCGGCCTTGGTGGCGAACAGGTCGGCCGGGAACGGCAGGCTCTTCACGTCCATGCCGCGCTGGGCCATGTCCTGGCGGGTCTGCTCGGCCAGGCGCTGCGAATCCTGCTCGATCATGACCTTCGGCACGTCCATCTCGGTGGCCTTGACCAGGGCGTCCATCACGGCTTCCTTGTTGCGGGCCTTGATGCGGGCGTTGACTTCACGCTCCAGGTTGACCTTGATGTCTTCGCGCATCTTTTCGACGCTGCCGTCTTCGATGCCCAGCGACTTGGCGAACTCGGCGTCGACTTCCGGCAGGTGCGCCCACTCCAGGTTCTTCAGGGTGATGGTGAACTCGGCGGTTTTACCGGCCACGTCCTTGCCATGGTAGTCCTCCGGGAAGGCCAGCGGGAAGGACTTCGACTCGCCCACTTTCAGGCCGACGGTGGCGGCTTCGAATTCCGGCAGCATGCGGCCTTCGCCCAGCACGAATGCGTAGTTCTCGGCCTTGCCGCCGGCGAACTCGACGCCGTCGATGGTGCCGACGAAGTCGACGGTCACGCGGTCGCCGTTGGCTGCGACAGGCTCGCCACCGTCGCCATGCTCACCGGCTTCGCCCTTGGTGTGGAAGTGCACGCGCTGCTTGCGCAGGATGTCGATGGTCTTGTCGATCTCGGCGTCCGAAACGTCGGCCTTGACGGTCTCGACTTCGATGCCCGCCAGGTCCGGCAGGGTCACTTCCGGGTAGACTTCGAAAGTGGCGTCGAAGGCCAGCATGCCTTCCGGTGCGTCTTCCTTCGGCTCGATTTTCGGCATGCCGGCAACGCGCAGCTGGTTCTCTTCGGCGGCCTCGCCGAATGCCTGGCCAACCTTGTCGTTCAGCACGTCAGATTCGATCTGGAAGCCGTACTGAGCCGCAACCATTTTCAGAGGAACCTTGCCCGGACGGAAGCCCGGCGCACGAGCGGTCTTGGCCTGCTTCTTGAGGCGCTTTTCAACTTCCGTACGTACGTCGCTCAGCGGAAAAGTGAGAGTCAAGCGACGCTCGAGTTTACCCAGGTTTTCGACTGCAGTTGCCATTGTAAAAATCGTCCAAAAAAATAATTATTCGTGGTGCGAGGAGGGGGACTCGAACCCCCACACCATTGCTGGCGTCAGGACCTAAACCTGGTGCGTCTACCAATTTCGCCATCCTCGCTCAGGATTGCATCTTGCCGCAAAAACAAAGGGCGCCCGACGATACTTCCGGTCGCCCTGCACTCCATCTGTTTAGGGGCTACAACTTCAACCAGTTATTTTACTGGATTTTCTGACACCATTGGGCGATTTTTCATTCTGCCGTGCGGATGAGCCGAATCCGGCTTCTTCACCCGGAACCATGCGGCATACAGCGCCGGCAGGAACAGCAGGGTCAGCGCGGTCGCCACCAGCAGGCCGCCCATGATCGCCACCGCCATCGGTCCCCAGAATACGGAACGCGACAGCGGAATCATCGCCAGCGCCGCCGCGGCCGCCGTCAGGAGGATGGGACGGCAGCGCCGCACCGCCGCTTCGACGATCGCATCCCAGGCTTCGGCGCCGGCGGCGATATCCTTCTCGATCTGGTCGACCAGGATCACGGAATTCCGGATGATCATGCCGAACAGCGCGATCACACCCAGGTTGGCGACGAAACCGAAGGGGCGACCCAGCAGCAGCAGTGCCATCGCCGCGCCGGCCACGCCCAATGGCCCGGTCAGGAACACCAGCACGGATCGGGAAAAGCTATGAAGCTGCAGCATCAGCAGGGTGAACACGATGAACAGCACCAAAGGCACGTTGGCCGAGATCGAGGCCTCCGCTTCCGAACTGTCGGCCGCCGCGCCGCGCAGGGTGACTTTGTAGCCGGCCGGCAGTTTGGCGCGCAGCGCGGCCAGCTTCTCGCCGACCTGGGTCGACACCGTCGCGCCCTGGATGCCGGGCACCACGTCGGACTGCACCATGATCGCCCACTCGCGCCCTTCCCTCCATACCACGCCCGGCTCCCACACGAACTCGATGCGCGCGACCTGCGACAGCGTTACCGGCTTGCCGGACGGCGTCGCGATATTCGCATTCGCCAGCACCGACATGGTCGAACGCTCCTCGACCGGCTGGCGCACCACGATGTCGATCAGGCGGTTGCTCTCCCTGAACTGGCCGATGGTGGTGCCGGACAGCACGGTGGCGACGGTGCGGCGCACCGCCTGGCTGGTCACGCCGAGGGCGCGCAGCTTGTCCTGGTCGAGGTCGAGCCGCAGCACCTTCACCGACTCGTTCCAGTTGTCGTTCACGCCCACCGCATTCGGATTCGCGCGCATGATCTCCTTGACCTGGTCGGCCACGCCGCGCACCACGGCGATGTCCGGACCGGAAACCAGGAACTGCACCGGATACGGCACCGGCGGCCCGTTCGGCAGCAGCTTCACGCGCCCCCGCACCTCCGGAAAGTCGGTCTTCAGCACCGCCTCGATCCTGTGCATCAGGGCTTCGCGCATATGGGTGTCCTTCGGCAGCACCACCATCTGCGAGACGTTCGACTGCGGGAAGATCTGGTCCAGCGGCAAGTAGAAGCGCGGGCTGCCGGTGCCCACATAGCTGGTCACGCTCTCCAGCTCGGGCTGGCGGCGGACCCAGGTCTCGAACTTCTTCACCAGCGCCTCGTTGGCGGCAAAGCTGGTGCCTTCCGGCAGCCACATCTCGACCATCAGCTCGGGGCGGCTGGAATCCGGGAAGAACTGCTTCTCGATGAACTTGAAGCCGAACACGCCCAGCGCGAACACCGCCAGCGAGAGCGCAATCGTGGTCTTGCGCCATTCCACGCAGCGGCTCACCAGGCGGCGGAAACGCTCGTAGCCGGGCGTGTCGAAGACGTCGTGGCCGCCGTGCTCGCCGGCCGGATGCGGCTGCACCTTCAACAGGACGAAGCCGATGTATGGCGTGAAGGTCACCGCGACGACCCAGGAAATCACCAGCGCCAGCRCATTCACCGAGAACATCGAGAAGGTGTATTCGCCGGCCGCGGATTTCGCCAGGCCGATCGGCAGGAAACCGGCGGCGGTGATCAGGGTRCCGGTCAGCATCGGGAAGGCGGTCGAGGTATAGGCGAAGGTGGCCGCCTCGAAGCGCGACATGCCCTCCTCCATCTTTCGCACCATCATCTCGACGGCGATGATGGCATCGTCCACCAGCAGGCCGAGGGCGATGATCAGCGCGCCCAGCGAGACCTTGTGCAGCGAGATATCGAGCAGGTTCATGAACAGGAAGGTGATCGCCAGCACCAGCGGAATCGTCAGCGCCACCACCAGGCCGGGGCGCACGTCGACGCGCCAGCGCGGCTTGCTGTGCAGGCCCAGCGCCAGGAAGGAGACGACCAGCACGATTACCACCGCTTCGACCAGGGTGTGCATGAATTCACTGACGGACGCCGTGACCGCGGCCGGCTGGTTCGACACCCGCGCCAGCTCGATGCCGACCGGCAGCTGGGACTTGATGCGGGCCACGGTCTGCTCCAGGCCCTTGCCGAGCTGGATGATGTTCCCGCCCTTCTCCATCGACACGCCCAGGCCGATCACTTCCTTGCCGTTGAAGCGCATCTTGTCGTGCGGCGGATCCTCGTAGGCGCGCTGCACGGTGGCGAAGTCGCCCAGGCGGAAAGTGGTGTTCCCGGCGCGCAGGCTGAGGTCCTCCAGCTGCTTCGGCGACTTCAGGGCACCGGTGACCCGCACCTGCAGGTTCTCGCCCGGCGTCACCAGCACGCCGGCCGACTCGACCCCGTTCTGGGTCGCGATCTGGTTGACGATGGCATCGAAAGGCACGCCCAGCTGGGCGAACTTCTGCTGCGAGAACAGGATGTTGATCTTCTCCTGCTGCACCCCGAACTGCTCGACCTTGGCTACCAGCGGCACGCCCAGCAGCTGCTGCCGCACGAAGTCGGCATAGTCGCGCATCTCGGCGTAGGTGAAGCCGTCGCCGGACAGCGCGAAGATGGAGCCGTAGGTATCGCCGAATTCATCGTTGAAGAAGGGTCCGATCACGCCCTGCGGCAGGGTCAGGGCGATATCGCCGATCTTCTTGCGCACCTGGTACCAGGTCGGCGGCACCGCCGATGGCGGCGTCGATTCCCGCAGCTCGAGGATGATGGTGGTCTCGCCCGGCTTGGAAAAGCTGCGGATGCGGTTGACGTAGGGCGTTTCCTGCAGCTTGCGCTCCAGCGGGTCCGTCACCTGCTGGGCCATCTGCACGGCGGTGGCGCCCGGCCAGCGGGCCTGGATCACCATCGCGCGGAAGGTGAAGGGAGGATCCTCGTCCTGGCCCAGCTGGTTGTAGCTGAGGATGCCCAGCAGGAGCAGGACGGCGATCAGGTAGCGGGTCAGCGGGATGTTTTCCAGCGCCCAGCGCGACAGGTTGAATCCCCTCATTTGCGGGCTCCACCACCGGCCGCTTCAAGCTCCGCGTCGGCGCGGCGCGCGACGTCCGCGGTGAGGATCTTCACCTTCTGGCCATTCTTCAGCAGGTTGACGCCGGCGGTGACGATGGCCTGCCCGGGGCGCACGCCGCCGCTCAGCAGCACGTCGTTGCCGGCCACGCCGGCCACCTGCACCGGCTGCAGCCGGACCTGCTGTACGTCGTTGGCCTTGTCGATCACCCAGACGGCGCTGCCGCCCTGGATCTGCACCAGCGCGGAGAGCGGCGCGCGCAATTGCGTGCCGGCGGCCGCGCCGGCCTGGCGCACCAGCTCGACCACGGCGGTCATCCCCAGCCGAACGTCTTCGCTGGGCGGAATCGACACCTTCACGGTATAGGTACGGGTCGCCGGATCGGCCACCGGCGACACCTCGCGGATCGTGCCGGGAATGCTGCGATCGGGATCGGCCCACAGGCGCACCTTCACCTGGCCCATGTGGCGCAGCTGCTCGACCTGGTCTTCCGGCACCCCGATCACGACTTCCTTCTCGTCGGTGCGCGCGACCCGCACCACCGGGGTGCCGGCTTGCACCACCTGGCCGACTTCGGCATCGATGCCGGTCACCACGCCGTCGACATCCGACACCAGGCTCGCATAGCCGGTCTGGTTGGCCTGCTCGCGCAGCAGGGCGCGCGCGGCTTCTGCGCTGGCCTGGCTGGAATGGGCCGCCGCGACCTTCTGGTCGAGCACGGCCTGGCTGACGAAATTCTGGCTGCGCAGATCCTGGTAGCGCTTCAGCTCCGCACGCGCCAGTTCGGCATTGGTCTGGGCCGCGCGCAGATTGGCCTGGGCCTGGGCCTGGCCGAGACGCAGGTCCTGGGGATCGAGCTGCATCAGGACGGTGCCGCGCTTGACGCTGGTGCCGACGTCCACCTTGCGCGCGCTGATCTTGCCGCCGACCCGGAAGCCGAGGCGCGACTCGTAGCGCGGCCGCACGTCGCCGGAAAATTCGGCGCTGTCCTGCACGCCGCCGGCAGCCAGGGTCAGCGCCCGCACCGGACGCACGTCCTCGGGAGGCGGCGCATCCTTCGAGCAGGCGGCCAGCAGGGACAGGGCGAGGGCAGCGGCGATCAGGGTGCGCGGAACGGGAATGCGGAGTACTTGCACGGTGGTTTCCTCTCGGGGGAAGGCCGCGGCGAGGGCGGCAATATTCTTGTCTTAAAGCGCAACAATTATAATCATGCAAACACAGCCAGTAAATGACGTTAGAGTCAGTTCTCGATGTCCGCCCCATGCCCATAGACCATTACGAAAACTTTCCTGTCGCTTCCATCCTGCTGCCGCGCCGCCTGGTGCCGGCGGTCGAGGCGATCTACGCCTTCGCGCGCAGCGCGGACGACATCGCCGACGAAGGCGATGCCGCGCCGGCCGAGCGTCTTGCCGCGCTGGATGCCTACGATGCCGCGCTGGACGGCATCGARCGCGGCGATCCTCCCGCCACGCCGATGTTCGCGCGCCTGGCCGACGCCCTGCGGCGCCACGCCCTGCCCCTGCAGCCGCTGCGCGACCTGCTGAGCGCCTTCCGCCAGGACGTGGTCACCACCCGCTACCCCGACTATACAGCCCTGCTCGATTATTGCCGGCGCTCCGCGAATCCGGTCGGGCGCCTGATGCTGGGCCTCTACGGCACCGTGGACGAGTCCAGCCTGCGCGAATCGGATGCGGTCTGCTCGGCCCTCCAGCTGATCAACTTCTGGCAGGACGTCGGCATCGACATCGAGAAAGGCCGTATCTACCTGCCGCAGGAAGACCTGGTCCGCCACGAGATCGGCGAGGAAGAGATCGCCCGGGGCCACACCGGCCCCGCCTGGCGCGCCCTGATGCGCTTCGAGGTCGAACGGGCGCGGGCCCTGATGCTGGAGGGCGCGCCGCTGGCCACCCGCCTGCCGGGACGGATAGGCTGGGAGCTGCGCCTGGTCGTGCAGGGCGGGCTGCGGATCCTCGAAGGGATCGAGCGCGCCGACTACGATGTATTCCGGCGCCGGCCCCAGCTCAGGCGGCTCGACTGGGCGATACTGCTGTGGCGAGCGTTCCGCATGTAAAATAGCGGACTAGCATCAGGCATCAACCACTATTATTTATGTCTCCCGACGACTACTGCCAACAAAAGACCGTCCAAAGCGGCTCCAGCTTCTACTACAGCTTCCTGTTCCTGCCGCCCGAGCGCCGCAGGGCGATCACGGCGCTGTATGCATTCTGCCGGGAGGTCGACGACACCGTCGACGAGACCCACGACCAGTCGGTCGCGCGCATCAAGCTGGCCTGGTGGCGCACTGAAGTGTCCGCGATGTATAAAGGCGCGCCGACCCACCCGGTGACCCAGGCGCTGCAGCCCCACCTGGCCGCCTACAATCTGCAGGAGCAGCACCTGCAGGCCATCATCGACGGCATGGAGATGGACCTCGACCAGTCGCGCTACCTCGATTACGCCGGCCTGCGCAAATACTGCTGGCATGTGGCGGGCGTGGTCGGCATCCTGTCGGCCAGCATCTTCGGCGTCACGAATCCCAAGACCCTGCAGTATGCCGAGAAGCTGGGCCTGGCGTTCCAGCTGACGAATATCATCCGCGACGTCGGCGACGACGCGCGCAAGGGCCGCATCTACCTGCCGGTCAACGAACTGCAGCAGTTCAACGTGACCGCCGCGGACATCCTGAATTTCCGCCACAACGAGAAGTTCGAGGCGCTGATGAAGTTCCAGGCCGACCGTGCGCGCGCCGTCTACGACGAAGCCTTCGCCCTGCTGCCGAAGGAAGACCGGCGCGCCCAGCGTCCCGGCCTGATGATGGCGGCGATCTACCGCACCGTCCTCGACGAGATCGAGCGCGACGACTTCAAGGTCCTGAACCAGCGCATCTCCCTCACGCCGCTGCGCAAGCTGTGGCTGGCGTGGAAGACCTATGTCCGCGGATAAGCGGAAGGCTGCCGCCGGTCCGCGCGTTGCCGTCATTGGCGGCGGCTGGGCCGGCTGCGCCGCCGGCGTCGAACTGGCGTCGCGCGGCGCGCGGGTCACGCTGTTCGAAGCCGCCCGCACCCTGGGCGGCCGCGCCCGTGCCGTGCAGGCGAAGGAAGCCCTGCTCGACAACGGCCAGCACATCATGCTGGGCGCCTATGCGCAGACGCTGGCGCTGCTGCGCCGGGTCGGCGTCGCGGAGCGCGATGCGCTGCTGCGCCTGCCGCTGCAAATGCGCTATCCGCCCGGCAGCGGGCTGCTGGACTTCGTCGCCCCGCCCCTGCCGGCGCCGCTGCACATGCTGCTGGCGCTGTTGCGCGCGAAAGGCCTGGACCGCGACGACAAGCTGGCGCTGGCGCGCTTCAGCACCAGCGCACGCTGGATGCAGTGGGGCCTGAACACCGACTGCAGCGTGGCCGAACTGCTGGAGCGCTTCGGCCAGACCGCGCGCCTGACCCGCCTGATGTGGCGGCCGCTGTGCCTGGCGGCACTGAACACGCCGATCGAGCGGGCTTCCGCCAAGGTCTTCCTGGCGGTGTTGCGAGACAGCCTGGGCGCCAATCGCAAGGCCTCGGACATGCTGATCCCGAGGGTGATGCTGGATGCCCTCTTTCCCCAGGCCGCGCAAGGCTATATCGAAGAGCGCGGCGGCCGGGTCCTGTGCGGAGCCCGGGTCGACGCCATCGCGCCGGCGGACGAGGGCTGGCAGGTCGCAAGCGGCGCCGATTCCTCACGCTTCGACGCCATGGTGCTGGCCACCCCGGCCTGGCAGAGCGCGGCCCTGCTGCGGCCCCTGGCCGGCGCCGAAACGCTGGCGGCCCAACTCGAGGCCTTCGACTACGAGCCGATTTCGACGGTCTACCTGCAATATGAGGCCGGCCAGCGCCTGCCGCTGCCCTTCTGCGCCCTGCTCGACGACCCGGCGCACGGGGCCTGGGGCCAGTTCGCCTTCGACCGCGGCCAGCTCGATCCCGGCCAGGACGGCCTGCTGGCGGTGGTCGTCAGTACGGCGGCCGAGGCGGCGGCCCTCGACCAGGATGCCCTGGCCCAGGCCGTCGCGGCGCAACTGGCGGGCGCTTTCGGCCGGCCCGCCCTGGCGCAGCCGCACTGGAGCCGCGTATTGACGGAGAAGCGCGCCACCTTCGCCTGCACTCCGGGCCTGCTACGTCCGGCCAACGCCACCGGCCTGCCGGGCCTGGTATTGGCCGGCGACTATACCGCCGGCGACTATCCGGCGACCCTGGAGACGGCGGCGCGCAGCGGCCTGGCCGCCGCCCGGCTGGCGCTGGGCATCAAGCCATGAGCTACGGTTATCGGCCCCAGGCGCAGCCTGCCCCGTCAAAACTGCATCCTGTCGCACATGCGTGGCGTTCCACGGGCCGGATGGGTACAGTGGCAGCATCGACACAAGTGTTATCGGATCAACAAATGAACAGCCTGCTGGCCCTGCGTACCCTGCTCCTGCTCGCCTTCGTGGTCGTGGCAACGGCCATCCTGGTGCAACCCGGCCTCGGCGCGTCGAGCGATCCGGCCGTCCATGCCATGCTGATGGTGGCGCGGAACTGAGGTGGAGCAGGCGATGGGCAAACTGGAATACCTCGAGCTGCTGAAGCGCGCCATGCTGGGCCTGCCGCCCGAAGTGCAAGCCAAGACCCTCGGCTATTACGAGCAGCGCTTCGTCGACGGCGTCAATACCGGCCGCAGCGAACAGGACGTCGCGCGCGAACTCGACGACCCGAACAGGATCGCGATGACCTTGCGCGCCAGCAGCCATAGTGCGCAACTCGGGGCCCAGGCCACCGCGCAATCCACGCCCCCGGCTGCCGGCCAGGCCGCCGCCAGGCCGGCCCCGGTCCTGGAAAAGCGCAATCCGGTCGGGGTGCTGCGGGTGCTGGTGTCCGGCGCCGGCCTCGCGATCTTCAACCTGTTCATGATCGTGCCGGCGATGGTGTATTCGGCCCTGCTGTTCGCGCTGTATGTGTGCGCCCTGGCCTTCTACCTGAGCGGCATCGCCATCACCGCCAGCGGCCTGGCCGGCAACAGCGAACTGCTGCTCGACCTGCCGACCCGCTACGTGCAGATCGGCGACGAAGATCCGGACCGCCGGCAGATCCGGGTGCGGATCGACGATACCGGCATCCACGTCCACGAGGAAGGCGCCGACGCCGGCAATGACGACGAGGGCAAGGCCAGCGGCTCGCGCCTGCGCCGCGGCGCCGAAGTCGTGGCCGGCAACAGCCTGCATATCACGACCGACATGGACGCCGACTCGCGCACCACCCAGACCCTGTTCGGCTTCGGCATGGTGCTGGGCGGGATCGCGCTGTTCCTGCTGTCGCTGGTGGCGACGCGCTTCACGGCGCAAGGCATCAAGCGCTACGTCCAGATGAATTTCTCCCTGCTCAAGGGACATTGAGAGAGCGAGGAGACCCATGCGCGCATTGATCAAGACCGGATTCGCCCTGCTGCTGCTAGCCCTGCTGCTGATCGGCGCTTCCTGGAGCATGCTGCGGGCCCAGGGCAACAGCGGCGGCGCCGCCAGCCCGGGCAGCCGCCTGGTCGCCACCGAAAAACGCACGCTCGGCGCCAGCATCGGCGAGGTCGACGTCAGCGGGCCGATCAACCTGATCCTGCGCCAGGGCACCTCGGCCTCGCTCGAAGTGCGCGGCGAACAGCGCCTGCTGGCCAACGTCGACACCACGGTGGACGGCAATACCCTCCACATCGGCCCGCGCGGCATCCTGCTGCGCCACCGCCAGCCGCTCGAAGTCACCCTGGTGCTGCCGACACTCGAGCACCTGACCCTCAGCGGCAACGGCCAGCACACGGTCAGCGGCTTCTCGGGCGACCGCATCGAACTGAACGTCAACGGCTCGGCCGGCCTGCGCTTCAACGGCCGCTACCGCGAGATCGACGCCAGCCTGCTCGGCAGCGGCGACATCGACATCACCGGCGGCAATGCCGACCGGGTGACGGCCGACGTCAAGGGTACCGGCCACATGACCCTGGTGGGCGGCGCGCGCGAACTGCATGCGGAAGTCGCCGGCGCCGGCGAACTCGACGCCCGCCACCTGCGCGCCGCCGACGTCGACCTGGCCCACCACGGCTCCGGCAGCAGCGCGGTCTACGCCAGCAAGCGCGTGAACGTGGAAATGACCGGCAGCGGCAGCATCACCGTGTTCGGCAATCCCGACCGCCGGGAAGTCAGCCGCAACGGCAGCGGCAGCGTCAGCTTCCAGGACTGATCAGGCGCCGCCTTTCATCCAGTCCAGCGCACCCTGGCCGGCGGCCCGCCCGCTGCCGAAGCAGGCGGTCAGCAGGTAGCCGCCGGTGGGCGCTTCCCAGTCGACCATCTCGCCGGCCACGAACACGCCCGGCAGCGCGCGCAGCATGCCGGCCGGCGAGGCCAGCGCCTCGAAGCGCACCCCGCCGCCGCTGCTGATCGCCTCCGCGATCGGGCGCGGACGCTCCAGCGTGAGCGGCAAGGCCTTGATGGCGGCCGCCAGCCGCGCCGGGTCCGCATATTCTTCCTTGCGCAAGGCTTCGTGCAGCAGGCCCGATTTCACGCCCTTGATCCCCAACCGGCTTTGCAGGTGGCTGGACATCGACTTCGCACCGCGCGGACGCATCACTTCCTCCGCCACGCGCGCGGCATCGTGGTCGGGCAGCAGGTCGATCCAGACCGTGGTCCGGCCATCGCGCAGGATGCGGTCGCGGATGGCCGCCGACAGCGCGTACACCAGGCTACCTTCGATGCCGCAGGCCGTGATCACGAACTGTCCCTTGCGATAGATCTTTCGCCCGTCGCCATCCTCGGCCGCCAGCGCCACCGTGGTGAGCGGCGCGCCGGCGTAGCGGCTGGCGAAATGCTCGCTCCAGGCGGTCTCGAAACCGCAGTTCATCGGCACCAGCGGCGCCACCTCGACGCCCTGTTCGCCCAGCAGCGGCGCCCAGGCGCCGTCCGAGCCGAGGCGAGGCCAGCTGGCGCCGCCCATGGCCAGCACCACCGCATCGGCGGACTCCACCCGCTCGCCGTCCGGGGTCGCGAACAGGAGCCCGCCGTCGCGCCAGCCCAGCCAGCGGTGCCGCATGTGGAAGCGCACGCCGGCCTCACGCAGCCGGTGCAGCCAGGCGCGCAGCAGCGGCGCGGCCTTCATGTCGGTCGGGAATACGCGGCCCGAGCTGCCGACGAAGGTATCGATGCCGAGGCCATGGATCCACTCGCGCACCTGTTGCGGCGTGAAGCCGTCCAGCYATTGCCCGACCTCCACGCGGCGCTTCCCGTAGCGGCCGGCGAAGGTCTCGAAGTCTTCCGAATGGGTGATGTTCATGCCGCCCTTGCCGGCCAGCAGGAACTTGCGGCCGACGGAGGGCATGGCGTCATACAGGTCGACCTGCACGCCGCCGGCGGACAGCACTTCGGCGGCCATCAGGCCGGCGGGACCGCCGCCGACGACGATGGCGCGGCGCGGGGTTTCAGGGATGGCATTCATGGGCCGGCATTGTAGACGAAGTGGGTGTTCAAAAATATATGTAAAGGGGCCTTGACATTGGTTTCAACGCGTCCTACAGTGTCAAGCATGCTTTACATGTTAAGTGTACTTTACATAAAAGGAGGTGTCCAAATGCATGAGAAACGCGTTGCGCGGGCCTATACCCTCGAGCTGATGATCGCGCTGGCGGTCTATACGGTGCTGCTGATGGCGGCGATCCGCTACGGCCGCCCGATGGAAGACGGCTGGCTGCGCACCCTGGTGCTGGTCAGCCCCATGATCGGCTTCGGCCTGATGATCCGGACCATCGTGCGCCATTTCGCCCGGATCGACGAATACCAGCGCATGCGCATGCTGGAGAACCTCGCGATCGCCACCGCCATCACGGGCGCGGTCACCTTCACCTACGGCTTCATGGAAACCGCCGGATTCCCCAAGCTCTCCATGTTCTACGTTTGGGTCGTGATGTGCTCGAGCGTGGCCGTCGTCAACCTGGCCCGACGCCTGCTCGAAAAATGAAGAACCTGATCCGCGAACTGCGCGCCGCCCGCGGCTGGAGCCAGGTCCACCTGGCCGACCTGCTGAGCGTCTCGCGCCAGACCGTGATCGCCATCGAGACCGGGCGCTACGACCCCAGCCTGCCCTTGGCCTTCACGATTTCGAAACTCTTTGAACAACCGATCGAAGCAATCTTCTTTCCAGAACAGGAGCCAGCATGAACCCGTTTGCCTGCAAAAAGCCTTTCGCCTTCTTCCCCATCGTTGTCGGCGTTCTCGTCGCCCTGATGTCCGCTGGCTCGAGCCACGCCGCCGAAGCGGCCGCGCCGCAGGCGAACCGCTTCGCCGCCACCATCGCGCCGGCCGAGCGCTTCGAAATCGACGGCGCGCTGGTCGAGCAGTTCGGACCGAAAACGGGCGCCAGGGGCCGGCCGCTGGTCCTGATTCCCGGCCTGGCCAGCGGCGGCTGGGTGTGGCAGGAGACGGTGCGCGCCTTCAGCCCCGAGCGCGCGGTGTACGTCCTGACCCTGCCGGGCTTCGACGGCCGCCCGGCGGCGCCCGCCAATGCGTTCGCATCGGCGCGGGCCGCGGTCGGGAAGCTGCTCGAGCAGCGCCGGCTGGACAAGCCGGTCATCGTCGGCCACAGCCTGGGCGCGACGATGGCGCTGGCGGTGGCCGAGGACAAGCCGGCGAGCGTCGGCGGCGTGATCGCCATCGACGGCCTGCCCGTCATGCCGGGCACCGAAGCGCTGCCGCCGGCGGAACGCGGCAAGTATGGCCAGACCATGAAGGCGCGCCTGGCCGGCATGAACCCGGCGCTGTTCGCCTCCCAGCAGCAGGGCTATATGCGCACCATCGGCGTGATGGACATGAGCAAGGCCGACGACCTCGCCCAGCTGACCGGCCGCAGCGACCCGGCTTCCACCGGCCAGTACGCGGCCGACGTGCTGGAGCTCGACCTGCGTCCGGGCCTGAAGAACATCCAGGCGCCGGTGCTGATCATCTCTCCCTTCTTCGACGCCGACGGCAGCCAGCAGGGACTCACCGCCGATGCCAAGGCCGACTACTACCGCTCCCTGCTGCAGGGCGCGCCGAAGGTCGAGGTGGTGACGGTGGCGCCGGCCCGCCACTTCGCGATGATCGACCAGCCGCAGCAGGTCAACGACGCGATCCGCAAATACCTGGCCTCGCTGTGAGCTTCCGCGCCGGCGCGAAGTGATATATGCTCGACGGCGCGGCCCGATGGCTGCCGCGCCGTGATCGTATTTATCGCAAGGAGAGTTATGCCCCGTCTTACCAAGCTGTCCGTGGCCCTGCTGTTCGCCGGCGCCGCGTCCGTCCAGAGCGGCGCGCAAGCCGCCGCCGACACTGCCGCCACAGACCGCCCGCTTCCCGTCCGCCAGGCCGAGATCGACGCCATCGTCAAGGAGATCTCGCCGCAACGCATCCAGGGCTACGTCAACAAGCTGGTGAGCTTCGGCACCCGCCACACGATGTCGGACACCACCTCCGATACGCGCGGCATCGGCGCCGCCCGCCGCTGGATCAAGTCGGAGATGGAGCGCTGCGGCGCCGGCCGCCTCGAGGTGCGCTTCGACAGCCACCTGCACCCGGTCGACAACCGCATCTCGCGCCCGACCGAGATCGTCAACGTGGTCGCGACCCTGCCGGGCAGCCAGGCGGCCTCGAAGGACCGCCTGTACGTGGTCAGCGGCCACTACGATTCGCGCGTCACCGACGTCATGAACTACACCGACGATGCGCCCGGCGCCAACGACGACGCCTCGGGCACCGCGGCCGTGATCGAGATGGCTTGCGTGATGGCGCGCCACAAGTTCGACGCCACCCTGGTCTTCATGACCGTGGCGGCCGAAGAACAGGGCCTGTACGGCGCCGGCCACTTCGCCAGGGAAGCCAAGGCCAACAAGCTGAATATCGCCGGCATGCTGAACAACGACATCATCGGCAGCTCGCACGACGAAAAGGGCAGGCAGGACAACACACGCGTGCGCCTGTTCGCAGAAGGCGTGCCGCCGCTGAAGGAAGCGCCTTCGCCCGAGCTGCGCACCCTGCTCGTGACCGGCGGAGAGAACGATTCGATCACCCGCCAGCTGGCCCGCCACGTCAAGGAAACCGGCGAGCGCTACGTCCCGAACTTCAAGGTCGACATCATCTACCGGCGCGACCGCTACCTGCGCGGCGGCGACCACAGCCCCTTCCTCGACGCCGGCTATGCGGCGGTGCGCTTCACGGAACCGAACGAGGACTTCAGGCACCAGCACCAGGACCTGCGCAGCGAAAACGGCGTCAAGATCGGCGACCTGCCGGAATTCGTCGACCCCGACTACGTGGCCCAGGTGGCGCGCGTGAACGCCGCTTCGCTGGCATCGCTGGCATTGGCGCCGGCCGCTCCCCAGGAGGTGAAGGTGAAGACCGCAGCCCTCGACAACGGCACCGACCTGGCGTGGAAGGCGAATGCCGAACCCGACATCGCCGGCTACCGCATCGTCTGGCGCGAGACCACCGCGCCGCTGTGGCAGGGTTCGCGCTACGTCGGCAACGTGACCACGGCCCGCGTCGACATGTCCAAGGATAACGTGCTGTACGGCGTGCAGGCCGTGGACAAGGACGGCAACGTCAGCCCGGCGACCTACCCGCTGCCGGCACGCTGAGCCTCGCCCGAGCGCCGGATTCGCCACACGGCGCGCCGGCCACCCGCTTTTCCTACGCCGCGGCGCAGCATGCCGCGGCGTTCTCATTTTCGATCCCGCACTCTCCAGCGCCAGCGCAAGGATACCCCCGAACACATGGGTAATACTCATGCCGCATCGCGGTTTTTCGCTATGCGCTGCAGCATTTTTTCTTTAGCAGACACATAACAATTTTCTTGACTTGTATTCTGCTGAGAATATTCTTATGCGTACAACAATAAAGAACCACGTAGTCCGGTAGTCCGTAACATCATCTTGGAGGATGTAAATGTCGGCAATGACACGTAGGACATTGCTGGGCGCGATCGCGACCAGCCCGCTCTGGCTTCAAGCTGCATGGGCCCAGCCCACCAATCTCAAGATCTCCCACCAGTTTCCCGGCGGCAGCGTCGCCGAAGGGGATTTCCGCGACCGCCTGTGCCGCATGTTCGCGGCCGGCGTCGAACGCCGTACCAGGGGCAGGCTCAAGTTCTCGATCTACCCGCACTCCTCGCTGATGAAGAGCGAAGACCAGATCCCGGCCCTGTCTAAGGGCCAACTCGACATGTCGCTGGTACCGCTGACCTATGCCGGCGCCGAACTGCCGGAAGTGAACATCGGCCTGATGCCGGGCCTGGTGACCTCCTACGAGCAGGGCTATGCCTGGAAGGATGCGGAAATCGGCAAGGAATTCACCCGCATGCTGGCCGACCGCGGCATCGTGATCCTGAGCTGGATCTGGCAGGCCGGCGGCGTCGCCTCGCGCGGCAAGCCGATCGTCAATCCGGAAGACGCGGCCGGACTGAAGGTGCGCGGCGGCTCGCACGAGATGGACATGCTGCTCAAGGAAGCCGGCGCCAGCGTGGTCAGCATGCCGTCCAACGAAATCCGCGGCGCCTTGCAGAAGGGGCAGCTGGATGCGGCCATGACCTCCTCGTCCTCGCTGATCTCCTTCCGCCTGGACGAAGTCTCGAAATACGTCACCACCGCCCGCGGCGGCGCCTACTGGTTCATGCTGGAGCCGCTGCTGATCTCGAAAGCCGCCTTCGACCGCCTGCCGCGCGAGCAGCAGGGCATCCTGATGTCGGTCGGCGCCGAACTGGAAGYCTTCGCCCGCAGGTCGGCCGAGATGGACGATGCGGCGGTCGCGGCCCTGTTCCAGGGCAAGGGCGGGCGCACCGTGGACCTGACCGGAGAGTCGCTGCGCAAGTGGCAGGAGATCGCGCGGGAGACGGCCTGGAAGGATTATGGGTCGCGTAACGAAAATTGCGCGCGGCTGTTGGCGTTGGCGGAGAAGACCTTAGCTTAGAAACGTCGTTCCCGCGAAGGCGGGAACCCAGGTTTGCTTGAGCAGCCGACTACGTTCAGCTTTTGCCGCTGAACGGCGAACTTGGATCCCCGCCTTCGCGGGGACGACGGTTCCTATGTTGCCAGTTACTTCATCCCCCCGTCACCGGCGGAAAGAAAGCCACTTCCCCACCCTCGCGCACCGCCGTCTCCGGCTCGCACATCACATGATTGAAGGCCATGCGCAGCGCCCGCTCGCGGCCCAGGGCTTCGGCCCAGGCGCCGCCGCGGGCGATCAGGAAATCGCGCACCGCGCCGACCGTCGCCACGCCCTCGGGCAGCGTCACCGCCTCCCCAGCCGTACCGACAGCCTCGCGTACGCTGGCAAAAAATCGCAAATTGATGTTCATGTCAGTGTTGAAGTGAAGCGAAGGGGATGAAGCGGACCATGTCGCCGCGTGCGATCGCCTGGCCCGGCGGGCAGTCGATCAGGCCGTCGGCCCACACGGTGGAGGTCAGCACGCCCGAGCCCTGGTTCGGGAACAGTTCCAGCCCGCCCTCGCCGTTGATGCGGGCGCGCAGGAATTCGTTGCGGCGGTCCGGTTTCGGCCAATCGAAATCGGCGCGCATCGTCACCGCTTTCGGCGCGAGCTCGCCGCTCACGCCCTGCAGGCGCAGCAGGAA
>NZ_JBFTMX010000060.1:0-23439 GCF_056397205.1 Massilia sp. 05N420
CGGCACCGCTCGCCGGCGCCGGTTCGATCGTGGACGGCACCGCTCGCCGGCGCCGGTTCGATCGTGGATGAGCCGACGGCTGCGGGCCGGGATGCCGCCGGCGGCGCCGACTGGCCCGGCAGCGTGAAGCCGCTTGCGCCTTCGGCGGCCGGCGCCGAACCGAGCGGACCGGCGGCTTGCTGGCCGACAGGCAGGCTCATCTGCGGTTGCGCCTGCCCTGCCTCGCCGCCGGCGGCCACCAGGCGGATGCTGGCGTCCTGCGGCGGATAGCACAGGCCCTTGTCGGCGCAGCCCTGGCCGGTGGCGGTCAGGGTGAACGGACCTTCTCCCTGCACCGGAATGCGGATCGCCACGCTGTGGTGGTAGGTCTCGACGTCCTTGTTGAAGGTTTCGTCGAACTTGACCTTGCCCGGCGGGACCTGCGGCTCGCCCAGTCTGGCGCCGGCGGCCGTGAACTTGAAGCGCTCGCGGTACATGTAGTAGCCGTCGGCGATCGCATAGCTGACCTCGGCCGTGTGCGGATCGACCATGCGAGCCGAGAACTTGAAGGCCTGTTCGGGCGGCAGGAAGTCGTCGTCCGCGTACGCGGGCGCGAGCAGGAAGGTGCAGGCGATCAGGGAAAGCAGGAATCGGAGCATGGGCACAGGGATTGGTTTAGCCAGCAGCATGGTACACCGGGTGTGCCGGCGATGCACGGGCGAAAAAAAACCAGGCACGAGGCCTGGTTTTTTCAAACGCTGACTGACGATTACTCGGCGGTCGGTGCGTTTTCGTCGACGCCGACTTCCGGACGGTCGGTCAGCTCGACGTAGGCCATCGGTGCATTGTCGCCAACGCGGAAGCCCATCTTCAGGATACGGGTATAGCCGCCGTTGCGGTTCGCGAAGCGCGGGCCGATGTCGGCGAACAGCTTCTGAACGATTTCACGGTCGCGCAGGCGGGCGAATGCCAGACGCTTGTTTGCCAGGGTGTCTTTCTTGCCCAGGGTGATGATCGGCTCGACGACTTTGCGCAGTTCCTTGGCTTTCGGAACGGTGGTCTTGATCGCTTCGTGACGCAGCAGCGAAACGGTCATGTTGCGCAGCATGGCCAGGCGGTGGGACGAAGTACGGTTCAGCTTACGGAGGCCGTGACGGTGACGCATGGTAAATCCTTTCGAGTTTTATATTCCAGTTCTTCGATCGTTCAGGCAAATTGCAGGAACGCGGACCGGTTCAAAGTTTGAATAAAACGCCCGCGCCGAATTGCGCGGGCGGGTACTGCAAATTACTTTTCCAGACCTGCCGGCGGCCAGTTTTCCAGCTTCATGCCCAGGGTCAGGCCACGGGATGCCAGGACTTCCTTGATCTCGTTCAGCGACTTGCGGCCCAGGTTCGGGGTCTTCAGCAGTTCGTTTTCCGAACGCTGGATCAGGTCGCCGATGTAGTAGATGTTCTCGGCCTTCAGGCAGTTTGCCGAACGGACGGTCAGTTCCAGGTCGTCCACCGGACGCAGCAGGATCGGATCGACCAGCGGAGCGCGCGACGGGGCTTCCGCAGCGGCTTCGGTGCCTTCCAGGGCGGCGAACACATTCAGTTGGTCGACCAGCACGCGTGCCGACTGGCGGATCGCTTCTTCCGGGGTGATGACGCCGTTGGTCTCGATGTTGATGATCAGCTTGTCCAGGTCGGTACGCTGTTCGACACGAGCCGATTCCACGGCGTAGGACACGCGACGGACCGGCGAGAACGACGCGTCCAGGATGATGCGGCCGATGGTCTTGTTGGTGTCTTCCGACAGGCGGCGCACGTTACCCGGCACATAGCCGCGGCCTTTCTCGACCTTGATCTGCATGTCCAGCTTGCCGCCGGCGGTCAGGTGAGCGATCACGTGTTCCGGGTTGATCAGTTCGACGTCGTGCGGCAGGTCGATGTCCGATGCCAGGACGGGGCCTTCGCCTTCCTTCTTCAGGGTCAGCGTCACGGAGTCGCGGTTGTGGACCTTGAACACGACACCCTTCAGGTTCAGCAGCAGGTCGACCACGTCTTCCTGCACGCCATCCAGCGACGAGTACTCGTGCACGACGCCGGCGATCGTCACTTCGGTCGGCGCGTAGCCGATCATCGACGACAGCAGCACGCGGCGCAGCGCGTTGCCCAGCGTATGGCCATAACCACGTTCGAACGGCTCCATCACGACTTTGGCGTGACCGGCACCGAGCGCTTCGACATCGATGATACGTGGCTTCAACAGACTATTTTGCATGAAAGGTCCTTTATCAATACCCTCGGCTCGTTACACCGATAAGGCTGATGGCATCAGTAGAAACGCCCGCTGCGATGGCGGGCGGGTACAGCGAATTCTGTGTTTGACGGGACGGCGCCCGTCGTTCCCGCGGAGGCGGGAACCCAAGTTCGGGCTAACACTGCACAGCCAAACCTGGGTCCCCGCCGTCGCGGGGATGACAAATCGGCCGGCGCGCCGCCCGATTTGTCAATTAACGCGAGTACAGTTCGACGATCAGTGCTTCGTTGACGTCGGCAGCGATCTCGTTACGCTCCGGGAAGGAGCGGAAGGTGCCTTCCATCTTCTTCGAATCGACCGACACCCAGCTCGGCATGCCGACTTGTTCAGCCAGCGACAGCGCTTCGACGATACGGGTCTGCTTCTTGGCCTTTTCGCGGACAGCGACGACGTCGCCGGTCTTGACCTGGAACGAAGCGATGTTCACGACCTGGCCGTTCACGGTGAAGGCTTTGTGGCTGACCAGCTGGCGCGCTTCGGCGCGGGTCGAGCCGAAGCCCATGCGGTAAGCGACGTTGTCGAGACGGGCTTCCAGCAGCTTCAGCAGGGTTTCGCCGGTGTTGCCCTTGCGGCGCGACGCTTCGGCGAAGTAACGGCGGAACTGGCGTTCCAGGATGCCGTACATGCGCTTGACCTTCTGCTTTTCACGCAGCTGGTTGCCGTAGTCCGAGGTACGCTGGCCCGACTTGACGCCGTGCTGGCCCGGCTTGACGTCCAGTTTGCACTTGGAGTCGAGCGAGCGGCGTGCGCTCTTCAGGAACAGGTCGGTGCCTTCACGGCGCGACAGTTTTGCTTTTGGTCCGATATAACGTGCCACGTTAAACTTCCTTTGTTTGAATGATCACGCCCCGGATGCGATACGAATGAATGCGAACGCAACAGGCGCTAGTCCAGTTCTGCATGAGACTGGACGTGGCTTACAAAAACCCTGCATCGAGACGACGCAAGGCGACAATAGCCGGGCAGTATAACCCATTTCTGGATTCACTGCTCCGGCGATTCTTTGACGACGATCTCGTCGCGTATCAACAACAGGCGGGCGAACCCGCCAGTCGGATTAGATACGACGGCGCTTCGGCGGACGGCAGCCGTTGTGCGGCACCGGCGTCACGTCCTGGATCTCGGTGATCTTGATACCCAGGTTGTTCAGCGCGCGCACAGCCGATTCACGGCCCGGGCCCGGGCCCTTGATGCGCACTTCCAGGTTCTTCACGCCGTATTCCTGAGCGACCTTGCCGGCTGCTTCAGCTGCGACCTGAGCCGCGAACGGGGTCGATTTACGCGAACCCTTGAAGCCAGCACCGCCGGAAGTTGCCCACGACAGAGCATTGCCCTGACGATCGGTGATCGTGATGATGGTGTTGTTGAACGACGCGTGGACGTGTGCGATGCCTTCGGCGACGTTCTTCTTGACCTTCTTGCGGATGCGTGCTGCTGCCGCGCTGCTTTGTTGCTTAGCCATTGTCGGTTCCTAGATTATTTCTTCAGCGATTGAGCGGCCTTGCGCGGGCCCTTGCGGGTACGTGCATTGGTACGGGTACGCTGACCGCGGACCGGCAGGCCCTTACGGTGACGCATGCCGCGGTAGCAGCCCAGGTCCATCAGACGCTTGATGTTCATGGACAGTTCGCGGCGCAGATCGCCTTCGACCACGAACTTGCCAACCTGCTCACGCAGCTTTTCCAGTTCGTTGTCGTCCAGGTCCTTGACCTTCTTGTTGGTAGCAACGCCGGTCGCTGCGCAGATCTGCTGCGAACGGGTACGGCCAATGCCGTAGATCGCCGTCAGGCCGATGACGGTGTGCTGATGATTGGGGACGTTGACCCCTGCAATACGTGCCATTCGTTATTCCTCGTATTAACCTTGACGCTGCTTGTGACGCGGCTCGACGCAGATCACGCGGACCACGCCTTTACGCTTGATGATCTTGCAGTTGCGGCAGATCCGCTTGACTGAAGCGTTAACTTTCATTTTTGCACTCTCTTATCAATTCGAAATCAGTTTTTACTTGGTGCGGAACACGATGCGGGCCCGGGACAAGTCGTAAGGGGTCAATTCTACCGTTACCTTGTCGCCAGGTAAAATGCGAATGTAGTTCATCCGCATCTTGCCCGAGATATGTCCTAACACCACGTGCCCGTTTTCCAGCTTTACGCGAAAGGTCGCGTTCGGGAGATTCTCGAGAATCTCCCCTTGCATTTGGATGACGTCGTCTTTTGCCATTCGGTCTATTCCACTTCTGGGTATCACGCCGCTTAACGCGACGGGATCCCGCCCTTGAAATTCGCCTTGCGCAGCAGCGATTCGTATTGCTGCGACATGACGTAGTTCTGCACTTGTGCCATGAAGTCCATGGTCACCACCACTACGATCAGCAGTGAGGTGCCGCCGAAATACACTGGAACTTTCCAGTACGACGTCATGAACTCCGGCAGCAGGCACACCAGGGTGATGTAGACCGCACCGGCGAGGGTCAGGCGCATCAGGATCTTGTCGATGTAGCGCGCAGTTTGCTCGCCCGGACGGATGCCCGGAACGAATGCACCGCTCTTCTTCAAGTTGTCCGCCGTTTCCTTGCTGTTGAATACCAGCGCCGTATAGAAGAAGCAGAAGAACACGATCGCCACCGCATACAGCAACGCATGGATCGGTTCGCCCGGGCTCAGCGAGGCAGCCAGGTCCTTCAGGAACCCGACGAACGGGCTCGAGGAGTCCTTGCCACGCGTGAGCCAGTCGACGATCGTGGCCGGGAACAGGATGATCGACGAAGCGAAGATCGGCGGAATCACACCGGCCATGTTCAGCTTCAGCGGCAGGTGGCTGGTTTGGCCACCGTAGATCTTGTTACCGACCTGGCGTTTCGCGTAATTCACCAGGATCTTGCGCTGGCCGCGTTCCACGAACACGACTGCGTAGGTCACCAGGGCCACCAGGATCACGATGAAGATTGCGGAAATGCTGCTGATCGAACCTTGCGACACCAGGGTGAACAGATTACCCAGTGCGCTCGGCAGACCGGCCGCGATACCGGCAAAAATGATGATCGAGATACCGTTGCCAAGACCACGTTCCGTGATCTGCTCACCCAGCCACATGAGGAACATGGTGCCGGTCAGCAGGGTCACGACGGTCACGAAGCGGAAGCCCATGCCCGGATCGAGCACGAGGCCTTGCTGGGACTCCAGCCAGACCGCGATGCCGAACGCCTGGAACAACGCCAGTGCAACCGTGAAGTAACGGGTGTACTGGGTGATCTTGCGGCGGCCGGCTTCGCCCTCCTTCTTCAGCGCCTCCAACTGCGGCGAGACGATCGATGCCAGCTGCATGATGATCGAAGCCGAAATGTAAGGCGTGATACCGAGAGCGAACACGGCAAAGCGGGACAGCGCGCCGCCCGAGAACATGTTGAACATGCCCAGGATGCCGCGCTCGTTCTGCTTGAACAGGTTGGCCATAGCGGCGGGATCAATCCCGGGGACCGGGATGTGAGCGCCGATACGGTACACGACCAATGCCCCAAGCAGGAACCACAACCGGCCCCAGGGGAAACCGGATGCGGCACTTTTACCAAGTTGTGAATTAGTCGCCAATTTTTGCTCCGATCAGGCAGCGGCCGCGTTTAGGCGACCGAACCGCCAGCTGCTTCGATCGCTGCCTTCGCGCCAGCGGTGGCTTTGATGCCTTTCAGGTTCACCGCTTTGGTGATTTCACCCGACAGGATCACGCGCACATCGCGAGCGACGACCGGCAGCACACCGGCTTGCTTCAGCACCAGGATGTCGACATCGCCGACGGCCAGGTTGTTCAGGTCCGACAGACGGACTTCAGCCTTGAACGTAGCGTTCAGGGACTTGAAGCCGCGCTTCGGCAGACGACGCTGCAGAGGCATCTGGCCGCCTTCGAAACCGACTTTGTGGAAGCCGCCCGAACGCGATTTCTGACCTTTGTGACCACGGCCGGCAGTCTTGCCCAGGCCCGAGCCGATACCGCGACCGACGCGACGCTTAGCGTGCTTGGCGCCGTCAGCAGGTTGAATGGTATTGAGTTGCATTGTTTTCTCCGTTAACCAAGCCGCGGCTTAGTCGACAATTTTCACGAGGTAGTTGACCTTGTTGATCATGCCGCGGATCGCCGGGGTGTCCTGCAGCTCGGAAACCGAGTTGACACGACGCAGACCCAGACCGCGCACGGTGGCGCGGTGATCCTGACGGGTACCGATCAGGCCTTTGACCAGCTTGACTTTGATGGTGTTTGCCATGGTAATTCCCCTTAACCCAGGATCTCTTCGACCGACTTGCCGCGCTTGGCAGCGATGTCAGCCGGAGTGCTCATCTTCGCCAGACCGTCGAGGGTTGCGCGAACCAGGTTGTACGGGTTCGACGAACCGGTCGACTTGGCGACCACGTCGGTCACGCCCATCACCTCGAAGATTGCGCGCATTGCGCCACCGGCGATCACGCCGGTACCCGGCTTGGCCGGAGCCATCAGGACGCGCGAGGCGCCGTGACGACCGGTAACGGTGTGCTGCAGGGTACCGTTCTTCAGGGGCACCTTGATCAGGTTGCGGCGGGCTTCTTCCATTGCCTTCTGCACGCCGACCGGAACTTCCTTCGACTTGCCTTTACCCATGCCGATGCGGCCATCGCCGTCACCGACAACGGTCAGCGCTGCAAAACCCATGATACGACCACCCTTGACCACTTTGGTCACACGGTTGATCGCGATCATTTTCTCGCGCATGCCATCATCCGGCTTGTCGCTTGCCATTTTCGCTTGCATTTTTGCCATGACGATTCTTCCTTAGAACTTCAGACCGGCTTCACGCGCGGCTTCTGCCAGCGCCTTCACACGGCCGTGGTAACGGAAACCCGAACGGTCGAATGCGACTTCGGTGATCCCTGCTTTCAGTGCTTTCTCTGCGACGCGCTTGCCAACCAGTGCGGCTGCAGCAGCGTTGCCGCCGGCACCCGACTTGCCGCCCAGCTCGGCGCGCACTTCTGCTTCCAGCGTCGAAGCCGAAACCAGGACTTTCGCATCCGGGCTGATCAGGTTCGCATAGATGTGCAGGTTGGTGCGGTGCACCGACAGGCGGTTCACGCCCAGCTGCGCGATCTTGATGCGGGTTTGGCGTCCGCGACGCAGACGCGATTCTTTCTTGTCCATCGTCAGCTCCGATTATTTCTTCTTGGTTTCTTTAAGCTTCACCACTTCGTCCGCATAGCGGACACCCTTGCCCTTGTAAGGCTCAGGCGAGCGGTAAGCGCGCACTTCTGCGGCAACCTGGCCGACCTTTTGACGATCGATACCCTTGATCAGGATTTCGGTCGGGGTCGGGGTGGTTGCGGTGACGCCTTCCGGCATCGCGTGCAGAACCGGGTGCGAGAAACCCAGCGACAGGTTCAGGGCGTTGCCCTGCACTGCTGCCTTGTAACCCACGCCAACCAGGGTCAGCTTGCGCTCGAAGCCCTTGGTCACGCCGGTCACCATGTTGTTGACCAGAGCACGCAGGGTGCCCGACATTGCGTTCGATTCGCGGGAATCGTCGACGACGTCGAACGACAGCGAGCCGTTGTTGTTTTCCACTTTGACCAGGCCGTTCAGCGGCTGGGTCAGGGTGCCCAGCGGGCCCTTGACAGTGATCGACGACGCGTTGATCGCGACATCGGTACCGGCCGGGACGGCGATTGGCATCTTAGCTACTCGAGACATCGTCTACTCCTTAAGCCACGTAGCAAAGCACTTCGCCACCGACACCGGTTGCACGTGCTTTACGGTCGGTCATCACACCCTTCGGGGTCGAGACGATTGCGACGCCCAGGCCGTTCATGACCTGAGGGATCTCGTCTTTGCCCTTGTAGATGCGCAGGCCAGGACGGGACACGCGCTCGATGCGCTCGATAACCGGACGGCCAACATAATATTTCAAACCGATGTTCAGTTCCGACTTGCCACCTTCGGTGGACACGGCGAAATCTTCGATGTAACCCTCGTCCTTCAGGACGTTGGCGATCGCAACTTTCACTTTCGACGACGGCATCGACACGTTGGTCTTTTGCACGCCTTGTGCGTTGCGGATGCGGGTCAGCATATCGGCGATAGGATCGCTCATACTCATTGCATATTCTCCTATTACCAGCTAGCTTTGGTCATACCCGGGATTTCGCCTTTCATGGCGAATTCGCGGAGTTTGGTACGGGCCAGACCGAATTTACGGAAAGTGCCACGCGRACGGCCGGTCATGGCGCAGCGGTTACGCTGGCGGGTCGGGGCCGAGTTACGCGGCAGGGCCTGCAGTTTCAGGCGTGCTTCGTAACGCTCTTCTTCGGTCTTCGACTGGTCGTCGATGATTGCTTTCAGAGCGGCACGCTTTGCGGCGAATTTCTCCACCAGGTCTGCACGCTTCTGTTCGCGGTTGATCAGTGCAAGTTTTGCCATGCTCTTAGTTCCTGAACGGGAATTTGAAGGCGGCGAGCAGCGCTTTGGCTTCTTCGTCGGTCTTAGCGGTGGTGGTGATCGAGATGTTCATGCCACGCAGCGCATCGATCTTGTCGTAATCGATTTCCGGGAAGATGATCTGCTCTTTTACGCCGATGTTGTAGTTACCACGGCCGTCGAAGGACTTGCCGCTCACGCCGCGGAAGTCACGCACGCGCGGCAGGGCCACGGTGATGAAACGGTCCAGGAATTCGTACATGCGGGCGCCGCGCAGGGTCACCATCGTACCGATCGGGTAGCCTTCGCGGATCTTGAAACCTGCGATTGCCTTGCGAGCCTTGGTCACGACCGGCTTCTGGCCGGCGATCTTGGTCAGGTCGCCAGTTGCGTGCTCGATGATCTTCTTGTCGGCGACAGCTTCCGACAGACCCATGTTCAGGGTGATCTTGGTCAGGCGAGGCACTTCCATCACCGACTTGTAGCCGAATTTCTCGGTCAGTTCGGAGACGACTTTGTCTTTATACACTTGTTGCAGACGGGCCATTTCTTATTACCCCTTCACTACTTCGCCGTTCGACTTGAAGACGCGGACTTTTTTGCCATCCACTTCTTTGAAGCCAACGCGATCAGCCTTGCCGGACGCTGCATTGAACAGCGCGACATTCGACACGTGAATCGGCATGGTCTTGTCGACGATACCACCAGTTACGCCGGTCATCGGGTTCGGCTTGACGGCCTTCTTGGCCACGTTCACGCCTTCAACGATGACGTGCTCAGCATCTACACGCTGCTGAACGACACCGCGCTTGCCTTTGTCCTTACCGGCCAGAACGATGACTTCGTCGTTTTTACGAATCTTATCCATTACGACTCCCTTACAGAACTTCAGGTGCCAGGGACACGATCTTCATGAACTTTTCGGTACGCAGTTCGCGCGTCACCGGTCCGAAGATACGGGTGCCGATCGGCTCCAACTTGGCGTTCAGCAGGACGGCAGCGTTGCCGTCGAACTTCACCAGGGAGCCGTCCTGACGGCGCACGCCCTTGGCGGTACGCACGACCACGGCATTGTAGATTTCACCTTTCTTGACGCGGCCGCGCGGAGCAGCCTGCTTCACGGTGACCTTGATCACGTCGCCAATGCTGGCGTAACGGCGCTTGGAGCCGCCCAATACCTTGATGCACAGAACTTCTTTTGCACCGGTATTGTCGGCCACTTCGAGCCGGCTTTCGGTTTGAATCATGATATTTTCTTTCCCAACTTAAGCCGTAGAAAATCCCACGGAAATCCGTGGGCCTGCGGTCAGTCTTGGTCCCGCCGCACCGCCCCTGCTGGAGCAATACGTTTGGGTGATTGGACTTTCCAATACTTCATTGCAGGCCGCAGACATCGCGGGGACAACTGCGGCAACACATGAACGAAGCCCGCTAGTATCCCAGATACCAGCGGGCCACGCAAGACAAATTTTCAGGCCTTACAGAACCTGTGCGACCTGTACAACTTTGGTCAGGGTCCAAGCTTTCGTCTTCGAGATCGGGCGACCTTCCTGGATCTCGACCGTGTCGCCGGTCTTGGCCTGGTTGGTCTCGTCGTGCGCGTGATACTTGTTCGAGCGCACGATGATCTTGCCGTACAGCGGGTGCTTGACGTGACGCTCGACCAGCACGGTTACCGTCTTGTCCATCTTGTCGGACACGACCTTGCCGACCAGCGTACGCTTCAGCGCCGTTTTAGTGGTGTCGTTCATTTGGCTTCCTTCTGGGTCATCACGGTTTTGACGCGGGCGATATCGCGGCGCACCTTCTTGAGCTGAGCGGTGTTGGTCAGCTGCTGCGTTGCGAGTTGCATGCGCAGGCCGAACTGTGCCTTCAGCAGCTCATTCAGCTCTTGCTGCAGAGCTGCCTGGTCTTTGCCGCGGAGTTCCGTTGCTTTCATTCTTAACTCCTGTTATTGGCCGACTTGGCGCACCACGAAAGTGGTTGCCAGCGGCAGTTTGGCAGCGGCCAGGCGGAATGCTTCGCGCGCCAGTTCTTCTGCGACGCCGTCCATCTCATACAGGACCTTGCCCGGCTGGATTTCAGCGACGTAGTACTCCGGGTTACCCTTACCGTTACCCATACGGACTTCGGCCGGCTTGTTCGAGATCGGCTTGTCCGGGAAGATACGGATCCAGATACGGCCGCCACGCTTGATGTGACGGGTCATGGCACGACGTGCCGCTTCGATCTGGCGAGCCGTGATACGGCCGCGGGCAACGGCCTTCAGGCCGAACTCACCGAACGACACAGCGGTGCCGCGGGTGTGCGAAATGCCGGTGTTACGGCCTTTCTGCTCTTTACGATACTTTCTGCGGGATGGCTGCAGCATGCTTATTCTCCTGCTTTCTCAGCAGCCGGCTTGGCAGCGCGGCGGCCTGCTGGTGCGGTACCTGGCTTGGCGCCCGGGCGGCCACGGCCAGCCGGTTTGCCGTCGTCACGACGCGGACCGCGCGGCTTTTTCTCGTCGGCCGGCACGTCGATCACCGGAGCTTCGCCCGTTGCCGAACGATCGCCCTTGTAGACCCAGACCTTGACACCGATGATGCCGTAGGTGGTCGAGGCTTCGCTGGTGCCGTAGTCGATATCGGCGCGCAGGGTGTGCAGGGGCACACGGCCTTCGCGGTACCATTCGGTACGTGCGATCTCGATGCCGTTCAGACGACCCGACGACATGATCTTGATGCCGACGGCGCCCAGACGCATTGCGTTCTGCATTGCGCGCTTCATGGCGCGGCGGAACATGATGCGCTTTTCGAGCTGCTGGGCGATCGAATCGGCGATCAGCTGCGAGTCGATTTCCGGCTTGCGGATCTCTTCGATATTGACGTGCACCGGCACGCCCATGATCTTGGTCAGCGACGACTTCAGAACTTCGATGTCTTCGCCTTTCTTACCGATGACCACGCCCGGACGCGACGAGTAGATCGTGAAACGGGCGTTCTTGGCCGGACGCTCGATGACGATGCGGCCGACGGAAGCGTTCTTCAGCTTCTTCTTCAGGAAAGCGCGAGCTTCCAGGTCTTCCTTCAGCATATCGGCGAAGTTGCCGTTGCCTGCGTACCAGCGCGATGCCCAGTTACGGGTGACCGCCAGGCGGAAGCCGGTTGGGTGGATTTTCTGACCCATCGTATGCTCCTTAGTTACCGACAGTCACGTAGACGTGACAGGATTGTTTCGAAATGCGATCACCGCGGCCTTTGGCGCGAGCCGTAAAGCGCTTCAGGATCGGACCCTTTTCGACGTAGATCTGAACGACCTTCAGTTCGTCGATGTCGGCACCATCGTTGTGCTCGGCGTTGGCGATTGCCGACTCCAGCACTTTCTTGATGATGGTCGCGCCTTTTTTCGGGCTGAACTGCAGGATGTTCAGCGCAGCGTCAACCTTCTTGCCGCGGATCAGGTCCGCAACCAGGCGGCCCTTCTGCTCGGACAGGCGAACGCCTTTGAGGATTGCTTTAGTTTCCATTATCGTTTCGCCTTCTTGTCAGCAGCGTGGCCCTTGAACGTACGGGTCAGCGCGAATTCGCCGAGCTTGTGGCCGACCATGTTCTCCGACACGTACACCGGCACGTGCACCTTGCCGTTGTGCACGGCAATGGTCAGACCGATGAAGTCCGGAGTGATCGTCGAGCGGCGCGACCAGGTTTTGACTGGCTTCTTGTCTTTGGCGGCTTGCGCAGCTTCGACTTTCTTCACCAGGTGGGCGTCGATGAACGGCCCTTTTTTCAATGAACGAGTCATGTTTTATCCCTTATTTCTTGCCGCGGCGCGAGACGATCATCGACGAAGTGCGCTTGTTCGAACGCGTCTTCTTGCCCTTGGTCTGCTGGCCCCATGGCGACACCGGATGACGACCGGCAGCCGTACGACCTTCACCACCACCGTGCGGGTGGTCGATCGGGTTCATGACGACACCGCGGACGGTCGGGCGGACACCGCGCCAACGCATCGCACCGGCTTTACCGATCTTGCGCAGGCTGTGCTCGGCGTTGCCGACTTCACCCACGGTGGCGCGGCACTCGATGTGCACGCGGCGCACTTCACCCGAGCGCAGGCGAACCTGAGCGTAGGTGCCTTCACGGGCCATCAGCACGACAGCGGCGCCGGCGGTGCGGGCCATCTGTGCGCCTTTACCCGGCAGCATTTCGACGCAGTGCATCACGGTACCAACCGGGATGTTGCGGATCGGCAGGCAGTTACCGGCCTTGATCGGGGCTTCCGCGCCGTTCATCAGCGTGTCGCCGACAGCAACGCCCTTCGGGGCGATGATGTAGGCACGTGCGCCGTCGGCGTAGCACAGCAGGGCGATGTGGGCGGTACGGTTCGGGTCGTATTCGATACGCTCGACCTTGGCCGGGATGCCATCCTTGCTGTTGCGCTTGAAGTCCACGACACGGTAGTGGTGCTTGTGACCACCGCCGATGTGACGGGTCGTGATGTGACCGTTGTTGTTACGGCCAGCGGTCTTCGATTTCTTCTCAACCAGGGCTGCGAACGGACGACCTTTGTACAGGTCGCTGTTCACAACCTTCACCATGCCGCGGCGGCCTGGGGAGGTTGGCTTCATCTTAACGAGTGCCATTATTTAGCCTCCTCGACAAAATTGATTTCCTGACCCGGCTTCAGGGCCACGAAAGCACGCTTGGTGTGGTTGCGGCGACCGATGAAACGACCCGAGCGCTTCTGCTTGCCTTCGCGGTTCACGGTCTGCACCGATTCCACTTCGACTTTGAACAGCAGCTCGACGGCGGCCTTGATTTCCGGCTTGGTTGCGTCCGGCAGAACCTTGAACACGATCTGTTCGTTCTTTTCAGCGACGAAGGTCGCCTTTTCGGAAATGACCGGAGCCAGCAGCACCTTCATCAGGCGCTCTTCGCTGAATTTGATTGCGGCGCTCATGCGTACATCTCCTCGATCTTGGCCAGAGCAGCTTTGGTGACCAGGACTTTCTTGTAGAACACCAGCGACATCGGGTCAGCGTGCTTCGGCTCGACAACCAGCACGTTCGGCAGGTTGCGCGATGCCAGCAGCAGGTTTTCGTCGATGGTGTCGGTGATCACCAGGACCGATTCCAGGCCCATGCCCTGCAGCTTTTGCGACAGCAGCTTGGTCTTCGGAGCTTCGATGGTCAGGTTCTCGACGACGTTCAGACGCTCTTCGCGGGCCAGCTGCGACAGGATCGAGCACATACCGGCGCGATACATCTTCTTGTTGACCTTGTGCGAGAAGTTCTCGTCCGGCGAGTTCGGGAAGATACGACCACCACCACGCCACAGCGGCGAGGACGACATACCGGCACGAGCGCGGCCCGTACCTTTTTGACGCCACGGCTTCTTGGTGGTGTGGCTGACTTCTTCACGATCCTTCTGCTTGCGGTTGCCCGAGCGCGCGTTGGCGGCGTAGGCGACCACGATCTGGTGGATCAGTGCTTCGTTGTAATCGCGACCGAAGACTTCGTCGGTGGCGCTCACGTTCGAGCCGGCTTGGCCTTGCTCATTCAGGAGCTTCAGTTCCATCGTTTAAGCTCCCTTCTTTGCTTTGACTTTGACAGCCGGCTTGACAACGACTTGGCCGTTCTTGGCGCCAGGAACGGCACCCTTCACCAGCAGCAGTTGACGATCGGCGTCGATACGGGCGATTTCCAGGTTCTGGGTGGTGACAGTGACATCACCCATGTGACCGGTCATGCGCTTACCCGGGAACACGCGACCCGGATCCTGTGCCATACCGATGGAACCCGGCACGTTGTGCGAACGCGAGTTACCGTGGGTAGCACGACCCGAGGAGAAGTTGTAACGCTTGATGGTACCGGCGTAGCCCTTACCGATCGAGGTGCCTTGCACGTCGATTTTCTGACCCACTTCGAACATCGAGACATTGACTGCGTCGCCAGCTTTGAAACCAGCGGCTTGAGCGGCGTCGATGCGGAATTCCTTCAGCAGCGTACCGGCTTCGACACCAGCTTTGGCGTAGTGACCCGCACTGGCCTTGTTCACGCGCGAGGCGCGACGTTGACCGAATACGACCTGAACAGCGGAGTAACCGTCAGTTTCAGGAGTTTTTACTTGCGCAACACGGTTGTTCGACACGTCCAGCACGGTGACGGGAATCGAATCGCCGTCGTCCGTGAAGATGCGCATCATGCCAACCTTGCGACCGAGGAGGCCCAGGCTCATTTTTTCTCCATTCCCACCTACGATTGGGCGGGGCTAATTGAACTACAAAAACGCATGGGCAAAAAAAGACTAGCCCATACCGAAGCCGGCTAGTATAGCGCGCGCGTCGAGTAGGCGCAACAGGAGAATGCGAGGAGTAACGCGCTCTGTTGCGTTTTACGCTTTTGGCATGGAGAAGAAAGGAATCCGTTCTTGTCGAACGGCACAGAAAAGGCTTGCTTCACCTTTTCTCTGCAGGCTCGGGGCCTGCGATATGGAGGAATTCTGGTGGGCGGTGCAGGATTCGAACCTGCGACCCCTTGGATGTCGACCAAGTATTCTAACCAGCTGAACTAACCGCCCGGGGAGGCCGCATTATAAGGTCGTCTTTTGGTAAAGCGCAATACCCATCCGTGAAATCTTTTATGCGGAAGGCATGCCCTAACGGTGACGCGGGTTGTCGATGCCGGTTCACAATGTTATCCTTTTAATGCTCCATCGAGGGACAAGCGCCGTCTCACCCCCATAAAACTGATAACTCCTCACGCTGGCGCACGGCTCTTCAGCCGCTGTCTTTTCCCTCCTCGCCGGCAGGCCCGCCATCGTGCGCACGGCCTCGCCATTTCCCAAGCGTGCCTCGGCCCACGGCCGTGTTCCCGCACGCCCACGCCAGAAGAAAGGATGATCGCATGTCCGCTACCATTACCCGCCTCCCCTCCCCTGTCCTCGATCCGCGCAAGCTGGTCCTGGCCACCGACCTCGACGGCACGCTGCTGGCCGGGTCAAGCGAAGCCCGGCGCCAGGTGCGCGAGCTGTTCAGCGGCGGCCTGGCGGGTGCGACCCTGGTATTCGTGACCGGGCGCGGTTTGGAATCGGTGATTCCCCTGCTGTCCGACCCGACCATCCCGACCCCGCACTACATCATCGCCGACGTCGGCGCCACCGTCGTGCACGGCGACCTGAGCCCGGTCGCGCCCCTGCATCACGAGATCGCCGCGCGCTGGCCCGGCAGCCAGGCCGTGCTCAAGGCGCTGGCCGGCTTCCCTCATCTGCAGCGCCAGAGCGTACCGCAGGAGCGGCGCTGCTCCTTCCTTGCCAGCGAAGCCGGCGTCACGCCCGCGCTGCGCGCCGCCGTCGACGAACTCGGCTGCGACCTGCTGTTTTCGGCGGGCCGCTACCTGGACGTGCTGCCGCGCGGCGTCGGCAAGGGCTCCGCCCTGCGCCGGCTGGCCGAGGCCGCCGGCTTCGACCCGTCGCACGTGGTGGTGGCGGGCGACACCCTGAACGACCTGTCGCTGTTCGAGGCGGGCTTCCGCGGCATTGCGGTCGGCGGCGCCGAGCCGGCGCTGGTGGCGGGGGTGCGCCGCATGAAGCACGCCTACATTGCCGAAGGCCAGGGCTGCGACGGCATCCTGGCCGGCCTGGCCCACCACGGCCTGCCCTTCGCCGATGCCGGCGCCACCGCGGTCGAACCCGCGCGCGGCAAGGCCGAACTGGTGATGGTGTATCACCGCCTGCCCTATGACGAGACGGTCGAGGACGGGGTCAGCGTGCGCCGCCGTCCGAAGAGCCCGAACGGCATCATGCCAACCCTGCTGAGCCTGTTCGCGGACGGCCGCACCGGCTCCTGGGTCGCCTGGTCGCAGCAGCCATCGCGCGCGCCGGCCGGCTTCACCGTCCGCGAAGCGGTGGACGCCGAACGCTACCCGAACCTGGAGGCGGCCCGCATCGCCCTGAGCGCGGAAGACGTCGACCTGTTCTACAAGAAGTTCTCGAAGGAAGCCTTCTGGCCCATCATCTTCTCCTTCCCGGACAAGGCGGTGTTCCGCCAGGCCCACTGGGAACGCTTCCTGGAAGTGAACCGCCTGTTCGCCGAACAGACGGCGCGCGAGGCGCTTGATGGCGCCACCGCCTGGATCCACGACTACAACCTGTGGATGGTGCCGGCCTTCCTGCGTCCGCTGCGCCCCGACCTCAAGATCGCTTTCTTCCACCACACCGCCTTCCCCTCGAGCGACGTGTTCAACATCCTGCCGTGGCGGCGCGAGATCCTGGCCAGCCTGCTGCAGTGCGACTACATCGGCTTTCACATTCCGCGCTACGCCGAGAACTTCGTCGATGCCGCGCGCGCCTTCACGCCGCTCGAGGTGATTGGCAGCGCCCCGTGCGCGCCACGCTTCCTCACCTATGGCTGCGCGCTCGGCGTGGATACCGTGACCACGGCGGTCGAGGCCGGCGGGCGCCGGATCGCACTGGGCGCGCATCCGGTCGGCACCGATGTGGCGGCGATCGGACGCCTGCTCGGCACCGGCGCGGTGGCGGAAGAGCTGGCCGAAATCGACGCCTACCTGGACGGCCGCACCGGCATCGTCTCGATCGAACGCCTGGATTATGTGAAAGGCTCGCTGGAAAAGCTGCAGGCCTTCGAGCGCCTGCTGGAACTGCATCCCGAGCTGGCCGGCAAGGTGACCTTGCTGAACATCATCACGCCGGCGGCGCCCGGCATGGAAGTCTATGAGGCCCTGCGCGAAGAGCTGGACCGCACGGTGGGCCGCATCAACGGGCGCTTCTCGACCCTGGGCTGGGTACCGGTGCGCTATTTCTACCGTTCCCTGCCCTTCGAGGCGGTGGTGGCCCATTACGCCGCCTGCGGCATCGCCTGGATCACGCCGCTGCGCGACGGCCTGAATCTGGTGGCCAAGGAATACATCGCGGCGCGCCGGGCAGCCGGCAAGGCGGGCGTGCTGATCCTGTCGGAATTCGCCGGCGCCGCGGTCGAGCTGCATGGCGCCCTGCTGGCCAACCCCTACGATACGCACTCGATGACGAGCACCCTGTACCGGGCCATTACAATGGGACAGGATGAGGCCGCGTATCGCACGGAACGCATGGCGGCCATCGTTGCCGAGCACGACGTGACGCGCTGGGGCGAGGATTTCCTGGCCGCCGTCGAGCGCGCCGCCCGCGATAGCGACACCCTTGCGCAGGCCGCTTGAGCAAGCCCGTAACCGATCTGGAAAGGATGTTGAATGGAAGTGATGTTCCTGAATAACTCGGTACTGACCTGGCTGACGGCGCTCGGCGTCGCCCTCGGGGTGGCGCTGGCCCTGCACCTGACGAAAACCGTGGTAGTGCACCGGCTGGGCATCATCGCGGCGCGTACCGATACCAAGCTCGACGATATCGCCGTGGCGGCGCTGCAGGCGACCAGGACGCTGGTGGTCCTGATCATGGGCCTGTATGCGGGCAGCACGGTGCTGCTGCTGCCGGCCTCCGTGGACCAGTTCGCCACGCGCTTCGCCATCGTGGTCGGCCTGATCCAGGCGGCGATCTGGGGCAATACCGCACTGCGCGCGTGGCTGGCCGAGTACTACGGCGGCAGCAACGCCGACCCGGCGCGCGCCACCTCGGCCGCGGCGGTCGGCTTCATCGCCCGCATGGTGCTGTGGATCGTGATCCTCCTGATGATCCTGGATAACCTCGGCGTGAACATCACGACCCTGGTGGCCTCGCTGGGCATCGGCGGTATCGCGGTGGCCCTCGCGGTGCAGAACATCCTCGGCGACCTGTTCGCCTCGCTCTCCATCGTGCTGGACAAGCCCTTCGTGATCGGCGACTTCGTCATCGTCGACAAATACCTGGGCACGATCGAGCACGTGGGCCTGAAGACGACCAGGATCCGCAGCCTGGGCGGCGAGCAGCTGGTGTTCTCGAATGCCGACCTGCTCAAGAGCCGGCTGCAGAACATGACGCGCATGAGCCGGCGCCGGGTCGTGTTCGGCGTCAGCGTCACCTTCGACACGCCGACCTCCAGGCTGCGCGAGATTCCGCCGCTGCTGACCGAGCTGGTCAAGGCGCGCGAGCCGGTCACCTTCGACCGCGCCCACTTCAGCGGGATCGGACCGTCCTCCTATAACTTCGAGGTCGTGTACTGGGTCGAGGTGCCGGATTACGTGCGTTTCATGGACATCCAGCAGGAGATCTACCTGCAGCTGCTGGACCGCTTCGAGGAGATGGGCGTCGAACTGGCCCGCCCGGCGCAGACCCTGCACGTGCACGATGCGCGGGACGTCGCCGCGCAGGAAAAGGAGGGACTGGCGGCGGTCGAACGCGGCCCGGCGCCGCTGCCGCCGGCAGTGGGCTGAGGTCTCAGTACAAGGGGGCGGTAGAGGCGCGCACCACCAGCGCACTGTCGAGGGCGATGCTGCGCAGCGCCTCGCCGCCGCCGCGGATGCGTTCGATCAGCCGGCCGACCGCCAGCCGCGCCATCTCGCGCTTGGGCGGCGCGATGGTAGTCAGCGGCGGGGAGGCGTAGCAGGCCGCGCAGATGTCGTCGTAGCCCACCACCGACAGCTCGGCCGGCACGCGCACGCCGGCGCTGCTGGCGGCGCACAGCCCGCCGATCGCCATCAGGTCGCTGGTGACGAACACGGCCGTCGGCCGCCTGGGCCGCGCCAGCAGGCTGGAGAAGGCGGCCAGACCGCCGGCGCTGTTGAATTCGCCGCGGATGATATCGTCGTCCGGCACCTCGATCCCGGCCTCGGCCATGGCGCGCAGGAAACCGCCGACCCGTTCGCAGCTGCGCGGCAGGTCGGCCGGCCCGGATACGCAGGCGATGGCGCGGTGGCCCAGCTCGATCAGGTGGCGCGTGGCCCGGTAAGCACCCTCTTCCTGCCCGGCCAGCACCAGGTCGGCATCCAGCCCCGGCAAGGCGCGGTCGAGCTGGATGATGGGCACGGATTCATGGCTGCGCAGCAGCAGTTCGTGCTCTTCGTCGGCGCCGCTCGCCACCAGCACCAGGCCGTCGATGCGCCTCTCCATCAGCAGGCGCAGATAGGCGCTCTGCTTCTGCGCGCCGCCGTGGGTATTGCAGAGGATGATGTGGTAGCCGAGCTCGAAGGCGGCGTCCTCGATCCAGCGGATCAGCTCGGCAAAATAGGGATTCGAACTGTTCGGCACCAGCACGCCGATGGTGTTGGTCTTGTCGTTCTTGAGGCTGCGGGCGACGGCGCTGGGCACGTAGCGCATCTCGTCGATGATATCCAGCACCCGCTTGCGCACATCGGCGCTGACGGCGCGCGTATTGTTGATCACATGCGACACCGTCGAGATCGAGACCCCGGCGCGCTCCGCTACCTGCTTCATTGTCGCCATCGCGTTCCCCCTGAGGGGCGATTATCGCCGATGTGTTTCAACAATCACAACACATTCAGTGCATGGACAGCGTCCGAACCAAGTCTTTCGGGTTGTCAATGTATAAAAAGATACAGAACATTCCGCCGCGTTCGACGCCCAGGTGGCGCAGGCGGGCCTGACCCTCCTCTTTCAGGGTCAGAGCGGTGTTCGGCTTGTCGAAAGCAGAGGCCGAGACGCGCAGGGCGCGGCTGCGCTCGATGCCGTGGCGGCTGTGAACTAACAATAAAGTTTGCCACAAGGTCCTCTATGAGGCGGACCGATTCCGGCTGCTGTTCTTGCAAATAATGTTTGCCACAACAGCCCGGCGAACGGTCTTGCACCGTTCGCTTTCAACAATAAAGTCTGCCACAGCCTAGACGGCACGTTGGGTGCGCGAGAGTCCGCTTACGACTGCGCATTCAACCGGTCACCTACCGCCCACCAGCAGCCTTATAGCTCGATGAAATCGCCAGTTCTGCATCGTAAAAGCGGGCGTCAAGCGATCTGCAAATTGACCTGATAGCTTTCATTTCGGTCTCGCCCCAAACTCCCGACACCGAAACAATGCGTGGATCTGCGCATTCATCTTCATTCTCAACGTTGATCGTAAGAGTAGAGGTTTCGCCTTGCGCCGTTTGGATGGCGGCGGACACAACCTGTTCGACAAAGCCGCGCGGCCCGAGCGGACATGGAACCCAGTCCACAGGCAAAGTGTGGAACTGGCTATCCGCTCTGAAGATCATTCCTATGCTGCTCATCGACTTCTGCCTCTCGAATTTAGGTCTCCGAAGCGTCTGCTCCTGGCCGTACTCGGCCGTTCTGTACGGCACGTTAGAGGCCAGTTAACGGGGGAAACGTCGACTGGTTCAATTTCCGACAAATTTAAAGCCCAAGGAAGCGAACAAGAGAATATAGAACAGAGCAGCGCACGCTTTTTGCCAAGGTCCCCAATCCGGTGACTCTTTTTTCAACGGGATATCTTGCACATTCATTCTGTAATTTACGGTTGCCAATGCGATACCGGACACGCTGAGCAGGAGAGCAACGGCGATGGTCGCGAGCGTGGTCGACGTCGGCGCCGTTGAAAAATTGTAAATAGCAAAAACAAAAGCGGCTAATGCGCAAACTTGTGACAACCGTACAACTAATTTTTTCATCTTACACTTAAGCCTTCATCGATAATGATCGCTTTAAGCCGTACTCGATTTGCCGAGCCAGCAAAGCATGTTGCCTAGCCGACAAACTCTTCGACTGTCACGACAGGCAGCAGTCGACCCATTGCGGACATCCTTTATGGCCAGATTTACCTGCTTATTAGAACTTTTCGATTCCTTCTAAAACCGCTTCTCCTGTCTCGCTGTCGAGCAGGTTTTGTAGGTCAGAAACAAAGCGGTCAATCGCATTTGGCTCGACGCCCATGTCTACGTCGATTCGGTTCTTGCTTCCATGCCCGTAGGCCGGGAGGTAGTTCGACTCCAAACGCACTTGACAGGCGCAGCGTCCTGTCGCATCGAGGACTGAGAACGCGAGGCCAAGGTATCCGTAACCACCGGGGATTCCAAATTGGAACTCAAGGGATTTTGTGGGGCCTTCAGGAAAGAGTTCGAGTCGTGAGGACAGATCCTTGAGCGCGTCTGCAGTCGTGTAGACCTCTGATACTCCTCTGAACCCACGGCTGGCTACGTCGACAGCTGCAGTGAGCATGCCGTCATCGGCGTCAACCCCAACAATACGAATCACGATTCCAAATTCCATCGCTCCCCCTCAGGTCTGCGGCCAACAATCTTTGAAGGGCCGTACCGCTGGACTGCAAAGGCCGCTTGTGGCCGATAGAAGACGATCGGTATGGCTCAGTGTACGACCTTGTTGCCACCTCGACAAGTCGCGGGGCATCGGAGTACCGCTAGAGCCCTTGTGGCAGCCTTTATTGTTTTGTGGCGAACTTTATTAGGTTGTGGCGGACTTTATCAGTCCGTGACAGCGGCGCAGCCAGGTAGCGGGGGCGTCGGCCATGTGCGGGCGGCGTAGGCGGCGTAGGCGGCGCGGAAGCGCAAAGATCAGCGGACGCGGCCTTGCGCCTTCCACTCCTCGCGGCGAATGCGGTACAGGCAGTGCGGGCGCAGGCGATGGCCTGGCGCGACGTTCGGATGCTCGAAGATCTCGCCGTCGTGACGCATGCCGATGCGCCGCATGACGGCCTGCGAACGCAGATTCGGCAGGGTCGTGAAGGACACGATTTCGTCCAGGCCGAGCGCCTCGAAGCCGTGGGCCAGGGCGGCACTCGCCGCTTCCGACGCATAGCCTTTTCCCCAGTGCGGGGCGGCCAGGCGCCAGCCGATCTCGACGCAGGGTCCGATGGGCAGCTGCGCCACCGGCACGCGCAGGCCGGTGAAGCCGGCAAAATGCCCCTCCCCTTCGCGCAGCTCGAGCGCCCAGAAACCCCAGCCGCGTTCCACGATCTCGGCGCGCAGGCGCCCGGCGAAGGCATCGCTGGCACTACGGTCGAGCGGAGCCGGGAAATGTTCCATGACGCGCGGGTCGGCGTTCATGGCGGCGAAGTGCGGGTAATCGCTGTCGCGCCACTGTCGCAGGCGCAGGCGGGGCGTATCGATGACGATGGATTCGTGCATGGAGCCTCCGGAAAAAAAACGGGGCCGGCCCGCAAAGCGGTGCCAGCCCCGTCTTCACCGGCAGACGAATCCGCCGGGTGACACGTGATTATTGCAGCTTGATTTCGACGTCGACGCCAGCCGGCAGGTCCAGCTTCATCAGTGCGTCAACAGTCTTGTCGGTCGGGTCCACGATGTCCATCAGACGCTGGTGCGTACGGATTTCGAACTGGTCGCGCGAGGTCTTGTTCACGTGCGGGGAACGCAGCACGTCGAAACGCTGGATGCGGGTCGGCAGCGGGACCGGGCCCTTGACGACGGCGCCGGTGCGCTTGGCGGTGTCGACGATTTCCAGAGCGGACTGGTCGATCAGTTTGTAGTCGAACGCTTTCAGGCGGATACGGATTTTCTGATTCGGAGCGGACATGCTATTTCCTTTAAAAGAACGTTCCGGCTTGCGCCGGCAATGTGTAAAAGGTGCTTCGGGTAATTCGGTACTGCTCAAGAGGCGGGAGTATATCACCGTTCTCACTTAAACAGATGGGGACAGACCGAAAAGTCCGTCCCCATCCGTTGTGCCGGTGGTACGCCAGCAAAGGCGCCCACCGGCGAATCACGCTAACCGAAATTAGGCGATGATCTTGGCAACCACGCCGGCGCCGACGGTACGGCCGCCTTCGCGGATTGCGAAGCGCAGACCTTCTTCCATCGCGATCGGGGCGATCAGCTTGACGGTGATCGAC
>NZ_JBFTMX010000061.1:0-23125 GCF_056397205.1 Massilia sp. 05N420
GAATTAACCTATCACCATGGTTTCCGTAGAAATTGGGATTGCCGCGTCTGATAATTATATCCGTTGACTCATCATCTTCCGGCTCGCCGCGCATCCAATCAACTGACCCATGAAGCTTGGTTAATAGGCCGCGTTGCGACTCCGCCGTCCATTGATTGACATCGACTTCCTGAAAAATACCATTGGCGTAACCGAGCGAAACATTCACGTTCGATTCGCGGATCGCTGTCTCGAGCACCATGTCGTAATTAGTTGTAACGACATCAATCCTGTCGAATGTTTGCAAATCATCAGCTGTAAGCAGTGGCATCCACGTCCTATCAAGCTCCTCAGCAGAAGGCGTTTTTGAATAGAGCTTATAGACAAGCGCGTTGATCTTATCAATCAAGGCATCAATGTGATGACCAATAGCAGAAGTCACTTGCATGATGCTCTGTCCGCTTACCGGCCCATCACCAATGATTTGACGGATTAGGTTCGTGGCGAGCAACTCTGCTGCGAAAGTTCCGCTGCTGACTTGTGCAAATGCAGTTCTCGCTGCATTCAGTTCCCATAAGATGTGCTCAATGTCTGCTTGAGATATTCCCTGAGTTCTCAGAACACAATCTTCAACGGCTTGGAATAAGCGGTTGGAAGTAATGTCCTCCGGCAGTCTTTTTCTAAAGTCAAGAGCCATCGGAAAGCGCTCTTGTGATAAACCTCGCGACGCACCAGCTCCTGCAAAAATCAAAATTTTTCGCACCGTCCGCTCCACCGATCAATTCGTTACTTTAGTATATCACTCGTTATAACACTTTAGATGTGTGCTCAGAACCTTCTAGGTGAACAAAATCACGAGCGTATCGAAAAGACAGCAACGAGTAAAGCATTAGCTTTCGTGGCGGCCGGACACTCACGAACCGGCCTTCACGAAAGCCGCGGCAGTCCAGCCCTCATTAAAGTTATAGAGATTTTCCTGCCGACTTCGATATCGAGCCGGGGGTACAATTGGTTTATGTAAGAACTGAGGCTAGTTCTACGCAACACGCGAGCACGGCCAACAATGCTTGCTTGTATAGATTGAGCGTGCAGAGGGGAGCCGTGAAGGTATGCAATGGGTCGACAGCGGCCTCGCCGAACGACTACAGCCGGCCGGGACCGGCCATTCCCCCTAGCACGCAGACGCAGGGCGAGTGCACAGCAGACGCTCATCGCGTAGCAACTAGACATTCACTTGTCGGGGTTGGCACGCCTCGCGCTAGGTAGCAAACGTCGGCTTGGGCTGCTTTACGTCTGAGTAGCAGTCGTCAGTATCCGCGCAAGATCACAAGGTTGGCTCCGCTTTTGGACTTCCAAGGACTCTCCCAGCGCGCGAAGCCATCGCCTTGATTGCTGTTCGCTTCAATGCATAGCCGCCCTCCGCATAGCGTCATCTTGGCCCGACCGCCGCGCTGCTCCAGGTTTTCAACGTTGGCCTGTAGTTCGGCTTTCTTCATCTGGAGGTCCTGAAGGTCGGTCAGTGTCGAGGCAAGCATATAACGACCAAGACCATAAACAGTGCCAAGGATTAGTGCGCCGACCAAGCCAACTGCTGCCGCCGTTTTGTAGCTTACCCAAGTGCCAGCCTCGCGCACTTGGTCGGTTGATTCTCGCAGCATTGTCTTTGCTTGATGAGTGACCTCCTCAGCGTCTTTCAGACTGCGGTTGAGAGAATCCCGAACTGCCCGACCCGCAGCGTCTTCCAGGCCACTTTGGATCGTTTGCGCGGCATGTTTGAGGGTCGAGATGGTGACGGACAGCTCACGACACTCCTTCGCCATCGTGGCGATCGCGGCAGTGGCTAACTTCTGCTGTATCTCGGCCGCTTCGATCAAGCCGAATAGTTGCTCTTGCGGATCCATCGAACCTCCTTGCTGTGTCCAGACTCCATGAACTTCAATCTGGCGTTCCTTGTTCATGTTGAGTCTGCCTTCAGGAAGGGATGGTCACTTTGGCGCGACTAAAGACTCGCGTTTCTTAACCACGCGGCTGGAGCCTGGCGTCACCTGTTATTACGCCCGGACTGGCAGCAATTAGAGAGGCCAAAGAGTCCGTTTAGATCCGTGCTCGCCGATTTGCTGCCACTGCACCAGGGGGCGATAAGCTGTCGATGTAGTCGGCCCAGTCCTGCATCATCTTCCTGCGCTCGGCAAGAAACTGGGCTCGGTCGTAAGCACTTGCGACCTTGTCTCTCGGCGCGTGCGCCAACTGACGGTCCACAACCTCATGCCGATAGCCCAGGCGCTCCTTGATGGTACTCATGGCGAGCGCCCGGAAACCGTGCCCTGTCATGCGGCCCTTGTACCCCATGCGTTCCAGCGCCACAAGGATCGTGTTGTTGCTGATCGGCTTCTTGGGGTCGCGCTGGTTCGGGAACAGGTACTTCGCGCCGCCGGTGATCGCATGCAGCTCGCGCAGCAAAGCAAGGGCTTGCCGCGACAGGCACACGTGATGGTTCGTCGTGTCAGGGTTGACCGTCAGCTTCCCGCGCTTCATGCGCTGCCAAGGGATGATCCATTCGCCCTTCTCAAGATCGATCTCGCTCCACGGTGTCTCGATCAACTCGCTGGTTCGGACGAAGATCAGCAGCATCAATCGCACGGCAATGCGTGTCGGCTCGAACATGCGTGCTTCGTTGCGCTCCAGCGAGGTAAGAAACGCTGGGAGTTCGTCCGCATCGATCGCGGCGAAATGGGACGCGCGCCGGGTCTTGAGTACGTCCTTCATGTCGGCTACCAGATTGCGCTCGGTCAGGCCGCACTGGATCGCATAGCTGAAGATCTGCGAGCACACAGCTTTCAGCCTCTTGGCGATCTCGGTTGCGCCCCGCTCCTCGATCTTGCGTAGCGTGTCGATGATGTCGCGGTGTTTCAGGTCGGTGATCGGACGCGTGCCGATCGAAGGAAAGATGTCTGCTTGCAGCCGCACGATCATGTTCTTGGCCGTACGCTCGCTCCACGTCGGTACCTTGTTGGCGTACCACTCGCGCGCGATCTTCTCGAAGGTGTTAGCGGCCCGTTCCGCTTGGAGGCGCTTGGCGTCGTCGCGATGCCTGGCCGGATTCACACCCTGCAGCATGAGGCGCCGTGCCTCCAGACGCTTTTCCCTGGCGTCCTGAAGGGTGATCTCGGGGTAAGGGCCGAACGTCAGTAGGTTCTCCTTTCCGCCTGGTTGTCGAAACTTGAGACGCCAGATGCGGGAACCGTTCGGCTGGACGTGAAGAAAAAGTCCACCTCCATCGAACAGCTTGTAGGCCTTGTCTTTCGGTTTCGCATTTCTGACCTGCATCTCGGTCAGGGGCGCTGAGGTTGCCATGTCGAGTCTCCTTATAACAGGTGAGGACACGACGTTAGACCGATTCTGGGGGTAAGGCGTTGATGCAGGGGGTATGACACCCTAAGTTCTTACCCCCAGAAGTGTCGGATGCAGACGGACTCAGCCGGACTACGCTGGACACCCGGATAACAAAAAAGCCCCTGTAGCACGGGCTAGAGGGGCTCTTTCTGGACTTCCCCGGAACTGCTGGGACTGGTCGATTTGAATCCTTGGCGGAGAGAGGGGGATTCGAACCCCCGATAGGCTATGAACCTATACACGCTTTCCAGGCGTGCGACTTAAACCACTCATCCATCTCTCCTGATGGGTTTTCGCATGGCTGCGAAGCCGCCTATTATAGCAAGGATTCCCAGCAGTACAAGAGGGACAATCCAGGCGTCACGCAGCCTCCATCCGGCGGCGCCACGGCCGCAGCACCTGCCGCACCGGATTCACCTGCGAACCGGCCTCCTCCGCAGCGATCAGCCCGCGCCGCTTCAGGTGCCGCAAGGCCACCTGTACCGCCGACTTCGACAGCCCCGTTTTCACCGCAATCGTCTGCAGGCTGGCCGGCACCTGGTCGCGGCCGAGCGCCTGGGCGCTGTGCAGCAGGAACAGGTAGACCACGAAGGCGGCCGGGCGCCGGTCGTGGCCGACCAGGTCGGGCATGAGGACGTCGAACACGTAGGCATCGAGCGAGGACTGGCGGGTAGTCATAAAAACTATAGTAGTTAAAAGCACACAGCCGATGATGCTGCCACGATAATGCCGATCATTACAAGCAAAAACAGAAAGCCTCCCCATGATTACCCAACTCAAATTCGTCGGCATTCCCGTGTCCGACCAGGACCGCGCCCTCGCCTTCTACACCGAAAAACTCGGCTTCGAAATCTCCACCGACCAGCCGATGGGTCCGGGCAAGCGCTGGATCGAGCTGCGCGTGGCGCATTCGAGCACCCGCGTCGTGCTGTTCACGCCGGATGGACATGAAGATCGCATCGGTACTTTCTTCAATGGTTCCTTTGCTTGCGATAACGTGGAGGCGACTTATCGCCAGCTCAGCGCGCGGGGTGTCGAGTTTATCGAGCCGCCTACTTCGCAGCCCTGGGGTTCGTTTGCCAAGTTCCGGGATCCTGATGGGAATACCTTTGTGCTGTCTTCTTCCTGATCTGTTGTATTCAGGACATGCGTAGCTGCCTGTAAAGTCTCCAAAGCTCTGCTCCGTGCTACACTGCCGAGCAGAGCCGTATCACATCCTCTCCACGCCAGCGAGCCGGATGTCCGCTCCACCATCTCATCGGCCCCATCCCTGCCGGTAACCGTCGTCGACACGCGTACACCGTTATCGGGTCCAGGACCAGAACGTCCTCTTCTATCGAATACCGACAGACAGCTTGCGTCATGCGTGCCAGACGGCGTTTTCCCATATCGCTATTTCGCAACTATTTATCGGAGTTCCCATGCGCCTCAAGCTTGCTATCGCCCTCGCTTCCCTGATGGTTTCCATGTCCAGCCATGCCACCCTGCTGACGAATGGCGGCGCGGAAACCGGTACCTTGCTCGGCTGGACCGCCGGGGGCGTCTCCAATCCGCGCGTCGACGACGGCAGCTTCGATCCGGGCATCGATCCGCACAGCRGCAACTATATGTTCAGTGGCAACCGTGGCCTGTGGGGCACGCTGACGCAGAACGTGGTGCTGCCGTTCTTCGGGCAGTCTCGCCAGGTCGCCGTGTCGTTCTGGGAACAGGGCCTGGACCAGGACATCCCCAGCGACAGCGCCCACGTCGCGCTGACCTATCGCGGGAAGGACGGCAGCGTCATCTCGACCGTGTCCACGCCCAACATCGATTCCCACGACGGCGTGTGGCAGCAATACCAGGGCATCTTCGACGTGCCGCTGTGGGCCTGGTCGGTGGACTACACGATGTTCTTCACCCGTCACTTCGGCATCGACCTGGACTCCTTCATCGACGATAACTCCCTCACCCTTCTGAATAGCGGAATCTCGCCATCCCCGTCGGATCAGGCAGGCCTGCCGATCGACCTGCCCGAGCCGTCGAGCGCAGCCATCGTGCTGCTGGGCCTGGGATCGCTGGCCCTGCTGCGCAAGCGCCGCGCCTAGTCCGCGCTCGCGCTTTTTCCTGTTCCAGATCGGGCGAGTGGTGCTATTGTTGCCAAGTTATAATTTCTAGCACCTGGCCGTGAAACGCAAAGCCCTTTATCTCGTCATCTTCGCCGTCGCCGCCGCTGGAGCGGGCTCCGGCACCTGGCTCGCTTCCCGCAAGGCCGGCGCGCCGGCGCCGCAAGCCGCTGGGCCGGCCATGAATGTCAGCGCCATCTCGGCCGACCTGGGCCGCGTGCTGGAAGCCTACCGCAAGATGATCGTGCTGACGCTCGACGAGGACGCCCTGCCGGAAGCGGCAAAGGCCCAGACACACGCAGTCGGCCAGCAGCTCTTCCACGAGAACCAGGAACGTACGGCCAAGCTCGACGAGGCGCTGGCCAGGCTGCTGGCCTCCGGCGATCCGCGCCGCTTCGACGCCGTCGGCAGCCTGCTCGATTACGTCGAGTCGAACCAGGGCCTGTACGACGCCGACCGCCTCGCCTTCCGCGAGCTGATGCAGTCGCTGCAGGCTTACGTCGCCAAAGAATCGTCGCTGCCCGCCATCAAGCTGCACAAGCGCATCTCGGAAGACCTCGACGCGCTGGCCGAGATCGAGCGCAACTACGAGAAAGAGATCCGCGCGGTGTTCGAGCGCTACGAGTCGCGCTCGATCGCCCTCAGGCGCGAGAAGTGGGACAGCTACGTCGCCTACCTGAAGACGCTGTACCAGCGCGACCGCATCCTCAAGGATTACGGCGTGGTCCTGCCCTACCCGTCCAAGCCTGAACCGGCGGAACCCGGCCCGCCGCAGGCGCAACAGCCGCAGAAGGAGGAAGACGAGATCTTCGGCAAGGCGCTGCCGAAGAAAACCGTCGTGCTGACCTTCGACGACGGCCCCCACCGCCGCTACAGCGAAGAGATCGCCGCCATCCTCAAGCAGTACGATGCGCCCGCCGTGTTCTTCAGCGTCGGCCGCAACCTCGGTTCGCTGGATGCAAACGGCGCGGCCCACCTCAATGCCGGCGCGGACGTCAGCCGCAAGCTGAAGGCGGCGGGTTATGTGCTGGCGAATCACAGCCTCACGCATGCGCAGCTGTCCAAGCAGAGCGGCGATGGCCTGAAGGCCGAGATCCTCGGCACCGATACCCTGCTGAAGGCGGTCGACCCGCAGCGATCGAGCCTGTTCCGCTTCCCCTACGGTGCGCGCAACAAGGAAGGCATGCACATGCTGGCCGATGCGCACCTGAAATCGGTGATGTGGAATATCGATTCGCTCGACTGGGCCGATCCGGTGCCGTCCTCGATCGCCGACCGCGTGCTGCGCTCGGTCGAGAAGGAAGGCCGCGGCATCATCCTCTTCCACGACATCCACGAGCGCACCGTCAAGGCCCTGCCGCTGGTGCTGGAGAAGCTTGCGGCCGAGGGCTACCAGTTCGCCGGCTGGGATGGCAAGACCTTCAAGGCGAGCGGCAACGCTGCGCCCGCCCCGGTCCCGCGCGCGGCCGCCACCGGCTATGCGAATTCCTGGGCGATCCTGGTCGGCATCGACGACTACAAGAAGTGGCCGCGCCTGCAGTACGCGGTGCGCGATGCCGAGGGCGTCGGCCAGGTGCTGGTGCAGAAGTTCGGCTTTGCGCCCGGACGCGTGCTCACGCTGAAGAACGAACAGGCGACGCGCGCCGGCATCCTCGGCGCCTTCCACGATCTGCTCGAGCGTGGCAAGAGTGAGGGCGGGCTGCAGCCGAACGACCGCGTCTTCGTGTTCTTTGCCGGCCACGGCGCCACGCGCAAGCTCAGCTCGGGCCGCGACCTCGGCTACATCGTTCCCTATGATGCCGATCCGGATAATCTGGCAACCGATGCGATCCCGATGACGGAAATCCAGAACATCGCCGAGAGCCTTCCGGCCAAGCACGAGCTGTTCGTGATGGATGCCTGCTACAGCGGCCTTGGGCTGACACGCGGCGGCGCCAATGCGTCCTTCCTGCGCGAGAACGGACGCCGCCTGGGCCGCCAGATGCTGACCGCCGGCGGCACCGACCAGCTGGTGTCCGACGGCGGTCCGAACGGCCACTCCATCTTCACCTGGACCCTGCTGCAGGGGCTGGGCGGCAAGGCCGACCTGAATGGCGACGGCCTGATCACGGCGACCGAGCTGGCGGCCTATGTGGCGCCGGCGGTGTCGAGCGTGTCGCGGCAGACGCCGGCCTTCGGCAGCCTGCCGGGTTCGGAGGGCGGCGACTTCGTGTTCGAACTGCCGGAAGAGACCGAGTTCCTGAATACGCACACGGCCCAGCTGTCGAACGACGCGATCGCGCTGAACACGAAGCTGGATGCCAAAGCCTCGGCGCCTTCTTCAACAGTGGTCGTGAAGGACCTGCAGGGCGGCACCGCGACAATTACCGCGCCTGCCGCGGTGCCGGTATCGAGCCGCCAGCAGGCCCAGCGCGCCAACGACCACGGCCTGCAGCTGTACAAGGAAAAGCAGTACGCCCAAGCCGAAGCGCAATTCACGGAAGCCTTGAAGCTGCGGCCGAATTTCGCGCTGGCGGCCAACAATCTCGGCTTCGTGTTCTACAAGCAGGACAAGTATGCGGAGGCGGCGCGCTGGTTCGAGAATGCGATCAGGATGGATCCGTCGCGGGCGATCGCCTATATGAACCTGGGCGATGCGTATGCGCGGGCTGGCCAGCTCGAGAGGGCCAGGTCTGCGTACAAGACCTATCTGGAACTGGCGCCTGGGGGGAGTGGAGCGGGGTATGCTAAACAGCAGTTGGAAAAACTGTAACGCTTGCCACGACGGAATTGGGAATGACGATCATGGAAATGAAGAGAATCAACGCCGGCAAACTCCGCGCCATCGGCTACGACCCGAAAGAGCGCATCCTGCGCGTCGAATTCGACGACGGCAGCGCCATCGACTATTCCGGCGTCGGCAGCGAGGTCTGGAGAAGGTTCTCGACCTCGGGCGCAGCCTGGAGTTTTTACCGCGACAATATCGAGGAAGAGTTCGCCGGCAAACGCGGGCGCGCCGCGGTTGCCAGCCAGCGGGCCGAGCTCGATGCGCTGTTCAAGCAGCCCGGGGAAGAATAAAAAAACGCCGCACCATTTTCACGGTGCGGCGTCAACTCTGCTGTCGACCACTATAAATCCTTAAGCCGATTCCTTCAACTGCTCCAGGATGGCCGGGTTTTCCAGGGTCGACACGTCCTGGGTGATGCTCTCGCCCTTGGCCAGCACGCGCAGCAGGCGGCGCATGATCTTSCCGCTKCGCGTCTTSGGCAGGTTGTCGCCGAAGCGGATTTCCTTCGGCTTGGCGATCGGGCCGATCTCCTTGCCGACCCAGTTGCGCAGCTCGGCCGCCAGGGCCTTGGCTTCGTCGCCGGTCGGGCGGGCCTGTTTCAGCACCACGAAGGCGCAGACGGCTTCGCCGGTGGTCTCGTCCGGCTTGCCGACCACGGCGGCTTCCGCCACCATCGGGTGCGCCACCAGCGCCGATTCGATCTCCATCGTGCCCATGCGGTGGCCCGAGACGTTCAGCACGTCGTCGATGCGGCCGGTGATGGTGAAGTAGCTGGTGTCCTTGTTGCGGATCGCGCCGTCGCCGGCCAGGTAGTATTTGCCGCCCAGTTCGTCCGGGTAGTAGGCGCTGCGGAAGCGGTCCGGGTTGTTCCAGATGGTGCGGATCATCGACGGCCACGGACGCTTGACGACCAGGATGCCGCCCTGGCCATTCGGCACGTCGGCGCCGGCTTCGTCCACGATCGCGGCCATGATGCCCGGCAGCGGCAGCGTGCAGGAGCCCGGCACCATCGGGGTCGCGCCCGGCAGCGGGGTGATCATGTGGCCGCCGGTCTCGGTCTGCCAGAAGGTGTCGACGATCGGGCAACGCTCGTTGCCGACGTTCCTGTAGTACCACATCCAGGCTTCCGGATTGATCGGCTCGCCCACGGTTCCCAGCAGGCGCAGGCTGGACAGGTCGAAGCTCTTCGGATGCACTTTCTCGTCGGCGTTCGACATCTTGATCAGCGAACGGATCGCGGTCGGCGCGGTGTAGAAGATCGAGACCTTGTGCTTGGCGACGGTTTCCCAGAAGCGGCCGGCGTGCGGGAAGGTCGGCACGCCTTCGAAGATGACCTGGGTGGCGCCGACGGCGGTCGGGCCGTAGCAGATATAGGTGTGGCCGGTGACCCAGCCGATGTCGGCGGTGCACCAGTAGACGTCCTGCGGCTTGATGTCGAAGGTCCACTTCATCGTCAGCGCGGCCCACAGCAGGTAGCCGCCGGTGCTGTGCTGGACGCCCTTCGGGGTGCCGGTCGAGCCCGAGGTGTAGAGGATGAACAGCGGGTGTTCGGCATCGACCCATTCCGGCTCGCACTCGGCCGGCTGGCCGTCGACGACATCGTGCAGCCACAGGTCGCGGCCTTGCTGGAAGTTGATGTTGCCGCCGGTACGCTTGTAGACGATCACGTCCTTGATGGTGTCGCAGCCGCCCATCGCCAGCGCTTCGTCGACGATGGCTTTCAGCGGCAGTGACTTGCCGCCGCGCATCTGCTCGTCGGCGGTGATGATGGCCACCGCGCCGGCGTCGATGATGCGTTCCTGCAGCGATTTCGCCGAGAAGCCGCCGAACACCACCGAGTGGGTCGCGCCGATGCGGGCGCAGGCCTGCATCGCGGCCACGCCTTCGATCGACATCGACATGTAGATGATGACGCGGTCGCCCTTCTTGATGCCGCGGGCCTTCAGGCCGTTGGCGAATTTGCAGACGCGCTCGTACAGCTCGCGGTAGGTGGCGCGGGTCACCTGGCCGTCGTCGGCTTCGAAGATGATCGCGGTTTTATCCGCGTTGCCGTTGGTGAGGTTGCGGTCGAGGCAGTTGTACGACGCGTTCAGCTGGCCGTCCGCGAACCACTTGTAGAACGGCGCGTTCGATTCGTCGAGGGTCTGGGTGAAAGGCTTCTGCCAGTCGAGGTTCTCGCGGGCCAGGCGGGCCCAGAAGCCTTCATAGTCGCTGGCGGCTTCGTCGCACAGCTTGCGGTATGCATCCATTCCGGAGATGGTTGCGTTGGCGGCGAAATCGGCGGGCGGGTTGAATACGCGATGCTCGTGCAATGCGCCCTGCTCCTGATCTTGATTGGTCTCGTTCTCAGCCATACTAGTCTCCACAGTAGTAGTTTTGCCACATACCATATGCGTGCTCGCTTACTGAGCCCTTACAGACCAGCCTTTGCCATAACAGCTCCGCGGCACGCCTTCCGGCATCCCAAGATTATTCTACCAACCTTTCCGGAACATCGAAGGCCAAGCCAGCCATCCGTTACGGGTGTAGAATGTTGAGCTGTCTTGACCATGGCCGCTCACCGGCTTTCAACGCAGATGCCCGATTTGCAATCTCCTTCCGACGCGCGCAGGCGTTCCGCCCTCGCCAGTTTCATGTTCGCCAGCCGCTGGCTGCAGCTTCCCCTCTACCTCGGCCTGATCCTGGCGCAGTGCGTCTACGTGTTCCATTTCTGGGTCGAGCTGAAGGACCTGGTGTTCGCCGCGATGGGCAACGAGGACGCCCTGCAGCACATCTTCCAGGCCGTCGCCGTACCCGGCGCGCCGCTTCCGGACAAGCTGAACGAAACCACCATCATGCTGGTGGTGCTGGGCCTGATCGACGTGGTGATGATCTCGAACCTCCTGATCATGGTGATCGTCGGCGGCTACGAGACCTTCGTGTCGCGCATGTATCTCGAGGGCCATCCGGACCAGCCGGAATGGCTGTCGCACGTGAACGCGTCGGTACTGAAGACCAAGCTGGCGATGGCGATCATCGGCATCTCCTCGATCCACCTGCTGAAGACCTTCATCAATGCAGGCTCCTACCACGAGAAGGTCCTGATCGCGCAGACCGTCATCCACATCACCTTCCTGCTGTCGGCAATGGCAATCGCCTATACCGACCGCATCATGACCAACACCGCAAGCAGCACCCAACACTAACCCTGAACGAGAACGAAATGACTGTCATCAAACAGGACGACCTGATCGAATCCGTCGCCGCCGCACTCCAGTACATCAGCTACTACCACCCTGCCGACTACATCCAGCACCTGGCGCGCGCGTACGAAGCCGAGCAGAGCCCGGCCGCCAAGGATGCGATCGCCCAGATCCTGACCAACTCGCGCATGTGCGCCGAAGGCAAGCGCCCGATCTGCCAGGACACCGGCATCGTCAACGTGTTCCTGAAGGTCGGCATGAACGTGCGCTTCGAAGGCTTCGGCAGCGGTTCGATCACCGACGCCGTCAACGAAGGCGTGCGCCGCGCGTACAACTTCGCCGACAACAAGCTGCGCGCCTCGATCGTCGCCGACCCGCACTTCGAGCGCAAGAACACCAAGGACAACACCCCGGCCGTCGTGCACATGGAACTGGTGCCGGGCGACACCGTCGACGTCATGGTCGCCGCGAAAGGCGGCGGCTCGGAGAACAAGACCAAGTTCGTGATGCTGAATCCGTCCGACTCGCTGGTCGACTGGGTCCTGAAGACCGTGCCGCTGATGGGCGCCGGCTGGTGCCCGCCGGGCATGCTGGGCATCGGTATCGGCGGTTCGGCCGAGAAGGCGATGCTGATGGCGAAAGAGTCGCTGATGGAAGACATCGACATGTACGAACTGAAGCAGCGCGGCCCGCAGAACAAGCTGGAAGAGCTGCGTATCGAACTGTGCGACAAGATCAACGCGCTGGGCATCGGCGCCCAGGGCCTGGGCGGCCTGACCACCGTGCTGGACGTGAAGATCAATATGTACCCGACCCACGCGGCATCGAAGCCGGTGGCGATGATCCCGAACTGCGCCGCCACCCGCCACGCCCACTTCGTGCTGGACGGCTCGGGCCCGTCCTACATCGAACCGCCGGCGCTGTCGACCTGGCCGGAAGTGCACTGGACCCCTGACACCCAGAAGTCGAAAAGCGTGAACCTGGACACCCTGACCAAGGAAGAAGTCGCGTCCTGGCAGCCGGGCCAGACCCTGCTCCTGAACGGCAAGATGCTGACCGGCCGCGATGCCGCCCACAAGCGCATCCAGGACATGCTGGCCAAGGGCGAGCAGCTGCCGGTGGACTTCACCAACCGCGTGATCTACTACGTCGGTCCGGTCGATCCGGTGCGCGACGAAGTGGTCGGCCCGGCAGGCCCGACGACCGCGACCCGCATGGACAAGTTCACCGACATGATGCTCGAGCAGACCGGCCTGATCGCGATGATCGGCAAGGCCGAGCGCGGCCCGGCGGCGATCGAATCGATCAAGAACCACAAGTCGGCCTACCTGATGGCGGTCGGCGGTTCGGCCTACCTGGTGTCGAAGGCGATCAAGTCGGCCAAGGTGGTCGGCTTCGAAGACCTGGGCATGGAAGCGATCTACGAGTTCGAAGTGAAGGACATGCCGGTGACCGTGGCCGTGGACTCCACCGGTACCTCGGTGCACCAGACCGGCCCGAAGGAATGGGCTGCGAAGATCGAATCGCTGAAGGGTATTCCGGTCAGCGTCGCGTAATCCACGCGCGATCCCGAAAAACCGCCCCGGCCCTGCCGCGGCGGTTTTTTTACGTCCCTATTTCGGGCCGAAGCCGCGGATCCTGCCGTCCCTGTCGAGATCGAAGCCCCAGCTCTGGGCCTTGGCGCCGTGACGGACGCGGTAGACGCGGTCGATGCCCTTGTCCGTCTCCTTTTCCGATACCAGCACGATTTCCTCCGCCGGCGGGATCGAGCGCAGGAAGGGCACCAGGAAGTCCCTGAAGGCCGGGACGAACTGCTTGCGCGCGTCCTCGGTGAAGCGGTTGTCGTCGACCTTGCCGGCGGCGCCGTCGACGAGGACCTGGCGCAGCGCCGCGCTCAGCGCCGGACGGGCATCCGCGATCCCCTCCGGCATCGCCAGCTTCGGCGGCGGATAGAACAGCTCCGACACGCCCTTTGCCAGGTAGGGATACAGCTTCTGGCCATTGGTCAGCACGATGAAGGTCGCGCGCTCCTGCGGCAAGCGCAGGATGTCCGACAGCGCCGGACCGCCGGAATGGCCGACCGTCTTGCGGCCATTGAATTCGCCGACCACCCAGCCGATGCCGAAGCCGTTGACCGTGCCGTTCCCGAGCTGCGCCGGCGTCCACATCGCCTGCATCGCCTCCCTGCGAAGGAAAGTCCCCTTGTCGAGCGCCACCGCCACCTTCGCAAGATCGGAGACGGAGGCCAGCAGGCCGCCGGCATCGTAGCTGAGCGGCCCGAAATGGAAGCTGGAGTTCTTATGGCGGCCGTCGCTCCAGCCGTAGACGCCGGCCCGCTTCGGCACCACCTCGGTGCTGCGCATGTCCGGCTCGCCGCTGCTGTATTCGAAATCGGCGCGCAACCCGAGCGGACCCGTCACGTACCGCTTGAGCGCCTGCGGATAGGGCATGCCGGCCGCCGCCTCGATCACTTTCGCCAGCACGGTGTAGCCGCCGATGCCGTATTCGCTCGATGCGCCCGGCGCGTGCGTGAGCGGCATGGCGGCGGCCGCGGCGACGTAGTCGTCCAGCGTGGCGTCCGGCTTGACCTTGACGTTATCGGGGATGCCCGACGAGTGGTCCGCCAGGTGGCGCACCGTGACCGCTTTCCAGGCCTCGGGGGCGTTCGGCAGGTAGCGGGCGATGCTCGCATCCAGCGACAGCTTGCCCGCCTCCTGCAGGCGCATCAGCAGCATGCCGGTGAAGGGCTTGGTGGACGAGGCGAGCTGGAACACGGTGTCCGGCGTCACGCGCTGCTGCCATTCCAGGTTCGCCAAACCATAGGTCTGCAGCTTGGCGATCTTGCCGTCCCTGACGATGGCGACCGCGGCGCCCGGCACATGATTCAGCGCCATCTGCTTGCGGATGTAGTCGTCGACCCGGTCGGCGTGGGCCGGCGCGGCCGCGATGCTGGCCAGCGCCAGGCCGGCGATGGCGTTTCCGATTGCTCGAGGCATGGCTTCTCCATTGTTCGGGTGCAGAAAATATAGCAGCGAAGCGCGCCGCCGCCTCCCCCCAGGCATGGTGGGCCCGCCGCGTGCTACCATCTCCGAATGAATCTGCCCTACCTGCCCAGCGACGCCCCGGTCGGCATCTTCGATTCCGGCGTCGGTGGACTCTCGATCCTGCGCCATATCCGCGCCCAGCTGCCCCACGAACACCTGATCTACGTGGCCGACTCCGGCTTCGCACCCTACGGCGACAAGCCCGAACAGGTGGTGGCCGAACGTTCGCTGGCCATCGCCCGCTTCCTTGCCGCCCACGGCGCCAAGGCCCTGGTGGTGGCCTGCAACACGGCGACCATCGCCGCCGTGAAGCTGCTGCGCGCCMGCTTTCCGGAGATGCCGATCGTCGGCGTCGAACCTGGCCTGAAACCGGCGGCTGCGGCCAGCCGCAACGGCAAGATCGGCGTATTGGCCACCGAGCGGGCCCTGGCCGGCGCCAAGTTCCTGAAGCTGCGCGACGAGATCGCGCAAGCCACCGGCGCCGAGTTCCTGCTGCAGCCCTGCAAGGGCCTGGCCGACCAGATCGAATTCGGCGAACTCGATGCGCAGGAAACCTCCGCCATGCTGCGGCGTTACATCGCACCGCTGCTGGCGCAAGGCGCCGACACCCTGGTGCTCGGCTGCACCCACTACCCGCTGGTACAGGCGTCGATCGAACGGGTGATCGAGGAAGAAGGCGTGCGCGGCGTGACCATCATCGATACCGGCGAAGCGGTCGCCCGCCAGCTGGGACGCCTGCTGGAAACCGGCGGCCTGCTGCGCTCCCCCGATGCGACTGCGCCGGCCCGCCTGCAAGCCTATACGAGTGCCAGCGCGACCGCCCTGTCGGCGGCGTTCAACAGCCTGATCGGCATCGATCCGCAGGTGGAAGAGACCGGCTTCGACCTGCCTGGCACTGCCGGACACATTTAGATTTGCCAGATGGGGAAGGTGCCGCTATAATCTCGTTCTGTCTCGGCAACAACGAGACAGTAAGTAAGACAGTGGTGGCTGTAGCTCAGTTGGTAGAGTCCAGGATTGTGATTCCTGTTGTCGTGGGTTCGAGTCCCATCAGCCACCCCAAGAATTCGATGAGAAGCCCGGTTCGCAAGACCCGGGCTTTTTGTTTTTCCGCGCTCCTCACCAGCACCGGAACTCCATCGACCCCGCCATCAGCGCATCGCCCCTCACCCGCCGCCGGGCCATGCAGCGGCCCACATTCCTGACATTCAGGCGCAGGACGCGCGGCGTTCCCGCATACAGGCAGTCGACCTGGTAGATCATCGAGCGCGAACCCGTCCTCATGTTCCAGGACTGGAACAGGATCCCGCCCATCTGCCATTCCTTCTCCGGCATGCCTTCCACCAGACCTCTTTCATCGGCGCGGGTGGCGGGCAGATAGCCGAGGATCCGTGCCCGGTCCAGCCGGGCTTTCGGCAGCTTCCAGTCGACAGGCGGACTGATGGGGCACTCGAGCGGGGCAGCGTGCGCCAGGCAGCAGCCGAGCAGCAGCGCAGCGAAGGTGATGTACTTCCTGGAAATGCATCGCATGGTAATCTTTTGTCATCATTGGATTCTCCATGCTAGGCATCCCGCATGCCGCCGGCTTGCGCGCCTTCACCCGCAAAAACAAAAAGCCAGTCGCTCGGACTGGCTTTTTGCTTCAGCGAAGACGGATTACGAACGGTTCGGATTGTTCGGGCGGGCGTCGAAGCGGTTCGGGACGCCGTCGCCGTCACGGTCGCCGCGGCGCCAGCCGCCACGCTCCAACTGCCAGCCGTTGTCGCCCTGGCGCCATTCCGGACGGCGGTAGGTATAGCCCCTGCGGACTTTTTCGTAGTGGCCCTTGGTCCACACGTAGCGATGGCCGTTCCAGTTCCAGTAGCCGGGCGCCCATTCGTAGCCGTGGCGTGCATGCGGCACGACTTCGTGGCGCGGCGCCGGCGGTGCGGTGCGGACGACCACCACGTCACCTTTCGCGAAGGCCTGCGCCGGGACAAAAGCGGCGGTGCTGATCAGGGCTGCGGCAGCGGCACAGAGGATTCGTTTCATGATGCTTCTCCTTTCGGTTGGTGTGAGACCACTATAGCGAGCCGAAGCGCGAAACAGTGATTCTGATGCAAGTGCTTACAACCGAAACATGAAGCGACAGATGTGTAACAAGGGCAAGCAGTAAACGAAAAACCGGCCGCGCGGGCCGGTTTCCTTACTACGGACGGGAAGCGGATCAGTCCAGCTTCCAGGCGTAGTCGACCTTGGTCCAGGTCTGGGCCGGTGCGCCATCCTTGGTGCCCGGCTTGAATTTGCAGGACGACAGGCCTTTCAGGGCTGCCTTGTCCAGGCCTTTGAAGCCACTCGACTTTTCCAGCTTCGAATCTGCCACCGAACCGTCGGCATTGACCAGGAAGGACATCGAGGTCACGCCCTGCTCTTCATTCATCAGCGAGGCTTTCGGGTATTCGACCTTGCACTTCGACGGATCGAAGCTGGCCGGGGTTTCGGCGGCGGCGGCGAAACCGGTAACGAACATACTGGCAAACAGGACTGCGGCAAATTTCTTGTTGGACATTTTTATTTCCCCTAAATAACAAAGTTTTTTTTAATGGCCGGTTTGTTCACCGGCCGATTTGACGAGCCGTCCTGGCTCAGAATTCTTCCCAGTCGTCGCTGGCGGCAGCCGCTGCGACCTTCTTCGAGGTCGACGATGCGCCGCCGGCTTCCGGCGCCTGCGCTTCCTCGGCCTTGGCGGCCGGCTTGCGGGCGGCAGCCGGCTTTTTCAGCTGAGGAGATGCGGCTGGCCGACGTGCCGGACGGGCCACCACGGCGCGGGTTGCCACCGCGGTCGAGGCCGAAACCGGTGCGGCTGCGTCAAAGGCGGCGGCTTCTTCGCCTTCGGCCAGCTTGAAGATGCTGACCACGCGCTGCAGCTCGGCAGCCTGGTCCTGCAGGCTCTGGAAGGCGGCGGCAGCCTCCTCGACCAGGGCGGCATTCTGCTGGGTCATGCCGTCCATCTCGATGATCGACAGGTTGACCTGCTCGATGCCGGCGCTCTGCTCGGCGCTGGCGGCGGCGATGTCGCTCATGATGTCGGTCACGCGCTTGACGCTGTCGACCACTTCTTCCATGGTCACGCCGGCCTGGCCGACCAGCTTGGAACCGCGGCCGATCTTCTCGACGGAGTCGCCGATCAGGGTTTTAATCTCTTTTGCCGCAGCGGCCGAACGCTGGGCCAGGTTACGCACTTCGGATGCCACGACCGCGAAACCGCGGCCCTGTTCGCCGGCACGGGCGGCTTCCACCGCAGCGTTCAGCGCCAGGATGTTGGTCTGGAAGGCGATGCCATCGATCACGCCGATGATGTCGGCAATCTTGCCGGCCGAGCTGTTGATCTCGCCCATCGTGCCGACCACTTGCGACACCACTTCACCGCCCTTGCGCGCCACATCCGATGCGGTGGCGGCCAGCTGGTTGGCTTCACGGGCGTTGTCGGCGTTCTGCTTCACGGTCGAAGTCAGCTCTTCCATGGCCGAGGCGGTCTTCTCCAGCGAGCTGGCCTGCAGTTCGGTACGAGAGGACAGGTCGACGTTGCCGGCGGCGATTTCACGCGAGGCAGTGGTGATGGTATGGGTGCCGCGACGGACCTGGCTGACGATGTCGACCAGGCTGTTGCGCATCTGTTTCATTTCGCTCAGCAGGCTGCCTTTGTCCGACGACTTGGTGTCGATCGAGATCGACAGGTCGCCTTCGGCGATGCTGGTAGCGATCTTCGAGGTGTAGCTCGGTTCGCCGCCAAGCTGCTTCAGCAGGCCGCGGGTGATCACATAGGCAGCCGCCACGCCGATCGCGACGGCGGCCAGCAAGGTCAGCAGCATGAAGTTACGCGCGCTTTCATACTGGGCGCCGGCGTCGGCCTGGGTCTGGGCGTTCTGCTTGTCTTCGCGGTCGGCCAGCTGGTCCAGCGCTTCCAGCCATTTTTTCTGCGCCGGGCGGATTTCCTTGACCATCACGCGGGTCGCGTCCATGGCGTTATTCGCCAGATAGAGTTCCGATGCCTTGGCGATGGCCGGCATGGCGACGCCTTCCGCTTCCTTGACCTGGGCCAGCAGCGCCTTTTCTTCGGCCGAGGCTTCCAGTGCGAACTTCTCGCTCAGCTTCTGCTGCAGCGCATCGTACTTGGCGGTCTGCTCCTTGAAGCGCTTGAGTTCCGGTTCCATGTCGGCCGGATCGGTCATCAGGGTCAGGGTACGCAGCGAGGTGACGCGTTCGCTGACGTTGTTGCGCATGTCGACGACAAGACGGGTGACGACGTTGCTGACGCCGATCACGTGATCGAGCCTGCTCTGGATCTGTCCGGTGCGAACGATGCCGACGACGGTCAGGATGACCATCAGCACGAGCACGAGAGCGAAGCCCAGCGCCAGGCGCATGCCGACCTTCATGTTGGATAAATTCATTTACTGTCTTCCCTGTTCTTCAGATGATTGGATCCGCCCGGAACTTCTGCGCCGCGCGCCCCTTTTTATTACTAAAAGTTCAACTTCTCCGTGAACTTTTGTGTATTTCCGTCAGGATAAATCAAAACTCGACAGTTGCAGCGAGTAAACATGACTCTACTCAATACTGTTTCGCTACTACAACAATATCAAGGGCCGTACGGGGAGAAGAGCCCGAATTATGGGTCTATTCTTGCTGTTGAGCAAGGAAAAGAGACGCGGCGCACGTATTTACATGCGCCGGTGTGGTGAATTGTGAACAGGAAAAACGGCCAGGATTTGACCGTATTGATAGAATGTTAAATTCTCACGCTGCCTTGCGCAGGCGGCCGGCAGCTTCCAGCAGGAGTTCCGGATTGCCTTCGGCCAGGCGGCGGGAATCGGACAGCAGCTGGCGGAAGCCGCGCGCGCCCGGCAGTCCGGCCATCAGGCCCAGCATGTGGCGGGTGATGCTGTTCAGGCGCAGGCCCAGCGGGCCGTAGCGCTCGAGCTGCTCGCGGATATACGGAATCATCGCTTCCAGTACCTGCTCGCGCGAGCCCGGCGCGCTCGTCCCGTCGCCGTAGAAGCGGGCGTCCCACTCGGCCATCAGCCAGGGGTTGTGATAGGCCTCGCGCCCGATCATGACGCCGTCGACGTGCCGCAGGTGGCTTTCGATCTCGTCGTTGGTCTTGATGCCGCCGTTGATGATGATCTCCAGCTCCGGGAACTCTTTCTTGAGCTCGTAGGCGACGTGGTAGCGCAGCGGCGGAATCTCGCGATTTTCCTTCGGCGACAGCCCTTTCAGCACGGCATTGCGAGCGTGGACGATGAAGGTGCGGCAACCGGCATCGGCGATGGTGCCGATGAAGTCGCGCACGAAGCCGTAGTCCTCGTTGTAGTCGATGCCGATGCGGTGCTTGACGGTGACGTCGATCGAGACCGCGTCGCGCATCGCCTTCACGCAGTCGGCCACCAGTTGCGGCTCGTTCATCAGGCAGGCACCGAACGCCCCCTTCTGCACGCGCTCCGAGGGGCAGCCGCAGTTCAGGTTGATCTCGTCATAGCCCCATTGCGCGCCCAGCTTCGCGCTTTTCGCCAGGTCGGCCGGCTCGCTGCCGCCCAATTGCAGGGCGATCGGGTGCTCGACCTCGTCGTAGCGCAGGTGGCGCTCGACGTCGCCGTAGACCAGCGCACCGGTGGTCACCATCTCGGTATACATCCAGGTGTGGCGGGTGATCTGACGGTGGAACACGCGGCAGTGGCGGTCGGTCCAGTCCATCATGGGTGCTACAGATAATTTTCGCTTGCTGTGCTTCATCAAATCCCTACTTTTCCCTATGAGAGGACGCAACGCGGCTTCCCCCAAGTTCCCGCAAACTGCCCTACTTTCCCTCACCCGTTACTCCAAATTTGCACCAAATGGCTACGTTCATTAAGCGAGGCGAGACCTGGCGGGCACAGATACGCCGTAAGGGTTACAAGGCCGTCACGGCAACATTTCCAACGAAGGCGCAGGCCCAGGCTTGGGCTCGGAAGATCGAGGCTGAGATGGATGCGCAGCGCTTCACGGACGCGCGCGGGCTGGCGAATATTACCCTAAAAGAGCTCATTGATTGGTACACCGAAGAGATCGGCGGAGCGCATCCTTTCGGAAAGAACAAGAAAGCGGTGCTGCGCATGTGGGCGCGCGACCATGGCGAGCTGAGCCTGGATAAGCTGACTGCAGACTATTTGACAACGTACGTGCGCAATCGTCGGAAGGCGGGTACGTCCGGGGTTACGATCAGCATAGACCTCACTTACCTTGCGGGGGTGCTCAAATCGGCCAGGGACCTTCGTAAGCTGCCCCTCAACCTCGACGCCATTAGTGCAGCGCGAGCCAACATGACACATCTCAAGATCTCGGCCAAGTCGAATGAGCGCTCGCGGCGCCCAACCGAGAAGGAAATTGCGGACCTCTGCGATTACCTGGACAAACATTCGATGTTGCCGATGCGCGACATCATCCACTTTGCGATTGAGTCGGCAATGCGTGTAGAAGAAATTACCCTGCTGCGCTGGGTGGATCTGAATGAAGAAGACCGGACGATCATAATTCGCGACAGGAAGCACCCTCGACAAAAGCATGGCAATGATCAGGAAGTGCCGTTGTTAGGGAAAACGTATGAAATCATCCAGCGGCAGCCTCGACCTGCCGACCTGACACCCGAGAGCAAAATTTTCCCGGTGAATGTAAAAACGATAACAACAATTTTCCCGCGAGCCAAGAATGCGCTTCGTATAGCGAATCTACACTTTCACGACCTACGGCATGAGGGAGTTTCAAGGTTATTCGAACAAGGGTATCAAATACATGAAGTTGCCCTTGTTTCAGGACACCGTGACTGGAAGATGCTCGCCAGATATACACAAATTAGGGCTAAAGACCTACATCGATCAGTACGAACTGCGGAGGATCGCTAAGCCTTCTTAGGCGGCATTAAGTCGATCAAATGCAATTTGGTGGGCTTCGACGCTGTGCAGACTTTTCACCGAAGGTTCGCCCTTGAGTGATTGATTTTCGTTGCCGGGTTGGAGCCATTCTCCAATCAGCATCTCTTTCTTCGACGAGTTGCAGATTTACTTCATCAAATGGTGACCTCCGCGAAGTCGTACAATGACTTTAGGACCTGTCGAATTCGACGTTTACCTCATTATACGCATACTCATTTGGCGCGGACTGCGCCATTGTCGAATCTCACCAGGAGCCTAGAAATTGCTATGCCCGAAACAAAAGATGTGCGCTGATGAGCTTAGGGCTCTCGCTTGGGGAGCGGAAAATGAGAACCAGCGATTGAGTCGTCAATAGTAGCGAAAATTCTCAAGTGTGGTGTAAAGGCACAAAAATAACTCACTATCAAAAATCGATCTGAAGTACTTCCTCTTCTCGCCAATGCCACACCCTTGACTTCGCCGGGATACCTGGCTAACGTTCCCTTTTTCCTTCTAGCTAAACATGAGTCAACCTATTACGATCAACTCAACGGCAAAACGATTCTAGATTGTCTCTATAACCAATAAACTCGGTGCGCTCATTAATGAATATTCAAGCAAAGCTGTGCCTTATGCCAATCTACCCAGCAACGTGATCTTACGATCGCCTCACTGACCACACAAATTCGGAAAATTTTCTCAAGAGCAAATCTGAAGGCTAATTTTTGGAGGGAGCGAGAATCAACGGAACTTCATCAAACCAAACAATGCCCTGCTTTACATTCTGCTGAACACGTCGCAACGCATCAAATATATTGTCACGAACAACTTTCGAATCAGAAACCGCAACGGTCCAGTCGGATTTCCAAAAATCCGGGCTTTGCATTTTCAAAACTCTCTTAGTAGATGATATGACATCTTCTTCATTGCTCAAGTCAATGTCCTCTAGCAATCCAGCCATGAGATCGATGGCATCGACAAGGTATCGATTCATCGTAATCATACCGACCTTTGTAAACAGTCGCGATTCAGCAAAAAAAAGATCAGGCCAAGCCTCCTTAACTGCTTTCCAAATGGCCAAAAAAAACGAAGCGATCGTGTCTTCGTCATCTAATCCTGCAATCTTCTTTGACTGAATGTAAGCGATACACGATTCAATTGCAGATGAATTAACCCATCGCTTGCCTTCCTCTACGTTCGGCAGATTGACATGCCCTTTAAATGGACTATCATCGGCCTCGTTGGCAACTTGCACAAAGAGAACGTTCCTGCTCAACGAAAGCTTTGCGGTGCGCAGCCGCGGCTCAAGTTCGTGATTTGAATATGCAAAAGTAAGCGCGCGAATATGGTCGGGCGCAACCTTAGCAGCTTTATTGTTGATAACAATAAACTGAAAAGCCTTCTCATCGTTACTAGCGTCTAGGATACCAACGATTGGCGCCCGAGCATCAGGGTTAAACGCATGCATACCGTAGAGACGATGCTGCCCATCAATTACAAAAATTTCGTTTTTTTTGCTTGATTCTAATGTGATAATTTGCCGACCCTCGGCATCAGTTTTCAGCTGATAAGAATTCGCCGAAAACGCAACAACAAGCGCAGTTGGAATCGTATTTCTTTCCTCCTGAGCAAGAAATTTTGCAATCCCTTTTACTCGAAAATCACTTTTTTGCCTCTGAACGCCATCTTTCTTGTCGTGGGAAAGACGCGGTACACTCGACCACTCTAAGCT
>NZ_JBFTMX010000062.1:0-19390 GCF_056397205.1 Massilia sp. 05N420
GCGGTGGAGAGCGCGGCGCCGGCCGCGGCGGCGGTGGCGGCGCCGGCCAGCAGCGAGCGGCGTGCCAGGGAAGGTTTGTCGTTCATGGTCGTCCTTTCGGTTTGTCAGGGTAAGGATGACCAGTCTAGGGACCGCAAGCCCCGCCGGCCCCGGCTGAAAGATCGGGTGCGGGCCGAACTGGCCGAATGGGAGGGGCAGGGCGGACGCGGCGGCCCTAGGATGCATGGACTCGCGGTGGCCTGGGACGCGTCCGTCCCAGCACCGCGCCCGATGGGAGACATGCATGAACGATCGAAGCCGCAGCCAGTGCCAGGGTATGGCGCTGGGATTCTTTGCAGGGTATGTCGATACCCTCGGCTTTCTGGCGCTGTTCGGCCTGTTCACCGCCCACGTGACCGGCAACTTCATCCTGATCGGCGCCGCGCTGGCGGATCCCTCGCGCAGTTCCGTCCTCCTCAAGTTCCTGGCCTTCCCGGCCTTCATCGCCGGGGTGGCGCTGGCGCGCCTGCTGGTGGTGGCGGCCGAACGGCGTGGCGTCGCTGCATTGCGGCCGGCGCTGGCGATGGAGCTGCTGTTCCTGCTCGGCTTCATGGGCTGCGGCCTGGCGGCGTCGCCGGTCGGCGGCGAAGCCGGTCCGCTGGCGATGGCCGCCGGCCTGCGGGGCGCCGCCGCAATGGGCGCGCACAGCGCCACCAGCCGGCTGYTGCTGGGCCACCTGGCGCCCACCTCGATGATGACCGGGAACGTGACCCAGGYCGTGATCGACCTGGTCGACCTGTTGCGCGGCGCCGACGACCCCGGCGTCAAGGAGCGGCTGGTGAAATTCGTGTGGCCGCTGGCCGCCTTCGCCATCGGCTGCGTCGCCGCGGCATTCGGATTCCACTGGTTCGGCTTCGCCGCGCTGGCGCTGCCCGTCCTGATCCTGCTCGCCCTGCTGGCGGCCGAAAAGCGGTCGCAAGCGGGAGCCTCCCTGCGGCAACCCGCCGCATAATCTCAACCTGAAAGCACGACATGCGCAATCCAAAACTCGAAGTACTGACCCCCGATAACTGCCAGCTGATCTTCATCGACCAGCAGCCGCAGATGGCCTTCGGCGTGCAGTCGATCGACCGCCAGACCCTGAAGAACAACACGGTCGGCCTGGCCAAGGCCGCCAAGGCCTTCAACATCCCGACCACCATCACCACGGTCGAGACCCAGGCCTTTTCCGGCCCGACCTACCCGGAACTGCTGGACGTCTTCCCGGGCAAGGAAATCCTGGAGCGCAGCTCGATGAACTCCTGGGACGACCAGAAAGTGCGCGACGCGCTGGCCGCCAACGGCCGCAGGAAGGTGATCGTCTCCGGCCTGTGGACCGAAGTCTGCAACACCACCTTCGCCCTGTGCGCCATGCTGGAAGGCGACTATGAGATCTATATGGTGGCCGACGCCTCCGGCGGCACCTCGAAGGATGCCCACGACTTCGCGATGCAGCGCATGATCCAGGCCGGCGTGGTCCCGGTCACCTGGCAGCAGGTGCTGCTGGAGTGGCAGCGTGACTGGGCCCATCGCGATACGTATAATGAAGTGATGGCCATCGTGCGCGAGCACTCGGGCGCCTACGGCATGGGCGTCGACTACGCCTACACCATGGTGCACAAGGCGCCGCAACGCACCGCCGGCAGCCATGAGGTGCTGGCGCCCGTGCCCGCGCGCTAACTAGCGCATGCCTGCCGCTCAACCGGAGAAACCATGAAGATCTATGTCGTCTCGCTGGCGGCCGGCATCCTCGTCGGCCTGATCTACGCCCTGCTGCAGGTGCGCTCGCCGGCGCCGCCCGCCATCGCCCTGGTCGGCCTGCTGGGCATGCTGATCGGCGAGCAGGCCGGCCCCGTCATCAAGCGCATGGTGGCCGGCGAGCCGGTCACCGCGGCCTGGCTGCGGACCGAATGCGTGGCCCGCATCACCGGGGTTCCAGCCGTCGCCGCCAAGGCACAGGCCGCGGATGAGCGTGTCTCCTGAAACCCCCGCAACCATCGGCGCCGCCGGCGACGAGCCGGCGCCGATGGTCTACGTGGTCGACGACGACGACACCGTCCGCGACTCGGTCCTGAACCTGCTGCGCGCCGAAGGCTTCGAGGCGCGCGGCTTTGCTTCGGGGCCGGACTTCGTGGGCGAGGTCCGGGCCGAGGCGCCGTCCTGCCTGGTCTGCGACATGCACATGCCCGAACTGGACGGCCTGGAAGTGGCGGCCGAGCTGGCGCGCCTGGGCGCCGACATTCCCGTGATCTTCATGACCGGCTTCGGCACGATTCCGATGTCGGTGCGCGCCATGAAGGCGGGCGCCGTCGAATTCCTCACCAAGCCGGTGGTGCCCGACGAACTGTTGCAGGCGGTGCGCGACGCCCTGGCCGCGGATGCCCGCCGGCTGGACGAGCGCCGCGAGCTGGCCGGCCTGCGCCGGCGCCACGCCAGCCTGACCCCGCGCGAACGCCAGACCATGCAGCTGGTGATCGGCGGACTGCTGAACAAGCAGATCGCCGGCGATCTGGGCGTCAGCGAGATCATGGCCAAGACCCACAGGCGCAAGGTCATGGAAAAGATGGCTGCGCGCTCGTTGCCCGACCTCGTGCGCCAGGCGGAACGGCTGCAGATCGTCAAGACCCGCAGCCGCTAGCCTCTCCCGTTTCCCTTTTCAGAATGCGTGGCGCATCCCGAGCGCCGTCCCCGACACGGTGGCCCCGGCGCCGCCGTCGAGCCCATTGATCGCGAAGTCGTAGACGCCGTGCGCATCGTTGCGCAGTCGGGTGTGGAAAACGAACAGGCTGGTGCGCTTCGACAGCGCCAGGTCGTAGCCCAGGGTCGCATGCACGGCGCCGGTCGCGCCGCCGGCACGGATGAACCCCACCTTTTCCGTCGTGCCGCCCTTGCCGTCGCCGGCTTTCGCGATCGCCAGCTGCAGTCCGTGCGGGCCGAACTGCTTCGTCAGCGACAGGAAGCCCGACACGCGTTCGAGCGTGCCGCCGGTCGTCTCGTAGCGCAGCCATTCGACGGCGCCCGCCAGGCGCAGCGTGCCGAGGCGGTAGGCGGCGGCCAGCTTGCTGGCGCGGTCCTCGAGTCCGGGGCCGCGGTAGGCATGGTGGCGTTCGTGCGCAAGCGCGGCAACCAGCCCGCCGCTTTCGTAGATCAGCGCGCCCGAGCTCAGTGATGGCTTCGCGCCGCTGGCCGGTCTTTCCTCGTTCAGGCCGTGCGCAAGACGCAAGCTCAGCCCATGCCAGGCCGGGCTCCAGTAATGCACGCTGTTCTGCTGGCGGCGGTCGAAGGAGCTGGTATCGCTGGCGTTGTTTGCGGTGGCGGCCGAGCCGTTGCCCATGATGCTCATGTAGCCGGCCGTGGTCGGATAGAAGGGATCCAGGCCCGACGTCGCGGAATTGTAGGGCGTGGTCCAGTTACCGCCGAACAGCATGCCCCAGTTGCCCGCCAGGCCGACGCGGGTGTCGCGCGCGGCGATGGCGCCGGCGCCGGTATCGGGCGAGAGCGTGCCTTCGACCTGGAACACCAGGCGCAGGCCGTCCCCCAGGTCCTCGCCGCCGCGCACGCCGAGCACCGAGCGGTAATTCGACAGCCGGCTGGTGGACGCGCCGCCGCTGGTGCGCAGGTCCTCCATCGCGAGGTTCAGGCGGCCGTAGGGCTGGACCGATTCGGCATGGGCACAGGCAGGCGCTGCCAGCAGGCCGAGGACGGCGCCGCGGAATATCGTTTGTTTCATCTTGTTCGCTGGTTGATCGCAGAAAAGCCGATCTTAGCGGCGGGGATGGGCGCTGAACCCCATCCTTTGGCAAGGCGGGCCCGCCATCGACGCCGATCGAAAAAATCGATGCAAGACCCGCAAATAACTCGTTTTTCTTCCTCCTCGGCGCTCTCCATAATGCCTTCCATTCCCCATTCATCGAAAGGAAAGATCATGGAAACGACCAAACTCTATCCGGCCGGACGCGCACTCGCCGGCATCCTCTTCCTGGTGTCCGGCATCGGCAAGGTGCTGGGTTTCGCCGGCGTGGCGGCGTGGATGAATGGCGCCGGGATCCCGGCGGCCGGCCTGCTGCTGGTGCTGACCATCCTGCTCGAAGTGGGCGGCGGACTGGCCCTGGTGACCGGCATCCATGCGCGGCTGGCGGCGATCGCACTGGCGCTGTTCCTGGTGCCGGTCACGCTGGTCTTCCACGGCTTCTGGCATGCCGATGCCGCGGAGTTCCAGAACCAGCTGAACCACTTCCTGAAAAACCTGGCGATCCTGGGCGGCATGCTGATCGTGATCGGCGCCGAGAAGCGGCGCCGTGCGGCGGCGCAGGCGAACACGCCGCTGCCCCAGGGGCGCACCGCCTGAGCCGCCGCACCGTCCCCGTCCCGGCAATACGGCAGGGGACGGTGCCGCCCCCGACTGTTAYCGTAAAAAGGCCTGCGCGCACAAGCGCCGCCACGAACCCACGAAAGAACCGAGTCATGACGAATCCAACGCCCCTGAATCGCCGCACTGTCCTCGCCGCCGCGCTTGCCGCCGGCATCTTCGCCGCCATGCCGGCGCAAGCCCGCGAGCAGGCCGACCTCATTCTCACCAACGGCAAGGTCGCGACCATGGCCCGCGAGGGCGAGTTCGTGCAGGCCGTCGCCGTCAAGGACGGCAAGGTACTGGCGACCGGCAGCAACGCCGCGGTGCTGAAACTGAAGGGCGCCAACACCCGGCTGATCGACGCCGGCGGCCGCACGGTGATCCCGGGCCTGAACGACTCCCACTTGCACGTGATCCGCGAGGGTCTCAACTACAATATGGAGCTGCGCTGGGACGGCGTCACCTCGCTCAAGCGCGCCCTCGAGATGCTGAAGGAGCAGGCCGCGCGCACCCCGGACGGCGAATGGGTGAAGGTGGTCGGCGGCTGGAACGAATACCAGTTCGAGGAAAAGCGCCTGCCGACGCTGGAGGAAATCAATGCCGCGGTGCCGAACAAGCCGGTCTTCATCCTCTACCTCTACGGCCTGGGCTTCCTCAACAAGAAGGGCATCGACACCCTCGGCTACGACAGGAACACGAAGTACAAGGACGGCGAGGTCGAACTGGGCGCCGACGGCAAGCCGACCGGCAGGCTGATCGCCAAGCCGAATGCCCTGATCCTGTACTCGACCCTAGCGAAAACCAATAAGCTGAGCCGGGACGACCAGCTCAACTCGACCTTGCAGTATTACCGCGAACTGAATCGCCTGGGCCTGACCAGTGCCATCGATGCCGGCGGCGGCTTCCAGAATTATCCCGATGACTACGGTGTGACGCTGGAACTTGCACGCGCCGGCAAGCTGACGGTGCGCACCTCGTATTACCTGTTCGCCCAGCGCGCCGGCAAGGAGCTGGGAGACTTCCAGCGCTGGCTGACGATGACCCATCCGAAGCAGAACGACCACATGTTCTACCCGAACGGCTTCTCGGCCGAGGGCGGCGGCGAGAACCTGGTGGCGAGCGCCGCCGACTTCGAGAACTTCCTCGAGCCGCGTCCCGAGCTTCCGCAGGCGATGGAGAGCGAACTGGAACCGGTGGTGAGCCTGCTGGTGAAGAACCGCTGGCCCTTCCGACTGCATGCGACTTACGGCGAAAGCATCGACCGCGACCTGGCCGTGATCGAAAAGGTGAATGCCCGGACGCCGCTGAACGGCCTGCGTTTCATCGTCGACCATGGCGAGACCATCAGCGACAGCCAGCTGGCCCGCATCAAGAAGCTGGGCGGCGGCGTGGCGGTGCAGGACCGCATGCACTTCCAGGGCGAGACCTACTGGAAGCGTTACGGCGAACAGGCGCGCCAGATGCCGCCGATCCGCAGGATGCTCGAACTCGGGGTGCCGGTGGGCCTCGGCACCGACGGCACGCGCGTGTCCAGCTACAACCCCTGGCCCTCGCTGTACTGGGCCGTGACCGGCAAGACCGCCGGCGGCCTGCAGATCTGGAAGATTGAAGACCGCCTGAGCCGCTACCAGGCCTTGAAGCTGATGACGACCGGCTCGGCATGGATGAGCGGCGAAGAAAAGATCAAGGGCAGCATCAAGCGCGGCCAATACGCCGACTTCGTGGTCCTGCCCGAGGATTACTTCACCATCGACGCCGAGAAGATCAAGCGGCTGGAGAGCGTGCTGACGGTCGTGAACGGCAAGGTGGTCTACGGCGCAGGGGCCTACGCGCCGCTGTCGCCGCAGCTGCCGGCGGTCTCGCCGGCCTGGAGTCCGGTCGCCGTCCACGGCGGCTACCAGCAGCGCTGAGCGCGGGCAGGGGACAACTTCGATGGGCAAGGGCAGGCTGGAAGCCTTCAGCGATGGCGTCATCGCCATCATCATCACGATCATGGTGCTCGGGCTGGAAGTGCCGCACGAGGGCACGCTGGCCGCCCTCGAGCACATGGCGCCGGTGCTGCTGGGCTATGTGCTGAGCTTCGCCCACGTCGGCATCTACTGGAACAACCATCACCACCTGTTCCAGGCGGTGCGCGACATCGACGGCACGGTGCTGTGGCTGAACCTGCACTTCCTGTTCTGGCTGTCGCTGCTGCCCTTCGTTACGCACTGGATGGGCGCGAGCGGCTTCGCGACCGCGCCCGTATCCGTCTACGGCGTGGTGCTGTTCATGTGCGCGGTGGCGTATGTGCTGCTGGTGCATCGCCTGGCCAGCCGGCGCGGCGCCAACCGCAGGCTGGCGCTGGCGATCGGCGCCGACCGCAAGGGCTGGATCTCGTTGCTGCTGTATGCCTGCGGGATCGGTCTCGGCTGTGTGCAGGCCTGGATGGGGCTGGCCGTCTACGTGATCGTCGCCCTGATCTGGTTCATCCCGGACCGCCGCATCGAACGCCATGTGGGCGAAGCGCCTGAGGTCGAAGCCGGTGTGAAGTGAGATTGGCGGGTTGTTGCAGTCCATCCAGGGTCTGCTCTGGAAGATGCGGGCCGCCGCGCGGCGCCCGGGCGAGGACGATCGCAAGCCGATCGACGAAGCCCCGGACAGCGCCGGCCAGCTGCTGGCGGAAGGGCGCGACCGGGTTGCCGGACTGCGCGGCGAAAGCGTGATGCAGGCGGCTTCGACGTGCGCGCGCGGCAAGCCATCCACCCTCGACGGCGCCGTATGCGATGCGGTGTTCGCGATTGCGCGCGAAGCCATCTGGAACGCCTTCGTGCACGCCCGGCCGCACAAAGTGACGGTGACGCTGGCGTATGACCGGCGCGAGCTGGTGTCGAACCAAGGCCAGGGGACCACCTGGACACTGCGCGTACCCGTCGGGCCCGCCGTCATCGCGGCCGCCGCCAAGGCCGGCGGCGCCGCCTGACGCCGGGTAACCGGGCCTACCCTTGATTCTTCGATAAGTCTGCCGTTAACACCGGCATGACCTCGATTTCTGCCCTCTCGTCCATCGCCAGGCAACAGCCTGCCGCCGCCTATGCGGCCGTCCCGCCGGCCTCCGGCGCCCCCGCCTCGGCCGCCAGGCCGGGACCCTCGAGCATCGTGCAACTGAGCCCGGAAGGCCTGGCCGCCGCCAGGGCGCAGGCAGGCGCCGCCACGCCCGCGGCCCGCCTCGCGGATACTGGTGCGGCCCTGCTGTCGGGCTTCAGGACCGGCGCGGTGCTACCTGTGGCCAGCGGACAGCTTCCCGGCCAGGCCGACAATCGCTTCACCCTGAGTATCGTGACGGACAGCGGCAAACGCGTGGAGCTGGGCCTGGCCAGCCGCGGCGGCCGGCTGAGCGTCCGTGTCGATGCGGACGAAGGCCTGAGCATCGACGAACGCGAAGCCCTGGCCGGGCTGGCGCAGGGCTTCCAGGATGTCATCGGCGGCATGGATCGCGACAATCCGCAGATCCGTCTCGACGGGCTGGCGCAGTTCGACAGCCGCTTCCTGCGCTCGGTCGACCTGCATGCCGAGCTGACGCCGCCGGGACCCGCCGCGGAGACGCAGAAGCTCGACGTCCATCTCGACGCCGGCCAGCGCAAGGTCGCCATCGACGGCCCGGCCGGCAAGATCGACGTCGCGGTCGACATGAGCAAGCTGGAGACCCTCGGCACCCGCAAGCAGCAGGCCAGGGCGATCGACAGCTACCTGAAGCAGTTCGACGAGGCAGCCGCCCGCGGCCATGCGGACTCCAGGCTGATCGGCATGTTCAAGGATGCCTTCGCGAGCATGAGCGCCACTTCGACCAGCGACGAACTGGACGAGACCGGGATCACGCTGGGCAGGCCCCGGACCTGGTCGGCGCAAGACCACGCGCTGCTGACCGGCCTGGCCGACTTCAGCGCCACCGTGACCCAGGCCCCGGGGTGGAGCAATCCCGCGCGGCGCGACGAAGCCGACGGCTTCCAGTACGAGGTTTCGCAGGCGTCGCGCACCGGCGGCAGGTCGCGCGCCGAGCGCTCGCTGGAGCAGGTGCAGAAGTCACATCTGCGGGCCCAGTTCCACGTCGGTCTCGAGGACGAGGGGCAGGCGAAGCCCGGCGCCAGGCTGCCGGCGCAGAACTACGACTACCACGAGATCGACGATGCCGCGAGCAGCGCGCTGCGGCTGGCGTACAAGGATGGCCAGTTGCGCCAGGCCAGCCTGGAGCAGTCGCTCAGCCAGTCCGAACGCATCCGCAAATACGTCCTCGGCAAGCTGCAGTCGGACCGGACGCTGCCCGCGCACACGCAGGTCACGCGCGACCTGCTTGCTTCGCTCGCGCACTGAGCGGGGAGATCTACCTGGCGCGGACCAGCGCCGCCGGGCTTGTCGTCAGCCCTGGACCTGCCGGTCGCGCAGGAATCTGGCGGGCGTGCTTCCGTAGCGGCGCTGGAAGGCCTTTGCCAATTGCTGGGGATTCGGATAGCCGCAGGTGTTGGCGATGATCTTTGCGGACAGTCCCGACGACAACAGCCCATGCGCGTGTTGCAGGCGCAAGCTCTCGACGAAGCGCGCCGGAGGCTGGCCGAGGCAGGCATTGAATTTCCGTTGGAAATTCCGCGTGGACATCATTGCCCGCGCCGCCAGGGATTCGACGCTCATTGGCTGCGACAGGTGGGCCTTGATCCAGCCGATCAGCTCGGAAAAGTCGTTGTCCGCCTTCTTGAGCGCGGCAACCACGCCGCTGACCTGGGGCTGATAGCCGGGCCGCCGCGTCTCCAGCACCAGACGCCGCGCGATTTCGTTGGCGACGCTCTCGCCCAGGTCGCGGGCGACCATCTGCAGGGTCATGTCGATGCCGGTGCTGACGCCGGCGGACGTCCACAGCCGCCCGTGTTCGATATAGATCGCATCGGCGACGACGCTGATGCCGGGTATTTCGCGGGCCAGGCTGGCGCATGCCGACCAATGGGCCGTGACACGTGCCCCGTCAAGCACGCCGAGCCGGCCCAAGGCCTCGGTTGCCGGCGCGCTGCTCGAGCCGAAACGCCGGCAGGCGGATATCGCGCGCAGCGCCCACTCGCGCATGGCCGGTTGTTCGAAGGCGTCCGCCGCGGCATGGTCTCCGCTGCCGGTAAATATGACCGTGTCGACGCTGTCCGGGTCGAGGGTGGAAATCGAATCGGTCGAAATGGTAATCGCCGACATACTTTCAATCGGCCCACCCGTCGGTGAAAGGATATGGATGCCGTAGACCGGATGCCCTGCGACGTTATTGGCAGCGGCAAACACCGCCGCGGAACCGGTGATGTTGAGAATCTGGGCACCCTCGAAGACCAGGAGGGCGATGGTTCTGGGCGACTGCATGGTTTGATTTGATTTCCCCGGCGACATGGCGCAATTTGACCAGAGTTTGTCGTTTTTGACCATCGCAAAGGAAGGGTAGACTTCAACGCTCAATCATTTCACGAAGCATGATGAAAACAATCGGCATCGCTCTTACCATTCTCGGTACGGCCCTTTTCGCTGGCGCGCCGGCCCGCGCCGCGGACTGGTACGCCCCCCAGGAACCATTTGCGGTTTACGGCAATACCTATTACGTCGGCACCGGCGGCATCAGCGCGGTGCTGATTACGTCTCCGGCCGGTCATGTCCTTATCGATGTCGGCGGTCCGCTGGCGCCCGACCAGGTCGTAAAACACATCCGGAAACTGGGATTCAAGGTCGCGGACATCCGCTACATCCTGAATTCGCACGCCCACACCGACCACGCGGGCGGCATTGCCAGGCTGCAGACACTGAGCGGCGCCACGGTATTGGCGAGCCCGGCGTCGTTGAATGTGCTGTCGAGCGGCCGGCCGGACAAGACCGACCCGCAGATCGCAAATCTGCTTCCGTTGGCGCCTGTCGCCAACATACGCGTCCTCCATGACGGCGAGGTGGTCCGGCTCGGCCCGATCGCCGTCACCGCACACTTCACACCCGGGCATACCAGGGGCGGCACCAGCTGGACCTGGCAATCCAGGGAAAATGGACGGGTCGCCAATATGGTGTATGCGGACAGCCTGTACGCGTTCTCCGGCGACGGCATTCTCTTCAGCGCCAACCCGGGCTACCCGAATGCGAAAGCGGACGTCGAAGGATCCATTGCCGCCGTCGAGTCCCTCGACTGTGACGTACTCGTGTCCGCCCACCCGGAACTGGGCGGTTTATGGGAGCGAAAGGCAAAACAGCCTGCGCTCGGGAACGCCGCCTTTATCGATAAGGACGCCTGCCGCGGCTATGCCGCCAGGTCCCGGGCCCGGCTTGCACAAACGCTCGCCGATGATGCCGCTGCGGCGGAAGCCGGCAAGGCGGCAAGGTGACAGGCATGCACGGCGAAGCGCCAGGCCCGGATCTGTCGGCGATAGCGGACTACATCATGCCGGACATTCCCGAGCAAAGAGCGGATCTCGGCTTCGTGTTCGGGACGCGGCAGGGCGTCGAGGGATTCTGTCTGACGGCGCATTCGCTCTGGCAGCGCAAGATGTTCGACAGGCTCCTGATTTCCGGAGGTGCGACGCGTGGGCAAGCTGAAACCGAGGCCGACGTGATCGCCGAAAGCCTGCTTCGGATGGGCGTCCCCCGAGACGTGATGATCCTGGAGAAGTCGGCGACGAATACGGGCGAGAACGTCATTTTTTCGCGCAATAAGCTCGCCGAGACCATGGCGCTGGACGACATCAAAAGCGTTCTCGTGATCGGCAAGATCTGTTCTCTACGGCGTTACCTGATGACCCTGGAACGCCATTGGCCCGGCCTCGTGCTGTCCGCCGCACCCGTCAATTTTTTCGGAGTCGACAAGACGCACTGGCACACGCATGCGGACTTCCGTGCGCGGGTGCTCGCCGAATTCGAAAAAATACCGGACTACCTGCAACGCGACTTCCTGCGCGAACTTGCATCGCAAAGCCAGTGAAAGAATGATCGACATGCTGAAAAAGAATTCCACCATCGCAGTGATTGCCCCGGCCGGCATTCCGGACATGGAACAGGTTCAAATGGGGATGGCCCTGCTGCGCGACTGGGGTTACCAGGTCCGCGAGGGCAGGCATCTGCGCGAGCGCTTCCGCTATAACGCCGGCACTGCCGCACAAAGGACCGAGGATTTGCTGTGGGCGCTGTCCGACCCGGAGATCGACGCAGTATGGCTGGCCCGCGGCGGCTTCGGTTGCATCCACTGCCTTGCGTGGCTACCCGATACGCTTCCGAAGGACAGGATGGTGATCGGCTTTTCCGATGCGACCTCCCTGTTCGGCGCCTTGCATCGCAAGGGCCACGTCAGGCTGGTTCACGGCCCGACCCTGGAAAACCTCGCCACCGCGATCGACGATCTCAGCCGGCAAAGCCTGCGGGCATTGCTGACCGGGGAACCCAGGGTGCCGCTTATCGGTACGCACATCTGGGGGCCTGCGCACGAGATCAGCGCGCCTGTCATCGGCGGCAATTTGACGGTGTTCGCCAGTATCGCCGGGACCGCATCGGCCATGAATGCCAAAGGCGCGATCGTGGTGCTGGAAGACGTCACCGAACTCGCCTTCCGAATGGACAGGTCGGTTTGCCAGCTGCTCGCCAGCGGATTCTTTGACAGCGTCAAGGCGATCGCGTTCGGGGAATTCGTCAGGTGTCCGGTACCGCCGGGCAGCGATTTCACCGTCCAGGAAGTGTTGACGGATCTGCTCAAGCCCCTGGGCGTTCCGATCATTGCGGGACTGGGCGTCGGCCATGGCGAACGCAATCTTTCGTGGCGCATCGGAGAGCGCGGGACCCTGCGCGACGGCAGCATCAGCCTTGAAAAGACATCATGAAAACTTTTGTATCGCGACTCCTCACGGGCCTGATTGCCGGCGTCCTGCTTGCCGCTTGCGCCAGCGGCCCGCGTATCGACCGATCGCTGTCCACGCCCGACCAGCGCAGCCGCGTGAAGTACCTGGTCCTGCATTACACGGTTACCGACACCCCGCAATCGATCCGTATATTCACCCACCAGGCCGGGGTCGAAGCCAGCATCCATTACCTGCTCAGTAACGATCCGGAGCCGGTCATTTACGGCATCGTGGATGAAAGCCGGGCCGCCTACCAGGCGGGATCGGATTCGGGCTGGAAGCAGGACCGTAACCTGAACAATATCTCGATCGGCATCGAGATCGTGAATGCCGGCTGGGTCGACGGACCGCAAGGACGCATCTGGGCACCCTATCCGCAACAGCAGATCGAGACACTGATCCCGCTGGTCAAGGACATCATGGCGCGCCACCACATCGCGCCGGAAAACGTGCTGGGCCACGCCGACGTCGCTCCCCAGCGCAAGCAGGATCCCGGTGCCCTGTTCCCGTGGCGGCGCCTGGCCGCGGCGGGCATCGTGCCGTGGCCGGACCCGGCCGTGGTCGCGCTCAAGCGCGTCGAGTACGAATCGGCCTTGCCCGATATGGCGTGGTTCCAGCGCAGGCTGGCGGCAATCGGCTACGTCGTGCCGCAGGATGGGCTGGCGAGCCGGGAAACGCGCAATGTCCTGATTGCCTTCCAGACCCGTTATCGGCCGTCGAAGATCGACGGCGAGCCGGATGCGGAAACCGCCGCGCTGCTGGATAGCCCGATGCATGTCGCGGCGATCGGGTATCGGTGAGCCGGCGCCCCGATATATCCAGGCAACTGTCTTGATTACAAAATGGTAATGTGTGAATGAGCGCACAGTCCAGGCGAAGGGACAAGCCTAGCTTGTGTCACTGGGATTAACACACGGAGAAATCACCATGAAAACCAGCCTGAAACTTGCCTTGGCCCCTGTCGTCTTTGCGTTCGTTGCTGCTTCTGCCCATGCCGGTTGCGGTAAAGGTGCCGTCGCCGGCGCCGTCGTTGGTCATATGGCCGGCAAACATGGCGCAGCCGGCGCCGCCGCCGGCTGCGCGATCGGTCACCATTCCGCGAAGAAGAAGCAGGCCGCTGCCAGCGCCGCCTCGAACACGCCGGCGCCGGCGCCGGCAAACGGCGCGGCAGGAACGTCCAAGTAAACTACCTCCATATTGGCCGGGTGACCGAAGACATTCGCCGCCCGGCCATCCAGCTTCAGCCTTGTTATGCAAGACGTCGGACAGGTTCTGGAAAAGCATATGCGCGAGATCTGGATCGCGCGCGCTGCCATCGTGGTAACGGCGGCGCTCAATGCTTTTCTCATCAATGATTTGACCATATTCCCCGGGTGGCTGGCTTCCGTCGTCGAACTGGCGCTGCTCATTCCGCTATCGGTTGCCACTGCATGGAACCACAGCGAAATGCGTCGCGCGACCAGTGAGCATCATTGGACCTTGATTCATCATCGGCGACGAAAAATCCGCCGTGCCGCAATCGTACTCACCTTGATCATCACGCTCATCAATTTCCAAGCGCTGTTCGGCGTGATGAGAGCGCTTCTATACGGCGCAAAAGGAACGACAGGACAAAGCCTCCTGATCGATGCGCTGAACATCTGGCTGACGAATATCGTCGTGTTTGCACTCTGGTTCTGGAACATCGACCGTGGCGGCCCCGCAGCGCGCGGCTTGAGCAGGCAGCCTGTTGCAGACTTCATGTTCCCGCAGATGAATGCGGAATGCCCAGGGCACGAGCGGTGGACGCCAGGTTTCTTCGACTATGTTTTCGTGTCGTTCACCAACGCAACGGCGTTCTCACCAACGGATACGCTGCCGCTCAGCGTACGCGCCAAACTGCTCTTCATGGTGGAATCGACCGCGTCATTGTTGACTGTTGGCCTGGTGGCCGCACGCGCTGTCAACATTCTTTCGTAAGTTCCTTGCCGGCTGAATAATGGCGATTCAAGCGGCCCGCCACGCAATGCTAGAATGTGCGGCTTTCATCCCCCATCTGCCCATGAACTATCAAAACCGCCAGTGGATTTACGTCAAGCGACCGGAAGGACGGGTCGGCGACGAACACTATGAATTGCGTGAACACGATATCGATGACGTGCTGTCGACCAATGAGGTCCTGGTCCGTATCCGCTATGTCAGCGTCGATCCCTATATGCGCATTCAGCAAGCGGAACGCAATACCTACGATCTGCCGCACCCGCTGGGCATCGTACAGCGCGCCGGTACGGTCGGGCAGGTCGTCGCTTCGAAGAGTCCCGGTTTCGCCGCCGGCGACTGGGTGTTGAGCTACAGCGGCTGGCAGCTTTACGACAAATGCCACCAGAACGAGCTGACCAGGCTCGATCCGGAGGCTGCGCCGGTGACGGCGGCGCTGGGTGCGCTCGGGATGCCTGGGCGCACGGCCTGGTTTGGCCTGATGGAGGCGGGCAGGCCGCGCCCTGGAGACACGCTGGTGGTGTCCGGCGCCGCCGGCGCGGTGGGGTCCCTCGTCGCACAGTTCGGCAAGCGTGCCGGGTGTCGCGTCGTCGGTATCGCGGGCGGGGCCTCGAAATGTGCCTTCCTCACCGACACCTTGGGACTGGATGCCGCCGTCGACTACCGTGCTCATCCGACCCTCGATGGCCTGCGCGCGGCCATCGACGCCGCCACCGGCGGGGTCGACATCTATTTCGACAATGTGGGCGGGATGGTCACTGACGCCGTGATTCCGCTGATCAAGCTACGGGCCCGCATTATCATTTGCGGAGCAATTGCTCAGTACGACGGTGGGCTCGATGCACCGGACCTGGCGCCCCGCTTCCTGCAGCACATGCTGTTCAAGCGCGCGAGCATCCAGGGCATCCTGGCGCGCGACTTCACGGCGCGCATGGGCGAAATGCAGGCGGTGGTCGCGCCCTGGATCAAAGCCGGGGACATCGTCACGCAGGAGACCTTTGTCGACGGTTTCGAGCAATTGCCGAGGGCGCTCAACAGCTTGTTCGAAGGACGAAATCTCGGCAAGCTGCTGGTTCGGGTGTAAGACCCGCTGGGGGACAGCACGCGCAGTGCGATACGCCGTCCCGGTGCATTCGTGCAATTCGAGATGACGGTTATACTGGGTTACGATCTTCAAGTTTCGGCAACCTATGTCCAATGTGCTCCCACCACCGTCGGAACGCAACCGTCGCGTCGCGCACGCGCTAGCGGTGGCGGGGGTGTTGATCGTCGCGGTGACGCTCGTGCTGTCCGGCTTGCTGTTCTCCAGCTATCGCAGCACGATCCAGCGCGAACAGACCAATCTACGCAACCTGGCATCGGCCTTCGCCGCACAAACCCATTATGCGACCCTGGCGCTGGACATGACGCTGGCACGGGACGCCGAACGGGTCCTGCACGGCCATGACGCCGTGGCGGGCACGCTCGCCGGCGCCATACGCGATGACATGCCGTCTCGCGTGTATGTGCTGGGGCCGGACGGCCAGGTGCGCGCGGCGAGTACCACAGTCGGCCCGGCGGGGCCACTCTGGATGCGGCGCATGGCGCCGAACCAGGGCCCGCAGATCGGCATCGTGGAGTCCGGCCAGGACAAGGGGCATGACATCATCACGCTGGCGCGCGCCCTTCCCGCGAACGGGAGCGTGGGCGGCGGGGCCATCGGTATCGAGACCGGTGCCGCCTATTTTGAACGCATTTTCGATGCCGCCGACCTGGGCGCCGGCGGCTCGGTCACCTTGCTGCGGCGCGACGGCACGATGCTGGTGCGCAGCCCTGCGTTGCCGAAATCCATTGGCAAATCCTTTCTGAACACGCCACTGTTCCAGGTCCAGCTGCCACGCAGTCCGGTTGGCGCGTTCGAGGCGATCAGTCCGGTCGACGGCAAGCACCGCCTGTATGGCTACTGCGTGGTCGCCGACTATCCGCTGGTGATCATCACGGGCCGTGACGTGGCCGACACGCTGAGCCTCTGGATGGGCTGGCTGTGGGTGGCGCTGCTGGCCTGGACCTTGTTGTCGGCAGTGCTGTTGCTGTTAGCCTGGCGTATCGGCCGCGAGGCCTCGCGCCAGGCGGCGCTGATCGGGCGCCTGAGGACCAGCGAAAGCCGCTTGCAGCACAGCTACCGTTACCTGTCCGCCATCCTCGACGCCCTCGCCACGCCGCTCTGGGTGGTCGACGCGCAACGCCGCATCGTCTTGTCCAACAAGGCATTCCAGCACTTTACCGGCCACGACGGGCAGGTACTGGCCGGATCCGAGGAGGCCGCGGTGCTCGATCCGGAAAGCGCCGCTTCGCGCGAACGGATGTACGCGGCGACCGCGCAGGAAGGTGTGCACGCGCTCGAAGTCGAAGTGCGCGATGGCGCCGGCGAGGCGCGTACCATGATCCAGCTCACCGCGCGCCTGGAAAGCGAAAACCATGCGGCGCAGATCGTCAACAGCCTCACCGACATCACGGAACGCAAGCAGGTCGAGTTGCGGCTGGCCTATCTTTCCGACCACGATCCACTGACCGGGCTGGCCAACCATGACCAGCTGCGGCGTGTCCTCGCCGAGGCGATCCAGGCTGCGTCGGCGCGCGGCGAACAGGTCGCCGTGCTGCTGGTTGCGCTGGAGCGCCTGCAGGAGGTGGCCGACTTGCTGGGCCATGATGCCGGCGACGAGGCGGTACGCGAGATCGCCAGGCGCCTGCAAGACCTGGTGCCGCACACCCTGTGTACGTCGCGCGTCAAACCCAATGAGTTCGGCCTGGTATTGCCGGCCTCGGCGGGACTTGGGACCGTCGATGCGACCGCGTTCAAGCTGTATGACTTGCTGGCGGAGCCGGTGCAGGTGGGCGGGCGCGAGTTCCATCTGGCGCCGGTCGTCGGGATCGCGCTCTACCCGCAGGATGCCAGCTCGGTCAACGAATTGTTGCGCTTGGCGGATATCGCCAAACATCGTGCCCGCAGCGAGAGCGGCGAGCCGGTGCATTTTCATTCCGCATCCACCCATACCCAGCTCAACGAGCGCTTGTCGATCGAAGAGCAGTTGCGTCATGCACTGGCGCGCGGAGAATTGACCGCGATGTACCAGCCGAAGGTCGAGATCGAGACTGGACGCATTGTCGGTTTCGAAGTCCTGCTGCGTTGGGAAAATCCGGTACTCGGCAGCGTCTCTCCGGCGCGCTTCATCCCGATCGCCGAACAGACGGGATTGATCGTGCAGATCGGAGACTGGGTCATGGGCGTCGCATGCACGCAGGCCAGCACCTGGCTGCGCGAGCAGGGTATCCGGACCAGGATCGCCGTCAACCTGTCGATGCGCCAGTTCTACCACCGCGACCTGTTGCGCTCGATTCGCGATGCACTGGCCAGTTCCGGCCTGGCGCCGGATGCGCTCGAACTGGAAATCACCGAAAGCATCGCCATGAGCCGCGCCGACCTGGTCGAACCCCTGTTGGCCAGCATCCGCGAGCTCGGCGTCGAGCTCTCCATCGACGATTTCGGCACCGGATACTCGAGTCTCGCCTACCTGAAGCGCTTCCCGGTGCAACGCCTGAAGATCGATCGTGCCTTCGTGCGCGATCTCGGGCGCGATGCCGACAGCGCGGCAATCGTGCGTTCGATCGTGGGCCTCGGTCATGGCCTGCAGATGCGCATCGTGGCCGAAGGCGTGGAAACGGCATCCCAGCTTGCCATGTTGCGCGAGTTCGGTTGCGACGAGTACCAGGGCTTCCTGTTTTCGCGCCCACTCGACGCGAAGGCTGCGCTGGCTTTGCTGACAGCGACGGATATGGCGCCGCGGGAGCACTGAGGGGGCCAATTCCCAGCCGAAAGATCACGCAAGCGCCTGTCGCGCAACCACAAGTTACGGAATGCGAGCTAGAATAACCTTACCATTATGCAAAATAACTGAGTCCACTTAGCAAGATGAACAGATTGACGTCGGCCGCAATAAAGCATCTCGGAGAAGTGGGCATCACCGTGTTTGCTTTCCTCGGTCTCAACTGGATCAACGAACTGGTATTCATTCAGCTCCAGCAAAGCAACGGGATCAACTGGGTGTTCATCCCGGCCGGCATCCGCCTGCTTTCAACCCTGCTCTTTGGGCTTGCCGGCTTCGAAGGCCTGCTGCTGGCGGGCGTCTATCTCAACTTCTTCCATTTCGAGTTCCATAGCGATTTTCGTGCATGGAGCGGGGCGGTAGCGGGCGCACTGGGACCTTATCTCGCCGCTTTGCTGGTCAAGCATTGGTTCGACCTGGAGCCGCGTCTCAAGGGCCTGACAGCGCATCGGCTGCTTTTTACCGGCATCCTGTGCGGGCTCATGAGTCCTGTGTTTCACCACACCTTCATGTGGGTTCTCACCGGCCTCGTGGACTGGACTGCGCTGACTGCGATGATTATCGGCGACACGATCGGCATTCTTATCGTGCTGTGCCTGGCAAAGGCCGCCATAGCGCTTGCTGATCGTTATGTCCCGGCTTCGAAGCTCATTCGGCGCTGGCACTCGCTGGGCCGCTCTAAAACGCAATGATTTCTCAAGCGCAGCACCCTCGATTCTCTTGAACGGGCGGACATTTGACCGTCCCATACGAGCAGTACACACAGCAGTCGCCGGCCTTTGGCCTCAGCACGACTTTGCATCGACTGCATTCGTAAAAGAACTGGCAGGCGTTAGTCGGCATCGACTCCGGTTGCACGTGGCCACACCGGGGGCAGGTCAATACTGATTCCAGGACAACGGCAGTCATGTATATCTCTCCTTTTAACTAGGCTTTCGCTCTCGATCCCGGGTTGCCCGATGGACCCGCTATCGTTCAGCGCCGTCATCCGAATTGCGCCGTGAAAAGGAGGATTTTTCCACCATGCGCCATCGAAGACTCCTCTATTGGATCTTTACGGGATCGAGAGGCGGTCCGTTTCGGGAAAACGATAATTGTGGTTTTGGATTAACAAAACCCTTAAGCCGCGATATGAAACTCATATTTTCATAAAATTAGTTAGCGCTACAAGGGCAGCGCCGTTTCATACTTCACCTCCCGCAGCGCCACGCTGGTGTTCACCTGCGACACCCCGTTCAGCTTGACCAGCACGTTGTGCAGGAAGTCGTGATAGGCATCCATGTCCGCGACCACGACCTTGACCAGGTAGTCCG
>NZ_JBFTMX010000063.1:0-18501 GCF_056397205.1 Massilia sp. 05N420
CAACCCCAACCGCTGGCGCGCAGCTACCCGCGATTGGACTCGGATCGACGTGGTACATCTCAATCCAGCAAAATCTGACGCCGCAGCGCGGCGTCAAATACAAAGAGCAGCTTAACAGTTAAGGCGACAACTAGCTTGACAGCCACCGGAAGGCGGGGGATCCAGGTTCTGCCAGCATCACGTTAACGCATGCAAACTTGGGTCCCCGCTTGCGCGGGGACGACGTTTACAAGCCGCCGGCCTCAATTACGCGCCGCGTGTTTTAGCCAGCAACTCGTAACACGTCGCCGCATCCTCAGGCAGCCCCCCAAACAGCGCGGCATCCCCTTCCTCCACCACGCCCTGCTCGACCAGCATCCTCACCTTGCCCAGGTAATCGCTCAGCATCAGCAGGCGCCCCAGCGGCGACATCACAGCCCCCTTGCGCAGGCCGCCTTGTTCGTCCAGCGCCCGCACCACGCTGTCCGGGAAGTTCCACTCGCGCGCGATGTTGACGCTCAGCCGGCGCGTGTCGCGGCCCAGCTGGGCCCAGAACACGCCGGAACCGAGCAGCGCCTCGCCCCTGGTCGCCTGGTCCATGCTGCGCAGCGCCACCGTCAGCCCGACGTTCTGCAGCAGGGCGGCCAGGAAGGCGTCGAAGGCCTCGATGCCGAGGCTCGGCGCCAGCGTACGCGCCGCCAGCGCGCTGCGCTCCGAGTGCTCCCACAGGATCGGCGCCAGGCGCCGCACGTAAAAGCCGGAATTGACGTCGATGATGGGGCGGAAGGCGACCGTCGTGATCAGCTGGCGCAGGCCTTCCTGGCCGATCAGGATCACGGCCTGCTCGACGCTGGTGACGGTGGCGCCGGTGCCCTGGTAGCAGCTGTTGGCGAGACGGATCACGGCCGCCACCAGCACCACGTCGGAGGAAATGGTGCGCGACAGCGCGCTGCCGGAAAAGCTCTCGCTGCGCAGGCTTTGCAGCAGCTGCGGGATCAGGCCCGGCATGCGGCGCACCAGCGCGGCGCCCGACTGCTGCGAGGACAGGATGCCGGCCAAGGTCTCCAGCACCTGCGCTTCCTGGGGATTCAGTTCCAGCCCGCCCTCGTCGGGGCGCTCGTACAGCCAGGCGTTCCAGGCACCGCCGACGCGGTCGAGCAGCTCGAACGGCACCGGCGGCCGGGCCGGACACGCGCCCGCATCCGCCGCTGTGACGCCGGCGGTTGCGGGAGCCGGCGCAGCGGGCGGAGGCGGCGCGGCCGGTACGGGATCGGGCATCGAGGAGGGCGCAGGGGCAGGCTCGGGCCGCGCGGGCGCGGGTGAGCCGGAAATCAGGCGTCGCAGCCACCGGTACATATCAATTCCTCTTCGTTTCGCTTGCGCACATGGGCGGACATTGTACGGGCGGGCCCGGCGAAAGCAAGCTTGCTTTTGCTTTCAGGAAAAGTTGACTGGACTCAAAGTGAAATGAGGCGTCCGCCTTAGCATGACAATCTTGAAGAAAGGACGCGCCATGCATGACACGACGACTTCTCGCGGTTCCCAAGCGCTTCAGTTCCTGAGCTTCACGCTCGGCGGACTCGAATACGGCATCGACTTCGCCAGGGTGCAGGAACTTCGTGTGCTCAAGGCGCTCGAGCGTTTCGCCGCGAGCGGCGAGATCATCGGCGGCGTGGCCGTCTCGCGCGGCGTGATCATCCCCCTGGTCGACATGCGCGTGGCCTGCGGCACCACGCCGGACGCGCCGGACCCGCTGACCGACGTGATCATCCTCAGGCTGAGCAGCTGCGTGATGGGGATGGTGGTGGATGGCGTGACCGGCGTCGTCACCGTGGCGCCGGAACAGGTCGCGCCGCTGCCGGCGGCGGCGGCGGACGGCGGACGGCCCGATTACCTGCTCGGGCTGGGGCAGGCCGGCGGGCGGCGGCTGATTCTGGTGGATATCGAAAAGCTGATGTCGGTGAAACGGCCGGCGGCGCGGCAGGTGGCCTGAGCCTCAGCCCATAAGCTTAGAACGGCGGCTGGCGCCGAGAGCAACGGGCATCAGCCAACTCAGGCCGCCAACGCCTCCAGCTGCTCCTGCAATTCCAGCCACTCCTCCTCCAGCGTACCCAGATCCCGCACCAGGAAAGCCTGGTCAGCCACCAGCGTCTTCAGCTCGTCCTTCTTGTCGGCCTCGTAGATCGCAGGCTCCAGCAGGCGCGCGTCGATGTCCGACTTGCGCGCGTTGAGCTTGGCCATCTGCTCTTCCAGGCGCTTGAGGCGGTTCTCGATCGGCTTCTTCAGGGAGGCCAAGCGTTGGCGCTCCTCGGCTTCCAGGCGCTTTTGTTCCTTGCGGTCGACGGCGGGCACCACGGCCGGCGCGGCAGCCGGCTTGTCGTCCTTCGCAGGCAGAGGGGTGGTCTCATTGCCTTTGGCGAGCTTGGTCTTGAACAGCCAGTCCTTGTAGTCGTCCAGGTCGCCGTCGAAGGGCTGCAGGCGGCCGTCGGCAACGATAATGAATTCCTCGGTGGTGGCGCGCAGCAGGTGACGGTCGTGGGAGACCACCACCAGCGTACCTTCGAACTGGGCCAGCGCCAGGGTCAGCGCCTCGCGCGTCTCGAGGTCGAGGTGGTTGGTCGGTTCGTCCAGCAGCAGCAGGTTGGGGCGCTGCCACACGATCAGCGCCAGCGCCAGGCGCGCCTTTTCGCCGCCGGAGAAGGGTTTGATCGGGCTGGTCACCATATCGCCCGGGAAGTTGAAGCCGCCCAGGAAGTTGCGCAGCTCCTGCTCGCGCGTGGTCGGCGCAATCTTCTGCAGGTGCCACAGCGGCGACTCGTCGTGGCGCAGCATCTCGACCTGGTGCTGGGCGAAGTAGCCGATCACCAGCCCCTTGCCGAGGGTCGCGGTGCCGGCGAGCGGCGCCAGTTCGTTGGCGATGGTCTTGATGAGCGTGGATTTACCGGCGCCGTTGACGCCCAGCAGGCCGATGCGCTGGCCCGTCTGCAGCGAGAAATTTACGCGGTGGACGATGGTCTTGCCGCCGACCTTGTCGCCGTGGCCGTCGAGGATCGGGTAGCCGGCGTCGACGTCTTCCATCACCAGCAGCGGATTCGGGCTTGAGGCGGGATCGCGGAACTCGAACGAGAACTCGGCGGCGGCGCGCAGCGGCGCCAGTTCTTCCATCTTGGCCAGCGCCTTCATGCGGCTCTGGGCCTGGCGCGCCTTGGTGGCCTTGGCCTTGAAGCGGTCGACGAAGGACTGCAGGTGGGCGCGGGTGCGCTGCTGCTTCTCGAAGGCCGCCTGGGCCAGCACCATGTGGGCGGCGCGCTGGCGCTCGAAGGCCGAGTAGTTGCCGGAGTAGCGCTTCAGCTTGCGCTCGTCGATGTGCACGACCACGTTGACGATCTCGTCGAGGAAATCGCGGTCGTGGGAGATGATGATCAGTGTGCCCTGGTAGCGCTTCAGCCAGTCCTCGAGCCAGATGATGGCGTCCAGGTCCAGGTGGTTGGTCGGTTCGTCCAGCAGCAGCAGGTCGGACGGACACATCAGGGCCTGCGCCAGGTTCAGGCGCATCCGCCAGCCGCCCGAGAAGCTGGCCACCGGCTGCTGCATCTGCGCCAGCGAGAAGCCCAGGCCCAGCAGCAGCTGCTCGGCGCGCGACTGCACCGTGTAGGCGTCGGCGTCGGCTAGCGCCGAGTGCAGGTGGCCGATCGCGATGCCGTTGTCGTGGCTGTGCGGCATCGCTTCCAGGCGCTCGAGTTCGGCCTGCAGGGTGCGCAGGTTGGCGTCGCCGTCGATTGCGTATTCGATGGCCGGACGGTCCAGCGCCGGCGTCTCCTGGGCCACGTAGGCCATGCGCCAGCGCTGCGGGAAGTCGATCGCGCCCTGGTCCGGGTGCAGTTCGCTGCGCAGCATGGCGAACAGGCTGGATTTACCCGCGCCGTTCGCGCCGATCAGGCCGATCTTGTCGCCGGGGTTGAGGGTGAGGTCGGCGTCTTCCAGCAGCGGCTTGGTGCCGCGCATGAGACTGACGTTGGAGAATCGGATCATGGGAACGAAGTGGTAGAGCGTCGTTCCCGCGAAGGCGGGAACCCAAGTTTTTTATGGTTCGCTGCGAACTTGGGCCCCCGCCTTCGCGGGGGCGACGTTGGTCACGGGATGACGGTGCTAGCGTACAGGGTCGAAATTATTGTGCCAGCTGCTCGGCAGTCAGCAGGAACACCGCATCATCCCCCTGGCTGGTGGTCAGCCAGGTCAGACCCAGATGGCCGAAGGCCGCTTCCGCATATTCTCGCTCGTTGCCGATCTCGACCACCAGCACGCCTTCCGGCGTCAGGCGTTCGGCGGCGCCGTCGATGATCTTGCGCACCAGGTCCATGCCGTCCTCGCCGCCCGCCAGCGCGATCTGCGGCTCGCGCAGGTATTCCGGCGGCAGCTTGCCCATCGAGTCGCTGTTCACGTAGGGCGGGTTGGTGATGATCAGGTCGTACTTCTTGAACGGCACGTTCTCGTACAGGTCGGACTCGATCGGGTTCACGCGGCCAATCAATTTATAGTCGCGGATGTTACGCTCGGCCACCGCCAGCGCGTCCTTCGAGATGTCGACCGCGTCGACCAGGGCGTTCGGGAAGGCGTCGGCCAGCATGATCGCCAGGCAGCCGGAGCCGGTGCACAGTTCGAGCACGTTCTCGATGCTGTCCGGATCCTGCACCCAGGGGCTGAACTGGTTCGGGATCAGTTCGGCGATGAAGGAACGCGGCACCAGCACGCGCTCGTCGACGTAGAAGTTATAGCTGCCCAGCCAGGCCTCGTTGGTGATGTAGGCGGCCGGCACGCGCTCGCTGACACGGCGCTCGATCACGGCCAGCACCTGCAGCACTTCTTCCGGCAGCAGGCGCGCGTCGAGGAAGGGATCGAGCTTGTCCAGCGGGAGCTTCAGGGTGTGCAGGATCAGGTAGGCGGCTTCGTCGAGGGCCTCGGCGCTGCCATGGCCGAAGAACAGCTTGGCGGTGTTGAAGCGGGTGACTGCGTAACGCAGCAGGTCGCGCGGCGTGCAGAAATTGGGCGTGGTCATGGCCATGTCGATGATCTCGCAGAGAGTCGGTTACGCCGCGGACGGCGAGGGCGCCAGCAGCGCTTCCAGCGTGCGGCGATAGATGTTCTTGAGCGGATCGACGTAGCGCAGTTCGATGTGCTCGTCGATCTTGTGGATGCTGGCGTTCGGTGGCCCGAATTCTATCACCTGGGGGCAGATGCGGGCGATGAAGCGCCCGTCGGAGGTCCCGCCGGTGGTCGACAGTTCGGTGCTCACGCCCAGCTCATGCTTGATGGCGCCGCAGATCGCATCGGACAGCGTGCCCTTCGGCGTCAGGAAGGGCTCGCCGGACAGGGTCCACTTCAGGTCGTAATCCAGGCCGTGGCGGTCAAGGATGGCGTGCACGCGCGCTTCCAGTCCGTCCGCCGTGCTGGCGGTCGAGAAGCGGAAGTTGAAGTCGACCTTCAATTCACCCGGGATGACGTTGTTGGCGCCGGTGCCGGCGTGGATGTTCGAAACCTGCCAGCTGGTCGGCGGGAAGTATTCGTTGCCGTCGTCCCACTTTTCCGCCGCGAGCTCGGCCAGGGCCGGCGCCGCCAGGTGGATCGGATTGCGCGCCAGGTGGGGATAGGCGATGTGGCCCTGCACGCCCTTGACCACCAGGCAGCCCGACAGCGAGCCGCGGCGGCCGTTCTTGATCATGTCGCCGAGGACGTGGCTGGAGGTCGGCTCGCCGACCAGGCAGTAATCGAGGGTCTCGCCGCGCTCTTCCAGCAGCTCGCAGACGACCACGGTGCCATCCACGGCCGGGCCTTCCTCGTCGCTGGTGATCAGGAAGGCGATCGAGCCGGCATGGCCGGGATGCGCCTCGACGAATTCCTCGCTTGCCACCACCATCGCGGCGATCGAGGTCTTCATGTCCGATGCGCCGCGGCCGTACAGCTTGCCGTCGCGGCGGGTCGGCGTGAAGGGCTGGGATTGCCATTGCTCGGTCGGACCGGTCGGCACGACGTCGGTATGGCCGGCGAACACGAACACCGGCGACGCCGTACCCCTGCGCGCCCACAGGTTGGTGACGCCGTTCGACTCGATGGTCTCGCAGGCGAAGCCGAGCGGCGCCAGCAGTTCCTTCAGGCGCTGTTGGCAGCCCTTGTCCTGCGGGGTGATCGAATCGAGGGCGATCAGCTCCTCGGTCAGCTGCAGGGTGCGCGAAGTCTTCATGCCGGCCAGTCTCCGAAAGTCTGCTCGTACTGGTCGGCGGAGAAACCGACCAGCAGCGGACCGGCGCCGGCCAGGACCGGGCGCTTGACGACCGAGGGATTCTCCAGCATCAGCTCCAGTGCGCTGGCCTTGTCCACGACTTGCGCGCGGCGCTCGTCGGACAGCTTGCGCCAGGTCGTGCCCTTGCGGTTGACCAGGGTTTCCCAGCCGCTCTGTTCAAGCCAGGCGGCCACGGTTTCGCGGGACAGGCCCTGCTTCTTGAAATCGTGGAATTCGACGTCCTGGCCATGGTCGGCCAGCCAGGTGCGCGCTTTCTTGACAGTGTCGCAGTTCGGAATACCGTAGAGAGTTTTTTTCATGGCATTGGTACTGGGGAAAGGCGCGAAGGATAGCACAGCCCGCTACCTACTGAGGATAGTTTAGCAAGTGCATTCCGGGCCTGTCGCCGGACTGGCAGGCTGCGTCGGTTGTGCAAGCTGATCCGCGTGCCCTTAGCCGACAAGCGACATTCCTGTCCGTGCACTGAACGCCATCCCAACTCAGCCTTGTTCGGATCGCTTCTGCACCAGATGGGCACGCAAGGTCGAGTACGCCGATTCTGAAATCGACGCCCAATGCTCGCGTCGCGTTCTTGCGCGTTTACGATGCTTGGCAGCCATCTCCGATAGCGGCTTCACATAAAACGGCAAGGCGATGCAGAAGATTCTGTCACCCATCGGTGCGCCGCCCAGAGTTTGCCACAGTCCGTCATAGGCGTTGGCAAAATGCTTATCGTCGGCGGCGGTGTAGGAACATTGCCATGTTGACCTCACCGCCACTACCTGATTCATTCCCAGCGCCAGGGCAAGCCCTTGCAGAGCCGAGATGCAGAAAAAGCTTGGTGAGTTGTTTGGATATGCTCGTTCGAAATTTTTGAGCGCGGCCGCAGCGTCGGCCCGGTGTCCCTGATTGCGCACGACGAACGGTACGACTGGCGCATCGATACCAACGAAACTGCCTTCAGTCCAGCTGAACGAGAGGCAGTGCAGGGCAAGCTTGTCGACATACGCACAAATGGTCAGGTCACCTTCGGCACACAAGCGTGCCGCCATCTCGAGTTTGATTGAAACCGCAATGCCATCCAGATTACGCTCCCACAGCACCAAGCCGCCATCGGCGTAAACGGCGCGCTTGTAGGCTCGGTCGAATGTCGCCTCCTCAAAGTGGTAATGCGTAGCGACGCATTGAACACGTTGTCGGAGCGTCAAACCACGGATGAGATAGTTCCGATGGCTGAGATGATGGAATACATCGTCATGGGCCGCGCTGACATAATTGCGATAGATTTCCAAGGCGAGCAATCGTCGATGAAAGCGATAGAACAGAACTACACGCAGGCTGCGTCCAATACATGCGACCCATGAAATAAACGGAAAATTCCTTCTGGCGTACCAGTGTCTGGCCAGGTGGGTGAGAACCATGTGATCCTTGCATTAAAGGCTTAAGAATGTTGACTCGGCCAACAATGCTTAATCTATGCAAGAGCGTATTTATGGCTACGTGCGGTCGGCCACACATGGCCTATGATGGATAAACGGTAATGATGTCCCAGACGATGGCTCATCCATTTCGTTGTCACAACTGAGCATCGAATCATGACAAAGTTTCTTATCTCCTTTCCTGCGAGTGCAATGGATGTTCCTGCCGAAGACATGCCCGCCGTTAGCGATGCGGCGCATGCGGTCATCCGCGAGGCAAAGGCTGCCGGGGTCTACGTGTTTGGCGGAGGAATCAACGCCGAGGTCGCGCCGGTCGTCGTTGCGGCGGACGGGCGCTGTACAAGCGAGACCTACCGCCAGACCAGAGAGTTCGACGGCGGCTTTTGCGTGCTCGAGCTGCCGTCCCGGGCAGTAGCCCTTGAATGGGCGGCCAGGATCGCTGCGGCCTGCCGCTGCGCACAAGAGCTGCGCGAGTTCTACTACGATCCTGAGAGTTGAGCTCGAGCGGCGCCTGCTAGTTGTCGAGCGTAAATTCCGTGAACGAGGGACCTGCCGATTCCTCGGCCGGCCTGGCCTGCTCCTCCGCCTTGGCCCCCTGGCTGTCCGGCCCATTATTGATGAGCCACAGCAGATTGGTGGCCGAATCCGCATTCGCCAGCGCTTCTTCCTGGGTGATCAGCTCGGCCTGCACCAGTTCCAGCAGCGCCTTCTCGAAGGATTGCGAACCCGGCGACAGGCTCTTGTCCATGGCTTCCTTGATCTGGCCGATTTCGCCCTTTTCGATCAGGTCGGCGACGTAGCGGGTATTGACCATGATCTCGACCGCCGCCTGGCGCGCGCCGCCGGCCTTCGAGCGCACCAGGCGCTGCGAGACGATGGCCTTCACCGCCGACGACAAATCCTGCAGCAGGGCGGGGCGGTTCTCGATCGGGTAGAAGCTGATGATGCGGTTCAGCGCGTTGTAGCTGTTGTTGGCGTGCAGGGTCGCCAGCACCAGGTGGCCGGATTGCGCGTAGGCGAGGGCGGCGGCCATGGTGTCCTTGTCGCGGATCTCGCCGATCAGGATGCAGTCCGGCGCCTGGCGCATCGAGTTGCGCAGGGCAACGTCGAAGCTGGCGGCGTCGCTGCCGATCTCGCGCTGGTTGACGATCGATTTCTTGTTCTTGAACAGGTACTCGATCGGATCTTCCAGGGTCAGGATATGGCCCGAGCGCTGTTCGTTGCGGTGGTCGAGCATCGAGGCGATCGTGGTCGACTTGCCGGAGCCGGTGGCACCGACGATCAGCAGCAGGCCGCGCTTTTCCATGATCAGTTCGGACAGCACCGGCGGCAGGCCCAGCTCGGCCAGCGGCGGAATACTCGCCGGCACGAAGCGGAACACGGCCGAGATCGAGCCACGCTGGCGGAATGCCGACAGGCGGAAGCGGCCCAGATTGGGCACCGAAATACCCATGTTCAGCTCGTTCTCGCGCTCCAGCTCGGCCATCTGTTCGGGCGAGGCGATTTCCGACAGCAGGACCTGGATGTTTTCGGGTTCCAGCTTGTTCTGGTTGATCGGGATGAGGTTCCCGTTGATCTTGATGTGGACGGGAGAATTGACCGCGAAGAACATGTCCGACGCGTTCTTTTCCTTCATCAACTGGAACAGGCGTTCCATCATCATGGTTCTCTCCCTTGCTTCGCGGTAATTTTTGCGTTTTGGGGATTCTAACCGTTGTGGAAGGATTGCGGTGGGCGGAAGAGCCCGCTGTGGGGAAATACGCCACCGTCGTGCCGGGCATTGCCCGACCCGACGCCGTGCTTCCGCGGGAATGGCGTATTCAGCGTTGCGGATTACACGCCGCGCAGCAGCTCGTTGATACCAGTCTTGGCACGCGTCTGCGCATCCACGCGCTTGACGATCACGGCGCAGTACAGGCTGTACTTGCCATCGCTTGATGGCAGCGAACCCGACACGACCACCGAACCCGACGGCACGCGGCCATAGCTGACTTCGCCGGTTTCGCGGTTGTAGATCTTGGTCGACTGGCCGATGTACACGCCCATCGAGATCACCGAGTTTTCTTCGACGATCACGCCTTCGACGAYTTCCGAACGTGCGCCGATGAAGCAGTTGTCTTCGATGATGGTCGGGTTGGCCTGCATCGGTTCCAGCACGCCGCCGATGCCGACGCCGCCGGACAGGTGGACGTTCTTGCCGATCTGGGCGCAGGAGCCGACGGTGGCCCAGGTATCGACCATGGTGCCTTCGTCGACGTAGGCGCCGATGTTCACGTAGGACGGCATCAGCACCACGTTCTTGCCGATGAAGGAGCCGCGGCGGGCCACGGCCGGCGGCACCACGCGGAAGCCGCCTTTGGCAAAGTCGTCGGCGGTGTAGTCGGCGAACTTGGTCGGCACCTTGTCGTAGAACTGCAGGCCGCCGCCTTCGACGGGCACGTTGTTCTCGAGGCGGAACGACAGCAGGACGGCCTTCTTGATCCACTGGTTCACGACCCAGCTGCCGCTGTCTTTCTGGGCGACGCGCAGGCTGCCGTCGTCAAGGCCGGCAAGGACGTGCGCAACTGCGTCGCGCACTTCGGCGCTGGCGTTGGACGGGCTGATTTCGGCGCGCTGTTCCCACGCGGTGTCGATGATGGTCTGGAGTTGTTGGGTCATGATGGATCTATCAGGTTACGGGTCTGTTTTCAGGAGGACTTCAAATCGTTGCAGAACTGGACGATGCGGTTGGCGGCTTCCAGTCCTTCGTCCACGCCGGCGACGAGCGCCATGCGGATGCGGTTGCGTCCCGGATTGCTGCCGTGCGCGTCGCGCGCCAGGTAGGAGCCGGGTAAAACCGTCACATTATATTCGGCGTACAGGCCGCGTGCGAACTCGGTGTCCGACAGGCCGCTGGCGCGCACGTCGGCCCACAGGTAGAAGCCGGCGTCGGGCAGTTCGACGTCCATCACCTGCTTGAGCAGCGGGGTGATGAGGCTGAACTTTTCCTTGTACAGGTTGCGGTTTTCCTGCACGTGGGCCTCGTCGTTCCAGGCCACGCAGGACGCCGCCTGCACCGGCGGCGACATCGCGCCGCCGCTGTAGGTCCGGTAGAGCAGGAATTTCTTCAGCACGTCCGGATCGCCGGCCACGAAGCCGGAGCGCATGCCCGGCACGTTGGAGCGCTTCGACAGGCTCGAGAACACGACCAGGTTGGCGTAGGGGCGCTGGCCGGCGCTGCGGCCGAGCTGGTGGGCCGCCTCCAGCGCGCCCAGCGGTGGGGTCGAGCCGAACCAGATCTCGGAATAGCACTCGTCGGCCGCGATGACAAAGCCGTGGCGGTCGGACAGTTCGAACAGCTCGCGCCAGTCGTCCAGGGTCAGCACGGCGCCGGTCGGGTTGCCCGGGGAGCACAGGTAGAGCAGCTGCACGCGGGCCCAGATCTCGTCGGGCACGCTGTCGTAGTCGGGGGCAAAGTTGCGCGCCGGGACCGAATTCACGAAATACGGTTCGGCGCCGGCCAGGTAGGCCGCGCCTTCGTAGATCTGGTAGAAGGGGTTCGGGCACATCACCAGGGCGCTGCCGTTCGCGCCGTTATTCGATCCCGCGCGCGGATCGATCACGCACTGGGCGATCGCGAACAACGCCTCGCGCGAGCCGTTCACCGGCAGCACCATCGTGTTCGGATCCAGCGCCGGCACCCCGTAGCGGCGTTCCAGCCAGCCGGCGATCGACGTGCGCAACGGATCGCCGCCGTGCGTGCTCGGATAGTTCGCCAGCCCGGTCATGCTCTGCGTCAGGGCTTTCTGGATGAAGGCCGGGGTCGGGTGTTTGGGTTCGCCGATGCCGAGGCTGATGGGAACGTACTCGGGATTCGGCGTGACGCCGGCGAACAGCTGGCGCAGCTTTTCGAAGGGATAGGGGTGCAGTCTTTCGAGATGTGGGTTCACGGCTATACCAGGACGGGTGATCGATGCGAGAAGGTCAATTATAGCGAGGCCGGCCTGATGCTGCTTTCGCTTGGAATGCGGTAATATTACCGACGTGCCAATCCACTACGCCCGCAGCCTTCTCGGCAATGCGCGCAGCCCGCGCGCCAACCGCCACCTCGGGGTGGCGCTCGCCTTCGTCGCCGGCGCCATCAATGCCGGTGGTTTCCTTGCCGTTCACCAGTACACCTCGCACCTGACGGGGGCGATCTCCTCCGCGGCCGACAACCTGGCCCTCGGCGCCTGGGACCTGGCGCTGGATGCACTCGGCGCCGTACTGTCCTTTCTGGCGGGGGCAGCCTGCACCGCGCTCGCCGTCAATTACGGGCGGCGCCGTCGCCTGGCCAGCGAGTATGCGCTGCCGCTGCTGTTCGAAGCGATGCTGCTGCTGGCCTTCGGCGTGCTGGGCGCGCGCCTGGCCGGCGTCGACGCCCTGTTCGTGCCGGCCACGGTGATGCTGCTGTGCTTCATGATGGGCCTGCAGAATGCGCTGATCACCAAGATCTCGCACGCCGAGATCCRCACCACCCACATGACCGGCATCGTCACCGACATCGGCATCGAACTGGGCCGCATGCTGTACTGGAACCGCGACCCGGCGCAGCCCAGGGTGGCGGCCAACCATGCGCGCCTGCGCCTGCTGCTGTCGCTGCTGCTGGGTTTCTTCAGCGGGGGACTGGTGGGGGCGCTCGGCTTCAAGCATGCCGGTTATCTGGCGACCTTGCCGCTGGCCTGCCTGCTGTGCCTTCTGGCGATCGTGCCTGCGGTAGATGACCTGCGCCGCCTGGCGCCGCGTCAGACCTGACCCGCCAGCGCCCGCTCGCGCCATGCTCCCGGATTCATCCCCGACCACTCGCGGAAGGCGTGCGTGAACGCGCTCTGCTCCTGGTAGCCGAGCAGGAAGGCGATGTCGGCCAGCGACAGGCCGCGCTGGCGCAGGTAGTCCTGGGCCAGCGCATGGCGGGCGCTGTCGAGCACCTGCTGGAAGCTGGCGCCGGCCTCGGAAAGCTTGCGCTGCAGGGTGCGCTGCGACAGGCCCAGTTCATCGGCGATGCTTGCCAGGCGCACGCGGTCGTTCGCCAGGTTGCGGATCACGCAGGCGCGCACCTGGGCGACGATGCCGTGGCGCTCGCGCTCCTCCTCGCGCGCATTGTTCCGCTCCTTCAGCAGCCGCTCGGCATGCTGCTGCAGCACCGGATACATGCCGGCGTCCGCGTTCGGCACCGGCATCGCCAGCAGGGCGGCGTCGAAGCAGGCCAGGTGGGCTTCGGCGCCGAACGCCGGCACCATCCCCAGCACCCGCGCGTACTCGGCCGGATCGGCGTCGCTCGCATGCGCAAAGGCCAGCCGCACCGGCGCCAGCGGCCGGCCGGCGAGCCAGGAGCCGAAGGTGCGGATGCCGGCGAACACGCTTTCGGCCAGATGGCGGTTGGCGCCGGGAAAGTGGCTGATCCAGGTGTAGCGCGCCAGTCCGGTGGCGGCGTCGACTTCGAGCCGCGAGCGTCCGAGGTYGTGGGCCAGTTGCTCGTAGCGCTGGGTCTGTTCGAGGGCCTGGGCGAAGTCGGCGCAGGCCAGCAGGATCAGGCCGTAGACGCTGTAGGTGCCAAGACGCACCCGTTCGCCCACGTGCAGGCCGAAGTGCGGATCCCGTGTCAGGTCGGTGCCGGCCGCGAGCAGGTCGATGTAGTCGCTTGCCGCCAGCGATTCCGGCAGCGGGCCGAGCGCGCCCTCATGCAGTCCGGCCGCCCGGGCCAGCGCAGGCGCATCGACGCCGCACGCGGCCGCGGTCTCGAGCAGCGGCTGCAGGTAGGAGCCGGTGACCCGGGCAAGCAGGGGGCCTTTGGCCGGTGGCATGTTCGAACAAGCGCTTGGCATGAATCCGCAATACGTGGGGAGGCGAATGGCTTATCTTCTTGCAAAATATAAAACTATGCAATGGGAGAACCATGAGGCGATGGAACGGCTGGGGAGACGATACGATCGAGGTGCCGATCGGCGAGGGCGCGCTGCGTTTCCTCGAACAGAAGCTGGGACCGGGCAGCGTGCCGCGTGACGCCGCCTTCGAGGCCGTGTGCGCGCAGCTCGCGCCTTCGCGCCTGCCGCCGCATCCGCTGGTCGACACCACGCCGGCCGTGCGCCTGACCCATGCGCTGGGCCAGAGCCTGCCCGACTGGCTGCGCCTGCGCTACGGCCGCATCGAGGCGGCGCCGGACGGCGTGGCCTTTCCGGAAAGCGCGGACGAGGTGCGCGACCTGATCCGCTTCGCCGTCGACGCCGGCGCGGCCGTGGTGCCCTACGGCGGCGGCACCAGTGTCTGCGGCCATCTGGATGCGGCGCGGGACAGGCCGACGCTGTCGGTCGACATGGGACGCCTGCGCGCGCTCACCTGCCTCGATCGCGAATCCCTGCTGGCCACCTTCGGCGCCGGCGTCGCCGGTCCTGACCTCGAAGCCCAGCTGCGCGCCCAGGGCTATACCCTCGGCCACTTTCCGCAATCCTTCGAATACTCGACCCTGGGCGGCTGGATCGTCACGCGTTCCTCCGGCCAGCAGTCGCTGCGCTACGGCCGCATCGAGCAGCTGTTCGCCGGCGGCCGCATGGAGACGCCGCAGGGCAGGCTCGAGCTGCCGACCTTCCCGGCGTCCGCCGCCGGCCCCGACCTGCGCGAGCTGGTGCTGGGTTCCGAAGGACGGCTCGGCATCCTCCTTGATGCCACGGTGCGCATCAGTCCCGTGCCGGAATTCGAAGCCTTCCACGCCGTGTTCCTGCCGGACTGGGAGCGCGCCGAGACGGCGGTGCGCGCGATCGTGCAGGCGCGGCTCGGGCTGTCGATGCTGCGCCTGTCCAATCCGGTGGAGACGGCGACCATGCTGACCCTGGCCGGGCATCCCCGGCAGGTGGCCCTGCTGGAGACACTGCTGCGGCTGCGCGGCGCGGGCGAAGGCAAGTGCATGCTGCTGGTCGGCGCCAGCGGCGCTCGCAAGCAGGCGCGCGCGGCCCTGGCGGCGGCCTTGACGCTCGCGCGCCGGTTCCAGGGCGTGCACGCGGGCCGCGGCCTGGGCGAGCGCTGGAAGAAGAACCGCTTCCGCAACGTCTACCTGCGCAACGCGGCCTGGGAACGTGGGTATGCGATCGATACCGTCGAGACGGCCCTCGACTGGCCGCGCGTGACGCCGGGCATGCGCGCGGTCGAGCGGGCCGCCGCCGATGCCCTGGCCGCGGATGGCGAGCAGGTGCATGCCTACACCCACCTGTCCCACCTGTATCCGCAGGGCGCCAGCGTGTACACGACCTTCATCTGGCGCCTGGCCGGCGATTACGATGCCGACCTGGCGCGCTGGCGCCGCCTCAAGACCGCGGTGTCGGAAGCGATCGTCGCCAGTGGCGGCACCATCAGCCACCAGCATGGCGTCGGCAGCGACCACGCGCCCTGGCTGCAGGCGGAGAAGGGCCGGCTCGGCATGGAGGCGCTGCGCACCGTGTTCCGCCAGTTCGATCCGGGCGGCTGCATGAATCCCGGCAAACTGGTGAGCCCATGACGGCGCCATGGAGGAGGGACGGCCGCGCCGCCTTGCCCGGCCTGATGGCGCAGGAGTGGGACCTGCTGGTAATCGGCGGCGGCATCACCGGCGCCGGCATCCTGCTGGAAGCCGCGCGGCGGGGCTTGCGCGCCATGCTGGTCGAGCAGCGCGACTTCGCCTGGGGCACATCGAGCCGTTCGTCGAAGCTGGTGCACGGCGGCCTGCGCTACCTGAAGGATGGTCACCTGCACCTGACGCGCGAATCGGTACGCGAACGCGAAAGCCTGCTGCGCGACGCGCCCGGGCTGGTCGAGCCGCAGGGCTTCGCCTTCGCCCATTACGAGGGCCAGCGCGGCCGCCGCAGCTTCCTGGCCGGCCTGGCCATCTACGACCTGCTGGCCGGACGGCGCGAGCGGCATTGGCTCGCCGCCGAGGAATTTCTCGAACGGGCGCCGAATGTCGAACGTAAAGGCCTGGCCGGCGGCGTCGTCTACACCGACGCCAAGACCGACGACGCGCGCCTCGTGCTGCGCGTGCTGGGCGAGGCGATGGATCATGGCGCCTCGGCGCTGAACTACGTGGCCGCACGCGCGCTGATCCGCGACCAGGGGCGGGTGGCCGGCGCGTTGCTGCATGACGGGATCGGAAATGCCGGCCATGAAGTCCGCGCCCGCGTAGTCGTGGATGCCACCGGCGCCTGGTCCGGCGCCCTGCACGGCAAGGGACCGCGCCTGCGTCCGCTGCGCGGCAGCCATCTGATTTTGCCGGCCTGGCGCCTGCCGCTGTCCCAGGCCGTGAGCCTGATGCACCCGCAGGATGGCCGCCCGGTGTTCGCCTATCCCTGGGAGGGCGTTACATTGGTCGGCACCACCGACCTCGATCATGCCCAGCCGCTGGATGCCGAGGCGCGCATCACGCGGGCCGAACTCGATTACCTGCTGGCGGCCGTGCAGGCCCAGTTTCCCCAGCTCGGCATCGGCGAAGGCGATGTGCTGTCGACCTTTGCCGGGGTGCGTCCGGTCATCGCGGGCGGCCACGCCGAGGCCTCGCGCGAAGGGCGCGAGCACAGCGTCTGGAGCGAGGACGGGCTGGTGGCGGTGGCCGGCGGCAAGCTGACCACCTTCCGCGCCATCGCCCTCGACGCGCTTGCGAGCGTGCGCGCCCAGTTGCCGGATTGGCGCGACCAGCTGCAGCCCTGCCGGGTGTTCGCGCCGCCGCCCGAGGCTTGCCATGAGAGGCTGTGCGGCGCCCGGCTTCGCCGTTTGAAAGGCCGGTACGGCGCCGCCACCGGCGCATTATTGGCCGCCGCCGGCGCGGACGAATTCGAGCTAATTCCCGGCACCGAGACCTTGTGGGCGGAGCTGCGCTGGGCCGCGCGCGCGGAAGCCGTGCAGCACCTCGACGACCTGCTGCTGCGCCGCACCCGCCTGGGCCTGCAGCTGAAGCAGGGCGGCGCCGCGCTGATGCCGCGCGTCCGCGCGATCTGCCGGCCGGAGCTGGGCTGGAGCGACGCGCGTTGGCAAGAAGAAGAACGAAACTATGCTGCCCTGTGGAACTCCCACTACGGGCTGCCGCAGGAGACAGCGCAATGACGACCCAGCCGACCATCCTCGCCATCGACAACGGCACCCAGAGCGTGCGCGCGCTGCTGTTCGACCTGAACGGGAATATCGTGGCGAAGTCGCAAATTATGCTGGATGCATATTTTTCCGAGCAGCCCGGCTGGGCCGAACACGATCCCGAGGATTACTGGCAAGCGCTGTGCAAGGCCTGCCATGGCCTGTGGGGCCAGCCCGGCGTCGACAAGGCCGCGGTGCAGGGCGTGGCCGTGACCACCCAGCGCGGCACCGTGGTCAATCTCGGCAAGGACGGCAAGCCGCTGCGGCCGGCCATTACCTGGCTCGACCAGCGCCGCACGGACACCTGGCCCGGCATCGCCTGGTGGTGGCAGGCGGCGTTCAAGCTGGCGCGCGTGGACGGCACCATCGATTACTTTCGCGGCGAGGCCGAGATCAACTGGATCAAGGCCCACCAGCCGGACATCTGGGCGGCCACCGACAAGTTCCTGCTGCTGTCCGGCTACCTGAACTGGCGGCTGTGCGGGCGCTTCGCCGACTCCAGCGGTTCGCAGGTGGCCTATCTGCCTTTCGACTACAAGCGCCGCCGCTGGGCCGCCCGCCACGACTGGAAGTGGCAGGCGCTGGCGGTCGAGCCGCACATGCTGCCCGAGCTGGTCGAGCCCGGCGAGCGCCTGGGCACGGTGACTTCCGACGCATCGCAGGCCACCGGCATCCCGGAAGGCCTGCCGCTGCTGGCCGCCGCCGCCGACAAGGCCTGCGAGGTGATCGGCGCCGGCTGCCGCGAGCCCCACGTGGGCTGCCTGAGCTACGGCACCACGGCCACCATCAACACCACCAGCACGCGCTATACCGAGGTCACGCCCTTCATTCCTCCTTACCCGGCGGCGCTGCCCGGCGCCTACAGCAACGAGGTGCAGGTCTTCCGCGGCTACTGGATGGTCAACTGGTTCAAGGAGCAGTTCGGCCACCACGAACAGCTGCGCGCGCTGGCGGAAGACGTCGCGCCCGAACAGCTGTTCGACCGCATGGCCAGCACCGTGCCTCCCGGCTCGATGGGCCTGATGCTGCAGCCCTACTGGACGCCCGGTATCCGCCTGCCGGGCCGCGAGGCCAAGGGTGGCATCATCGGCTTCGGCGACGTCCATACCCGCGCCCACGTCTACCGCGCCATCCTGGAGGGGCTTGCCTATGCGCTGCGCGAAGGGAAGGAGAGGATCGAGAAGCGCAGCGGCGTGGCGATCACCGAGTTGAGGGTGTCCGGCGGCGGCTCCCAGAGCGACTGCGCGATGCAGCTCACCGCCGACATCTTCGGCCTGCCGACCGCGCGCCCCCACGTCTACGAGACCTCGGGCCTGGGCGCGGCCATCGATGCGGCGGTGGGACTGGGCCTGCACCGCGATTTCGATGCGGCGGTGGCGGCCATGACCAGGGTGGGGCGGGTGTTCGAGCCGGTGGCGGAGCACCGGTCGATTTATGACCGGCTGTACCGGCAGGTGTACAAGCGGATGTATAAGCAGTTGCAGCCGCTTTATCGGGATATTGCGGAGATTACGGGGTATCCGGCGGTCCGTTAACGTCATCCCTGCACCGTCGTCCCCGCGAAGCGGTGGCTGTCAAGCTAGTTGTCGCCTTAACTGTTAAGCTGCTCTTTGTATTTGACGCCGCGCTGCGGCGTCAGATTTTGCTGGATTGAGATGTACCACGTCGATCCGAGTCCAATCGCGGGTAGCTGCGCGC
>NZ_JBFTMX010000064.1:0-17267 GCF_056397205.1 Massilia sp. 05N420
TGGGCACGGAGTGCCCACCCTACGAAGCGATTATTTGGTCGCGTCGTGAATCGTTTCCTGCGCATCGCCCAGGGTTTCCTGCGCCTTGCCCTCGGCCTGGTTCTTCAGGCCTTTCGCCTGCTGTTGCTTGCTGTCGACCAGCTTGCCGGCTTCTTCCTGAATTTTGCCGCCGATGTCTTTCAGTTTGCCTTCGACTTGATTCGAGTTCATGGTGCTCTCCTTTCATTGACTGTGACTCAATGATAAGAAAGCTAGTCGAGCGGCTCCGTTCGCGCACGCACATAGCTCGTCAATACGAAACTGGTGCCCTGCTTCGGTCGACTGTGAGAGCATGTCGGTATGAACGAGCAGCCCTCATCACCGGACGGCGAGCAGGCTGGGCCAGCGCCCGCGCAGCGCAGCGTCCTGCGGCGCCACGCCTTGATCGACGGTATCRCCATCGTCTTCCTGGCCCTGCTGGCCGCCGTCTATTACGCCGCCAATGCCCTGCTGCTGGTCTTCGCCTGCATCCTGTTCGCGATCCTGCTGTATGAGCTGAGCGTCCTGCTGTGCCGCCGCTTCGGGCTGAACCGCAAGCTGGGTCTGGGCATCGTGGTGGCGGTGCTGCTGCTCATCATCGGGCTGGGCGGCTGGGCAATGTCGCCGCGCATCGCAGAGCAGGCCAACCAGCTCGCGAAAGAGGTGCCGGCCTCGCTGGAGCGCCTGCAGCAGATGGTCGGCCAGCATCCCCTGCTCAGGCGCATCGCGGACGAATTGCCGCAGCCGAAGCGGCTCATGCAATACCTCGGCCAGATGGTACCGAATGCCGGCCTGTTCTTCGGCGGCGTGCTGGGCGCGGTCGCCAACGTCGCCATCATTCTGTTCGTCGGCATCTATTTTGCGGTGTCCCCGCGCAGCTACATCGACGGCTTCCTGAAACTGGTGCCGCCGGCAAAGCGCGCCCGCGTCCAGCAGGTGCTGCACGAGATCGGCCGCACCCTGGGACGCTGGCTGCTCGGCACCTTCTGCGCGATGCTGATCGCGGGGATTGCGACCACGATCGGGCTGGGCCTGCTCGGCGTGCCGCTGGCGCTGATCCTCGGCATCATCGCCGGCCTGCTCGACTTCATTCCCTATGTCGGTCCGATCATGGCGGGCGTGCCGGCGGTGCTGATCGCGCTATCGGTGGATCCGCAGCTGGCGCTGTACACGGTGCTGCTCTTCCTCGGCATCCAGATGGTGCACGGCTATGTGCTGCAGCCCTTGATCGACTCGCACACCGTGCGGATCGCGCCCGGCCTGATCATCGTGATGCAATTGGTGTTCGGCACCATCTTCGGCTTTGCCGGCATCGCGCTGGCGACGCCGCTGACGGCCACCTTGATGGTGCTGATCAAGATGCTGTATGTCGAGGACATCCTTGGCGACCGGTCTCAGGAGCAAGACGGCGCGCCGCCGAGTGGATAAAGGCTAGCATGGCTTTACCCAACAATTGCAAAGGACACCACGACGATGAACACGCCCGCCCTGCTCCCCTCCGCCCTGATCGGTGCCGTCGCGAGCGCACGCTCGATGACGCCCATGGCCACGATCGCCACGGCACGCCTCGCCGACCGCGATACGCCGGGCGAACTCGCCCTGCTGGACCGCCCCTTGTTCAAATACGGTGCCCTCGCAATGGGAGTCGGAGAACTGTTCGGCGACAAGATGAAGACGGCGCCCGACCGCACCGTCTTCCTGGGTCTGCTGGCGCGCGTATTGAGCGCCGGGATCGCCGGTGCGGCGCTGGCGCCGAAGGGCCGGGAAAAAGCCGGCGCAGCGGTCGCGGTGGCCACCGCCGTACCGCTCGCCTACCTGACGCTGGCCGCCCGCAAGCAGGCCATGGCGCGCATCGGCCAGACCCGCAGCGGGCTGATCGAAGATGCCCTGATCGTCGCCGCGGGCGCCGCGATCGTGGCGCTGACGACGCGGCAGGAAGGCGATTAGTCGGGAAGCCGGATATCGGTCAGCTTCCACTCCGCGAAACCCCGGCGCTGCATGACGAGCGCCATCGTATCTTTCCTGGCGCCGCTGCCTTCCCCTTCGGCATGGAAGAGGATGGTGTCGGCGCCTTGCCTTTCGGTGCGCCAGACGGTCTTCCTGCGCTCGGCGGTATCCTGCCCGGCTTCGGCGCTTTCGCCGCTCCCGATCTTGAACTTCCCTTCGCGCATCGCAAACATGATCGTCTCCGGGCGCACAGCCGTGTCGATCAGTTTGTCGATCAGCACCCCTGCCAGCAGGCTGCCGAGATTGTTGCCGCCGTTCGCCTTGTCTTGATCCAGTCGCGCCGAGAACTGGCTCTTCAGGCTCTCACGCACCCTGGGAAAATCGACGCGTTCGTTGAAGCGCCCAGCGTCGGCCGCCACCGCGGCATCGCGCAGTTCGCGCATCGCCAGATAAGGCGACCAGTACCAATATGCCGCCCCGCCGGCAAGGAGAACGGCCGCAAGGGCCGAGAGAATCCGCTTCTGTAATGATTTCATTGCCGGGATTCTAATTGGAAAAGAAAACAGCCGCACGAGGCGGCTGTTTGGGAGGGAAACGCTTAGGCAATGCAGATCAGCGGTTACCCTTGCCGACGATATCTTTCGCGTCGCCGACTTTTTCCTGCACCTTGCCTTCGACCTGCTTGTTCAGGCCTTTGGCTTGCTGCTCGCTGCTACCAACGGCTTTGCCGACACCTTCCTGAATCTTGCCGCCAATGTCCTTGGCCTTGCCTTTGATCTGGTCCTTGTTCATGGACACCTCCTTTCGTTAAGTTCACGAATCCTCGGCCCGCTGCGCATCCCATCCGGTGGACCGCCGAGACTGGTGGCGGTGTCGAGGTCCCGTCGCTACCGCTCGGCTGTCGAGCGGCACAGGTTCATCTTGGGCCGATTCCGACCCTCACTCTGTTCGCCGGTTAACGTAGTGGAATCAATTCTTGTAACGGAATCAGTTTTTCCGCCACACACTGGCGAGCCAAGGCTGTTGCTCGCGCGGCAATCCGGCCGGCCGGTAATAGTGATGTATGGGCGTGAAGCCGGCCCCGACCACGTAAGCTTCCCAGGCCGGATAGTCGTGGAAACAGCCCCAGCGCGGGCCGTTCCAGCCCTCTTCGTTATTGCCGCGCGGGTTGGAGCTGAACAGCACGCCGCCCGGCTTGAGCGCGGCATGCAGCTCGCCCAGCACCTTGGGCAGCAGGCTGCGCGGCACGTGGAAGAGCGAGGCGTTCGCATAGATGCCGTCGAACATGTCGTCCGGCAAGTCGAGGTCGATGAAATTCTGCAGCCACACTTCGCAGCCGCTGTACTGCGCGGCCATCTCCACGAAGCGGGCGCTGCCGTCCAGGCCGATGGCGCGGTGGCCCATGTCCCTGAAGGTTTTCAGGTCGCGTCCCGGGCCGCAGCCGAGGTCGAGGATGGTATGGGGAGGGTCGGCCTCGATCGCGTCGAGCAAGGCCGCGATGTTCTGGCTGACGTCGTGGTCCATGGTGCCGGCGAAGAAACGCGGCGCCACTGCGTCGTAGTGATGCAAGGTACGTTCCGAAATCTCGCGGAAGTCGTCGTGCTGTCCCATACATGGATGCGCGCCCAGCATGCGGCGCTTGAGGTCGAGAAAATGCTGCTTCATGAACCACCTGCAACAAGAATGCCAGACCCCTGATTCTAGGCCTGGCAGTCCCGCTGCCGGCGTCCYTTACCTTCTACTAACTAATTACCAGACGCGAACACGCTCGTCCGGCGCCAGGTAGAGCTTCTGGCCCGGCTGCACGTCGAAGGCCTTGTACCAGGCGTCCAGGTTGCGCACGGTGGCGGCGCGGTACTGCGGCGGCGCGTGGCCGTCGGTCAGGATGCCGCGGCGTTCGGCCGCTTCGCGCGCCTTGTTGCGCCAGCTGTGCGCGAAGCCCAGGAAGAACTGGCGGTCGCCCTCTTCGCCGGCCTTGTTGCCGGAGGCAAGCTTATAGGCATCGTAGGAGGCGGCCAGGCCAGCCAGGTCGGCCAGGTTTTCCGACAGCGTCAGCTGGCCATTGACGGCCAGGTCCGGGAAGGGTTTGTAGGTGTTGTACTGCTCCACCAGCTTGCCGGACGCGGCCTTGAAGTGCTCCATGTCCTGCTTGGTCCACCAGTCGCGCAGGCGGCCCTGGGCATCGAACTGGGCGCCCTGGTCGTCGAAGCTGTGGCTGATCTCGTGGCCGATGACGGCGCCGATCGCACCGTAGTTGGTGGCGTCGGAAGCCTTCGGATCGAAGAACGGCGGCTGCAGGATCGCGGCCGGGAAGTTCAGCGCATTCTGCAACGGCAGGTTGACGGCATTGACCAGCTGCGGCGGCATCGACCATTCGGTGCGGTCCGGCTTGCGGTGCAGCTTGGCGATTTCCTGGGCGGTGTGGAATTCGTCCGCGCGCACGGCATTGCCGAAGGCGTCATCGAGCACGACCTTCAGGCCCTCGTACGACTTCCACTTGTCCGGATAGCCCACGCCCACGTACAGGGTCTTGAGCTTTTCCTTGGCCTGGGCGCGGGTGGCCGGCGCCATCCAGTCGAGCTTGTCGACGCGCTTGCCGAAGGCATCGACGATATTGCCGACCATCTGCTGCAGGCGCGCCTTGTTCTCGGCCGGGAAGTACTTCGAGACGTAGATCTTGCCGACCGCCTCGTCCATCGCCTCGTTGGTCGCGGCCAGTGCGCGCTTCCAGCGCAGCGACTGTTGCGGCGTGCCGCTCAGGGCCTTGCCGTAGAACTCGAAACGCTGGTCGGACACGGCTTTCGGCAGTACGCTCGCCATCTGGTTGATGCGGTGGAAGGCCAGGTAGTCCTTCCAGGTCTGCAGGTCGACCTTCTGCACCAGCGCGGCTTCGCCCACCGCCGCGCTCGGATGCCAGACGATGAATTTCTGCTGGTCGCCCAGGCGCGCGGCCTTGAAGAAGGCGTTCCAGTCCATGCCCGGCGCCTTGGCGGTGAAGTCCTTCGCGGTCCAGGTGTTGTCGGCCTTCAGCACGTCGGCCGAATCGGCGCGGGTGGCATGGGTGTTGGCGATGTCGACTTCGAGCGCGAACACCTTGGCGGCGCGTGCCTCGGCATCGCTCGCGGTTTTACTGTAATCGGCCAGCTTCAGCATGGCCGCGATGTGCTGCTGGTACTTGGTGCGCAGCTCGGCCATCTTCGGATTGTTGTCCAGGTAGTAGGCGCGGTCCGGCATGCCCAGGCCACCCTGCAGGAGGTAGGGCATGTGGCGCGTGGTGTCGTGCAGGCCCTGCGCGACCCACAGGCCGAACAGGTTCTCGGTAAAGAAGTGGGTGTTGTTCAGGGGGTCGACGTCGGCGCGGATCGATTCGCCCAGCGCGCGCGTGAGGCCGGCCTTGTCCTTGATTGCCTCGATCTTCGCCAGCATCGGCTTGAGCGGGGCGATGCCCTTGCCTTCGATGGCCGGCTCGTTCATGTAGGAGCGGTAGTAGTCGGATACCTTGCGGGGCTCGCCGCCCAGCTTCTTGTCGTCGGCGAGGCCCTCGATCATCTTGACGATGCGCTGGTTGGTCTCTTCCGCCAGCGCGCCCATCGCGCCCCAGGAGCTGCGGTCGGCCGGGATCTCGGTCTTCGACAGCCAGTCGCCGTTCGCGTAGGCGAAGAAATCGTCGCCCGGGCGGATGGCCGCGCTGCCTTGCGGCGCTTCGGCCTTCGGCGCGGCGGCCGGCTGCGCCTGCCCTGCCGCCTGGCCCGGCATCGAGATCACGGCGGCGCCGCACAGGGCGAACACGATCGCCGTCTTTACTGGTGTCCAGCTGGTCTTCATGGAGTTCCCTTCTTGTTGATTGATCTGCTTATTGTAGTACCTGGGGTTCATTTCAGCGCCTCGCGCACCTGTGGCAGCAGGCGCGCCTTCTGGGCTGCGCGCACGCGCACGCCATTGGCGACCCGCTGCGCTTCGACCTGCGCGTCGGCCTCGAAGTTCTGGCGAACGTAGTCTTCCATGCGCTGGGCGTCCTGGACGCTCGAGGACGCGGTGACGATGCCCGGGAAGACCCGGTAGCGGTTCAGCGCATCCTGGGTTTTCATCAACGGCTCGCGGTTGGCGACGGCGAAGTTCCAGGCCTGGTCGAGGTGTTCGCGGCCCACGCCCAGCACGATGCGGGCGACCATGGTCGGCGGCGTCGACGGCGCCAGCGACATCTGCAGCACCTTGTCGGCCAGGGCCGAATCCTGGACCTGGATCAGCGCCCCGGTCAGGCGCGAGCGCTCCTCGTTGTTCTGGCTCGCGGCCAGGCGCCCGGCAATGGCGTCGAAGGTGGCGGCGTCGGCGTAGCGGCCGGCGGCCGAGGTGACGAAGCCGATCATCGCCGGGCTGACCGCGGCGGGTTCCTTCAGCCAGCGCTGGAAGCGGCTGCGGGCCTGGGCGATCGCCTCCTCGTCGCCGGCGCGGGCCAGGACGCCGGCCAGCAGGGCGCGCAGCTGGGCGTCTTCGGCGGTTTCGCCCGGCTTTTCGTCCCAGCCCAGTTTCGCCAGCTTCGGTTTTGCAAAGCCGATGATGAAGCGGCGGACCAGCGGCCGTTCCGGCTCGCCGCGCGCCAGCGCATCCAGGAAGTTCAGGTTGGCAGCGATAGCCTCCCAGACCGCCAGGCGCGGCTCGTCGGCCAGCTGGCCGGCCAGCTTCAGGTATGCCTCGAGCGGCACGCTGCCGGCCGTGACCTGGGTCCAGGTGTCGTTCAGGAGCTTCAGGCGGGTGGCGTCCGGCAGGTGGGCGGCCTGGCCGGCCAGGGCGTCGAAGCTGGGACGGTCGTACTGGATGCGGAAGTAGCCGACGCTGTGCGGATCCACCACCAGCGCGCCTTCGCAGCCCGGCAGCATCAGGCGGGTGCTGGCGCCGGACAGCAGGGTATACATGGCCTTGCCGTTCACGGTACCGACCTGCACGGGCACGTTCCACAGCCGGTTTTCAGTGGCCGGCTCGTCGAGGCGGAACTGCTGCTGGCTGAGGCTCACCTTGCGCTTGCCGTCCTCGCAGACCTGCTCGACCTTGATGAGCGGGAAGCCCGGCTGGGTGGTCCAGTCCGAGGCCAGCTTGCCGACCGGCTTGCCGGACGCCTGCTCCAGCGCCGCCCACAGGTCGCTTGACGTCGTGTTCGAGTACTGGTGCTTCGCCACGTAGGCGCGGATGCCCTTGCGGAAGGCGTCTTCGCCGAGATACGCCTCGAGCATGCGCAGGAAGGCCTGGCCCTTCTCGTAGGTGATGTCGTCGAAGGCGTCGGCGGCCTGGGCTTCGGTCTCGACCGGGGTCTGGATCGGATGGGTGGTCTTGCGCGAGTCGAGGTTCATGACGCGCTCGCGGTCGCCGATGTTGGCCAGGTAGGGCCGCCACTCAGGGTGGAAATGCTCGGTGGCCTTGGACGCCATCCAGGAGGCGAAGCCCTCGTTCAGCCACAGATTGTCCCACCAGGCCATGGTCACCAGGTTGCCGAACCACTGGTGGGCCATCTCGTGGGCGTTGACCGAGAATGTGCCCTGCTTGACGCTCTCGGGGCTGGTCTTCGGGTCGTACAGCAGGGTGTTCTCGTTGTAGACGATGCCGCCCCAATTCTCCATCGCGCCATTGAAACCGTTCGGGATCGCAATCTGGTCGAGCTTGGCCAGCGGATACGGCACGCCGAAGTAATTGTTATAGAAGTGAAGCAGGTCGCGGCTGGCGCTCAGCGCGAATGCGCCCTTGTCCTTCTTGCCCTCGGTGGTGACGACGCCGATCTCGACCCCGTCCTGCCTGGCACTGATGCGCTCGAACTCGCCGGCCGCCAGCACCACCAGGTAGCTCGGCATCTTCGGGGTCGGCTTGAAGCTGATGCGCTGCTTGCCGCCGGCAAGCTTGGCCTGCTTGTCGACCGGGGTATTCGAATAGGCCTTCAGGCCCGCCGGCAGGTCGACCGACAGGCGGAATTTCGCGCGAAAGGCGGGCTCGTCCCAGGTCGGCAGCATGCGCCGGGCGTCGGTCGGCTCCATCGTGGTGGCGATCAGCTTCTTGTCGGCCTTGCCGGCCTGGTAATTCACATAGAACAAGCCGCGCCCTTCCCGGTTGATCTTGCCGCGGAAGGCCAGGTCCAGGCGGTAGCGCCCCGGCGCGAGTTCATGCGGAAGGGTGAAGCTGAGGGTTTCCTGCTTGTCGTCCAGCACCGGCGTCAGCTTGAGCTGCTTCATGCCCTTGCCCGACAGGGCCGCGCTCTCGATCTCCAGGGCGGCGGCGTTCAGCATGATGGTCGAGGTCGGTTTGAGGACGTCGATCTCGATGCCTTCGGTGCCGCTGAAGGTATTGGCCTCGATGTCCGGCGCCAGGTGGGCGATGTATTCGACCGGAACGACATCCTTGGGCAGCTTGCCCGGTGTCTTATCAAAAGAAAATGGTGCCTCAGCATGGGCACCAATGGCGGCAATGGCCAGCGCGGTAGCGCCGAACGCCTGGAATCGTCTCATGGACTTTTCTCCCTCTCTCTCATCTTGTTATCGTCGGCGCTGCTGTGGCGCACCGATCCACCCTGCACTATAGGCAAGAGAAATGGCAAGGATGACAGAATTGCGACAGACTGCAAAAAGCCGCGCTGGATTGCACGATCCGGGGAGCAGGTCGCATTCTGCCCCTTTCCTTCGTGCGCCACGGTTTGCCGGAAACGGGCATGATCTTGATGTCGAAAAATTTTTAAAAAAATCTTTCGAAAACCCTAAAGTTCCCTAAAGCGGAGCCGTTAAGGTCTTAGATACCCGGCAATCCGGCCGGAAAAAATTGCTTTTGGTGCACCATGACGTCCAACGAAGTCCTCGCCATGTACGAAAACATCGCCGCCCTCAGCGGCCGCATGGCGGCAGCGGCCCGCGACGGCGACTTCGATGGCCTGGCCCGCCTGGAAACCCAGTGCGCCCTGCAGGCAAGCGCCACCAAGTCGGGCGTTCCGGCACTCGAAGGCGCCCAGCGCCTGCGCAAGATCGACCTGCTCAAGCAGATCATGGCCAACGACCGCGCTGTGCGCGACGTGACCGAGCCCTGGCATGGACAGCTCGAGCGGGCCATGAGCGCTCACTGAATCCTGCCTGGCCGGCATTTCCGGAAAAAAGCACAACCCCTGCGATGGCGACGTCTCAGGGGTTTTTTTCCATCCTTCCCTGCAGCGCCACCGGACAGGACGGCTGGCTGGACTTCCGGCAGGCGCTGTGGCCGGACTGCCCCAGGGACGAGCACCTGGCCGAGATGCAGTCCGCCCTCGATCTTCCGGACAAATACGCCCAGTTCCTGGCTTGCGGAGCGGACGGCCAGGCCGCCGGTTTCGTCGAAGCCTCGCTGCGCACGGACTATGTCAACGGGACGGATAGCTCGCCGGTGGCTTTTCTCGAAGGTATTTACGTGACGCCGGCGTATCGCCGCCAGGGCGTCGGCAGACTGCTGGTTGCCGCCGTGGCCTCATGGGCCAGGGAACGGGGATGCAGCGAACTCGCATCGGATGCGCCGCTGGACAACGCGGTCAGCCATGCCATGCACGCCGCGCTGGGCTTCGAGGAAACCGAGCGGGTGGTGTACTTCCGCAAACCCCTGCCCTCTTCCTGATCCCGGTCTCAGGTCCCTTGCGCCGTCGCGGCCGCCCTGCCCTGCGCCGCCAGGATTCCCGCAATATTCCCCTCGATCCATTCGGCCAGCTCACCCAGCTTGCCGCTGATCTCTTCCCCCAACGGCGTCAAGCGATATTCGACGCGCGGCGCGGCCGCCGTGTGGACGATGCGCTGGACGAAGCCGTCCTGTTCCAGCCATACCAGGGTCTGGGCCAGCATCTTCTCGCTGATGCCGCCGACCCTGCGGCGCAGCTCACCGAAACGCTGGGCGCCGTCTCCGAGCGCCACCAGCAGCAGGACGCCCCAGCGGCTGGTCACGTGCTTGAGTATGTCGCGCGAAGGACAATGTTCGGAAAATATATCGCCGCGCAGGGCGGGGTCCGGGGATGCATCGTTCATGGAGTCTCCTTGCCAACCATGACATCCTAAGCCAAGCGGAGAAACTCAGCCGTCGCCWTGCGCGCAGGCATGTGCAGGCAAGAAAATGAGGGCAAGAAAAAACCCGCTGCGAAAGATCCGAGCGGGTTTTCAGGAATTGGGGAGTGCGAGCACCAGGTATCTCCTGGCGTCGCCTCTTGCCGGTTGCATCCGGCGTTCACCTGCCACTGTAGGCAGGCAAACCGCTTCCGGGTACAGGCGTTTCTTCAACGATCATCTGGTTTCCGCGCCACGCTATCGGTGGTGGCTGCGCCAGATCCTGAGCCGTTTTTGTGGTCAAGAAGATCACATGCGGACCAGTATAACGCAAATTTCGAGCTTGTGTAGACGAGTTTGTGCGCGCCTATTCGAAAGTCGGCTCGACCGCTTCCGGCGCCGGTGCCGGCGCTGCCTTCGCCGCCGGCGCGCTGCGCGCACCGATGCGCTGGCGCAGCCCTTCGATCAGGCGCGGTGCGGCCGGGATGTCGACATTGCGTACCGTCCGCTTGCGCCGGCGCAGCAGCAAAGCGGCGCCCGACGCCAGCAGCAGCGCCGCCGCGCCGCCGATCCAGCCCCACGGCAGACCGGATTCCGGTTCGGGCGGCGGGGTCTTGGGCTTGCGCGGCACCAGGGGCTTGATCGCGCTGATCGGCTTGGGACCGGCCGGTTTTTGCGCGAGCTCGAGTACCGGGGCGGGCGCGGGGGCAGATGCGGCGGCGGATGCGGCGGCGGGCGCCGGTGTCGGCGCGGGCTTCGGTATCGGTGCGGACGCCGGCGTCGAGGCCGGCGCCGGCTTCGGTGCGGCGGGCGGCGTTGCGCCCAGGCTCGCCTGCAAGGATTTCACTTTGCCTTCCAGCACACCGATCTGTTTTTTCAGTTCGGCGTTCTTGCCGTCGAGGGCGACGCAGACGCTGGCCTGCTCGGCTTGCTGCGCGCAGATGGCCGGCGCGGCGGCCTGGCGCGCGTGGCTGGGCAGCGGCAATGGCTTCGGCGCAGATGCTTTCGGTTCTGCATCGGCGGCCGGCTCGGGCTTGCGCACGGTGACGGCTTTGCGCGGAGGCAGGGAAACCGCCACCGGCGCGGCCTTCGGCGCCGGTTCCGCATGCGTCACCGCGGCCGGGACCGGGGCCGGAACGGGGACCGGCGCCGGTGCGGGTGCGGGCGCCGGATTCGGATCCGGCGTCAGCCACAAGGTGGCAAGACGCACCGTCCTCTGCCCCTTGTCGACCAGCTCCAGGTAGAGGTGCAGGTGCTCGCTGTCGACCTGGCGCAAGGTCGTCACGTGCAGGAACTGGCGGCCGTTGCGCCGCATCACCGACATAGTGGCGCTCGCCAGCACCGGCGGCATGGCGATGCCGGCGCCGTTGTAGACCTCGGGACTGGCCAGGCGCACGGACACGGCCGCCGACGGATCGTCGATCATGGTCAACTCGATATCGGCCACCAGCGGCTGCCCGATGTGGGACGACACGCGAGCCTCGCCCAGTTCGGCCGCGCGGGCGGAACCGAGGGCGGACAGCAGGACGAGCGTGGTCAGGAGACGGCGGGAGCAGTGGCGCATGGACGTGAAAAAAAGTGAAGCCTCAGCGTCATTAACGGCCGTTGCGGTACACTCTTTAACCGTGCTTCCCTACTAACAAAAAGTCAGGACATGTCTATGGAAAACAGGATCGAAAAGGACAGCTTCGGGCCGATCGAGGTGCCGGGTGGTCAACTGTGGGGCGCGCAGACCCAGCGCTCTCTGCACCACTTCCATATTTCGACGGAAAAGATGGCACCGGAGCTGGTCGCTGCGCTGGCCCAGGTCAAGCGCGCCGCCGCCGCCGTCAACCGTTCGCTCGGCAAACTGCCGCAGGACAAAGCCGATGCCATCATGCGCGCCGCCGACGAGGTGCTCGAAGGCCGCCACCCGGGCGAATTCCCGCTATCCGTCTGGCAGACCGGTTCCGGCACGCAGAGCAATATGAACATGAACGAGGTGCTGGCCAACCGCGCCTCCGAACTGATGGGCGGCGAACGCGGCGAAGCCAGATTGCTGCATCCGAACGACCATGTGAACATGGGCCAGTCCTCGAACGACATGTTCCCGACCGCGATGCACGTCGCCGCCGCCATCGCCGTCGCCAAGGACGTGCTGCCGGCACTGTCCAGGCTGCGCGGCACGCTCGAAGTAAAGGCGCGCGACTTCGCCGACATCGTCAAGATCGGCCGCACCCACCTGCAGGATGCGACCCCGCTGACCCTGGGCCAGGAATTCTCCGGCTACGTCGCCCAGCTGGAATTTGCCGAGCACGCGATCAAGAACACCCTGCCCGGCCTGCTGCAGCTGGCGGCCGGCGGCACCGCGGTCGGCACCGGGCTGAACGCGCATCCGGAATTCGCGAACCGCATCGCGGCTGAAATTTCTTCGCGTACCGGTCTGCAATTCAAGAGCGCACCGAACAAGTTCATGGCCCTGGCCGGCCACGACGCGATGGTGCTCGCGCACGGCGCCTTCAAGACGCTGGCGACGGCCCTGATGAAGATCGCCAACGACGTGCGCTGGATGGCGTCCGGCCCGCGCTCCGGCCTGGGCGAGATCACGATTCCCGAGAACGAGCCGGGCAGCTCGATCATGCCGGGCAAGGTCAATCCGACCCAGTGCGAGGCGATGACGATGCTGTGCTGCCAAGTGTTCGGCAACGACGTCGCCCTCACCATCGGCGGCTCGCAGGGCAATTTCGAGCTGAACGTGTTCAAGCCGATGATCGCCCATAACTTCCTGCAGAGCGCACGCCTGCTGGCCGACGGCATGCGTTCCTTCGACGAGCATTGCGCCCAGGGCATCGAGCCGAACCGCAAGCGCATCGGCGAGCTGATGGAGCAATCGCTGATGCTGGTGACCGCCCTGGCCCCGCATATCGGGTATGATCGCGCCGCGCAGATCGCCAAGACCGCCCAGCACGAAGGCCTGACCCTGCGCCAGGCGGCGCTGCAGTCCGGCTTCGTCGACGAGGCGCAGTTCGATCAGTGGATCGTGCCGATCGAGATGACGCGGCCGCATCCGGGCTGACCTATAAATACCGTCGTCCCCGCGCAGGCGGGGATCCAAGTTTTCCAGCGCTAACGTAACGCTTGCAGAACTTGGGGGAAAAAGCGCCAATGGCGCTTTTTTCGCCTTCGCGGGGACGACGTTTTGGGGGCGGTGGCGACGTTTTTTGACGCGGACTCAACGGTACGCCGTCCATTTTTAACCGAGGATAGAATGCAAACAACAACTTTTGAACTGACATCGGAGTTCATCGAACTCAACCAACTGCTGAAGATCGTCGGCTTCGTCGATAGTGGCGGTGCCGGCAAGAACATGGTCGCCAGCGGCGTGGTGTCGGTCGACGGCAAGAAGGAACTGCGCAAGACTGCCAAGATCCGTGCCGGCCAGGTCGTGAGCGTGGGCGATGTTCGGATCACCGTCCGCTAAAAAAGTTCCGCTTCGCTCACAAAAAAATGGTGCGTCCCGCCGGGCGCGCTTGCCGGGCCCACCGGATTAGCCGTCCCCGGCTGTAGGGGTGACGTTTGCGCGCTGACAAACTTGGGCAGTCCTCCTTCTCTATATTGAAGAAGTACTACGGCAAAAGGTGAGGAAGATGGAAACCCCAGACCCCAGCTCAATGACGCAGCAGAGGCTCATCGGCGACCTGCGTCTCGTCATCGAAAACGCGGAAGAACTGCTCAAGAACACCGATCACTACACCGGTCTGGTGTACCAAAGCGCACGCGCCAAGCTGGCTATGGCGCTGAACGCAGCCAACGAAGAGTTGGCCCGCTTCGAGGAGGAACAGCTGTCCCGGATGATCGAAGCAACCCGGGCCGCCAACGAACTGCATCACGACCAGACCGGCGAAGAGTGCATCCTGCGCGCCTTCCACTACCACTGAAGCACCCGCGGGCCCAACGCCCGCGCCGGCCCTGCCTCACGCCGAGGGCGGGCCGGCCGCCCCGAAGTCCTCCACCCGCACGATCCCCGTCACCAGCCCGCTCTTCAGCCAGCCGTCCAGCCAGGTTGCGATCGGCGCATCCTCGTCCAGGTCGAAGGCCGCATCGAAGGCGGCGCCGAAACTTTCTCCGTTTGCCAGCCGCAACAGTGCCGCGTATTCCGCCGCATCGATCTCGCGCACGGCCACCTGCCAGCGCGCACGCAGGATCGCGGCGTGGCCGGGCCGGCGCTGCGGCTCGCCGACGGCGTCTCCCGCCAGCCAGAAGGCGGCCGTCGCCCACTCCGCCGCCTGCAGGCGCAGCGAGGGATGCAGGATGGCGCGGCTGGCTTCGAACTGCTGCGGGCTCAGGGTCGGCAGCACGGACAGCGGCGCGCCCTCGGCCGGCAATGAAGCATCGGAGGCATACCAGGATTCGTGCACCGACCATTCGAGGCGCGCAAGATCGGGCAGCCAGGGTCGTTCGCCATCACGTCCGATGAAGTCCGCCAGTTCCGCGCCGAAACGGTTCAGGTCCGGATCGCGGGCCGAGTAGGCTCGTCCATAGGCGCGCGCCAGGGCGTCGAAATCGTCTTCTCCCAGCACCTTGCGCAGCAGCGGATAGGCGGATGCCAGCGCGCGGCGCCAGGCGCTCACGAGATTGCCGCGGTAGATGCCCAGGCGCGCCGGGTCGCCCTTGAGCCGGGGCGCCAGCAGGGGCAGCCGGGCGGCATCGAGCAGGGCGGCGCCGAAGGCCTGCTGCAGCTCGGCCAGCGCCTCGACGTCGGATGGCTGTACAGAAACCGGATACGATAATGCCCCGGTGGACACTGGCCTGATGGCCTGCCTCACCTCGGCGGCAATGCGCCCGGCCATCGCCGCCTCTTCCAGCAGCACCTCGAGCGCCGGCACGTCCGTGTCCCACTCGATCAGGGCCGGCACGGCACCGAAGCGCACCAGCGCCTCGCGGTACAGCGCCCACACCGGCGGCGCCACGCGGTCACCATGGTGGTCGATGACGGCGTGTCCGGCGACCAGGTGGCCGCCCAGATGGAGTTCGCCGACCGCCCCCGGCGGCGCAAGGCTGGATAACGCATCCAGGGCCGCCAGCGCGTCCTCGCCGTGGTTGCACTGGTTGACGTAAAGATTGTTCACGTCGAGCAGGATGCCGCAACCGGTGCGGCGCGCCAGGGCAGCCAGGAATTCCGCTTCGCTCATCGCGTCGCCCGCAAAGCGCAGGTAGGTGGAGACGTTTTCGACCAGGATGCGGCGCTTCAACACTTCCTGCACGCGCTCGACGCGGGTGGCGACCAGGTCGAGGGCGGCGCCGTCCAGGCGCAGCGGCAGCAGGTCGTTCAGCTGGCGGTCGCGCAGTGCGCCCCAGCTCAGGTGTTCGGAGACGAGTGCCGGTTCGATGGCCGCGGCCAGCTCGCGCACGCGTTGCAGATGTTGTTCGCAGAAACCCTGCGCCGAGCCGAGCCCCAGCCCGACGCCGTGCAGGCTGAGCGGATAATCGCGCCGCAGCGCTTGCAGTACATGCCAGTCCCAGCCCGAGCGGGCCAGGTAGTTTTCGGTATGGACTTCCAGCCATCCGGCCGCCGGGCGCCGCTCCAGCCACTGGCGGTAGTGCGGTGCGCGCAGGCCGATGCCGACGCCACGCGCCGGACGCGCCTCGTCCACGGCTTATTTACCCTGTTTGCCCTGTTGCGGCGGGTTCGGCCTGCCGCCCGACTTCTCGCAGCTGCCCTTGGGCACGGAACGCCATTCGGCCGGATCCTTGTCGACCGCCGCCTGGCCGGCGCAGCCATGGGTGGCGGTGCCGCAATCGTTCTGGCCGGCCTTGGCCACGCCGTAGCATTTTTCCTGCTCGCCCTTGGCTTGCATGTCCATCTGGCCGCTGGCCGACGCGTTGGCGGCGCACACGCTCGCGAGCGCGGCAGCAACGAGTGCTTGACGTTTATTCATGGATAGGGATCTCCTTCGGAATCCGTACGCCGGCGGGGACGGCCTTGTGCGGCTGCGCGCGGGCAGCGATGGTGGCGGCAAGAGCGGGTCATTATGCGGCCTGCCCTCGCGCCGGGTACGTGGATTGAGTAACGTGCCAGGCGGCGATCCTGTTGACGCGCCCGGCTTGTTTTTGCCGGCGCCGTGCCGGCAAGGATTCAGGCGGTGGTGTTGACGTTCTTGCCCAAGTGCGCCGGCAGGTTCTGCGCCGGCGCGGCGGCCTGCACCGCGTCCAGCAGCTGGGTGGCGGTCGAGGCCTGGATGTCCTGGGCCTTTTTCAGCACGGCCATGCTGACATCCTGACGGGTGCCGGTATCGGCGATGCTGGTGGCGAGCTTGGCAATACCCATGACGTCCATGACGATCTCCTCTGTGTGGTCCTACTGCGGGTTATCCTGGTTTAACGGCAGGACCGGCCAGAACTTTAGCGTGCGGCCGCGATGCGCCGTTGAATCCAGCGCAATACCGTGGCCGGCTCGTTCAGATCGAGCCAGTCGACACCGGCGGCGAGGCCGAGCGGCGCCGGGACGTCGGATGCCACCGCGGCTATCTGCGCATCGTCCGGGTACAGCGGCGCACGTCCGAGTTCGGGGCGATACACCTCGAGCTTCGGGATTGCCGCCCATTTATAGCCTTCGACCAGGGTCAGGTCGGCCGGCGCCAGGCGCGCCAGCTGCTCTTCCAGCGATGGCTCCGGTGCGCCGCGCAGCTCGTGCATGATCGCGAATCGGTAGGGAGAGGCGATCATGACCTCGCCGGCGCCGGCCTGGCGCAGGCGGGCGCTGTCCTTGTGCGGCGGCTCGAGCACGATGTCGTGGTGGCTGTGCTTGATGACGTTGACGCGCAGGCCTTCGGCGGCCAGCCGGCCCACCAGGTATTCCAGCAGCGTGGTCTTGCCGCTGCCGGACCAGCCGATCACGCCCAGCACCTGGCCGGAGGCCGGCCGCACCTCAATAAGCGACACGATAGCGGATCCCCCGGAAATTCATCACGGCCGCCTTCGGCAACAGCCTTTCCAGCAGCAGCCCCGGCGCGACTTCCTCGCCTTCGTGGCGCAGCGCCTTGTCGACAATCAGCAGGCGATCCGCCGGATTGGCCGAGTACATATAGCCGCCGAATGTCACGCGCGGGATGTCGCGCTGGATGATGTCGGGCAACTGGTGCAGGTAGGGATAGCTGTCTTCCGGCACCGGCGCAGGTACGGGCGCGGCTGCCGCGGCGCGCGGTGCGGCGGCGGGCGTCGCCGCAAGTGCAGGTCCAGTGGCCGGCGTCGCTGCGCGTGCCGGCGCCACGGCCGGCGGCGCATCGGCCCCTGCCC
>NZ_JBFTMX010000065.1:0-16650 GCF_056397205.1 Massilia sp. 05N420
CGACCCGTGGCATCCAAATCCACAACAACATCATCTACGCCAACGCCGGCGGCATCCAGGGCCATCTACGCCAACGCCGGCGGCATCCAGGGCCCGATCACGTCCGAAGACGTCGGCAACAGCGTGGCCAACAACCTGGTGTACGGTAACCGCAACAACTTCGACCTGGYCAGCCCGAGCGCCTCGACCAAGACCGGCATCATCAGCGCCGATCCGCAGTTCGTGAACTACATCGCCACCGGCGGTGGCGACTATCGCCTGAAGACCACTTCCCCTGCGATCAGCAAGGGCCAGACCAACTACGCGCCTAGCACCGATTTCAATGGCGTCGCCCGCGGCGCCAAGATCGACATGGGTGCATACGAAACCAACCTCTACTAAGGCAATACCGGGGCCGGCCAGGCCGGCCCATCGCAATATACGGGGCCCGGCCGCCAGGCCGGCCCGGATTTTGCCTACGATGCGATCCCGTGTCCCGCCCTCCCGCAAGCGGTCGGGCTCCGCGAACGCATGAAAGCTGTATATTCGGGACCTCTCGCATGTCCCGCCCTTCCCAGTACGTCCCCGATCACCTGGCAAGTCACTTCCATTTCCTCGTCCGTCAGGGTGGGATGGACCAGGAAAGCGATACTGGTCTCCCCCAATTCCCGCGCCACCTCCAGCCGCTCGCGCGGCCGCATCCCGGTGTCGGCGAACGCCTGTTCCATATACACCTCGGGGCAAGCCCCCACCAGGCAGGGCACGCCGGCCGCCTGGATCTCGCCCACGATGCGATCCCTTGTCCATCCCTCCCACAAGCGATCGGGCTCCACGAAGACATAGAACCTGTAGTATGCATGCTCGACATCAGCGGGTACGGCCGGGACCCTGACAGCGGCGAAATTCCTGCATACGGCTTCGATCCGCTGCGCATTGGCACGCCGTCGTGCGCTCCACCCTTGCATCCGACGCAACTGGATGCGGCCGATCGCGGCCTGCATCTCCATCATGCGCCAGTTGGTGCCAAACGATTCATGCAGCCAGCGGAATCCGGGCGGATGCTCGCGCACGTATATGGCCTGCCACGATTTGCCGTGGTCCTTGAACGACCACATGATCGACCACAACCGCTCGTCGTTGGTCGTCACCATGCCGCCTTCGCCGCCCGTCGTGATGATCTTGTCCTGGCAAAAAGACCATGCACCGACGTGCCCGATGCTGCCGACCATGCGCCCCTTGTAGCGTGCGCCATGTGCCTGCGCACAATCCTCGATCACGTATAGCCCGTGTTCCTTTGCCAGCGCCATGATCGGGTCCATGTCGCATGGCCAGCCAGCCAGGTGCACGCAGATGATCGCCTTCGTGCGATTCGTCAGCACCGGCGCAATCGTTGCAGCACTGATGTTCTGGCTGTCACGGTCGACATCGGCGAATACAGGGGTCGCGCCGGCGGTGACGATGCAGGACGCCGATGCAAAAAAAGTCCGTGGCGTGACGACCACTTCGTCGCCCGGACGGATGCCGATCGCCTTGAGCGCCACGTCCAGCGCCAGGGTACCGTTCGCTAGCGCCACTGCGTGCGAGGTCGTGGCCCAGTCGGCAAACTCCCTTTCGAACGCGCGGCATTCCTCGCCCGTCCAGTAATTGACCCTGTTCGACAGGATGACATTTGCGACCTTTGCCGCCTCTTCAGCGGTAAAGCTCGGCCAGGGGGAAAATTTCGTGTTTAACATGGCATCAACCCAAGATGGTCTTGAAGATGTATACGAGGTCGCGCAGCAGCGAGTAGTTAACGAAATACTCCCTGTTGATCCTCACCTTGTCCGGCCAGATCACGTGGTCGTTGAACCAGACCGGATCCTCGACCTTCGACAGCAGCGCCTCCTCGTCCTTGTACTTGATCGAGGCCGGGCCGGTTATTCCGGGACGCAACAGCAGAATCACGCGGTCCTGTCCCTCGAGCCGGTCGGCGTAGCTGGGGACATCGGGCCGCGGGCCGACGAAACTCATGCTTCCCGCCAGCACATTGAATAGCTGCGGCAACTCGTCGAGTTTGTATTTGCGAAACAGTCTCCCCGACCTGGTGATGGCGGCCAGGTTGTTCGCAGTGATAGGACTGCGTGGCCCGCTGGACGGCCGCATCGTCTTTATCTTGCAGACGCGAATCCGCTTGCCCCGCCGTCCCACCCTCTCATGGACGAAGAAGCCGTTGCTTCTGGTCTCGAGGGCCGCGACCGTCCAGCACAGGGCGATCAATGGCCACAGGAGCGCCAGCCCGACGATGGCAAGGACGATATCGAACAATCGCTTCCAGAAGAAATCAAAGCCAGTCATCGCCATGGCTGCCCCCGTTCACGGCATGCCGCAAGCGGCCAGGAAGCGCTTCCCCAGCACCGGGTAGGTCAGATTCTCGAGCACGAAGGCCTTGCCGCGCTGCCCCATCGCCCGCCGTTCGTTGGCGTCCAGCGCCAGTAGCCTGCTTATGCCCTCGACGACGGCCTGCGGACTTTCCGGCTCGACGGTCAGTCCGCAGCCGGCTTCGCTGACCGGGTCGTTGCCGGCCGCCACCGCATGCAGCACCGGGCGAGCCGCCATCATGTAATCCATCAGCTTGTTCGGTGCGATGCCGAAACGATACAAAGGTTGGCGATGCCAGCCGATGTAAGCAATGTCGAAGGATCGCAACAACGATGGAATGGCACGTTTGGAAACCGGTTCGAGGAACCAGATATTGCTGAGGTTTTCGAGAGCGGCACGCTGCTGCAGGCGCGTCTTTTCCGGTCCTGAACCGACCAGCACGAACGCAATGGGCTCGCCACGCACCAGCCGGGCCGCATCGAGCAGGTTGTCCAGGGCGTTCGAGACGCCGTGGTTGCCCGCATAGCCGACAACGGCCATGCCCTGGGCGCGTAGTCTTGCCAGCAAGTTGCCGGCCTCCTCAGGCAGCTCACCCACCGTGTCCTGCCACTCGGCCGGATCGATGCCGTTGGTCACGAGATGCAGCTTGTCCGGCGCCAATCCGCGCGATTCCATGTACTCGCGCACTTTGGGCAGGATCGATACGACGCTGTCGGCGTTGCGATATGCGAAGTCTTCCGCTTGCTGCACGAGCATGATGAAGGGGTGCCATTTCGACATCCCGCCCAGTTCCATCGGCGAAAGAGGCCATAGGTCGTGCACTTCGAACAGCAGCCTGGCACCAGCGAGCCGCGCAATGCGGTGTGCCGGCCAGATGTCCATCGGATAGGTACTGGAAGCGATGACCACATCAGGCCGGAAATCGCGTGCCAGCCGGCTGGCGTCGCGATACAGATTCATGACGAAGGAGGCCATGTTCCTGACACGGCCGATGCCGTTGCCCCGATAGGCTGGCGTCCGCAGCCAGCTGTATTCGATGCCGTCGATGGTTTCGTCCAGGCGCGGCGCACCGGCCAGATCCGGTTGATGGGTGCGGATGTGTGAATTATCCGACGCCATGATGCGGACGCGGTGACCAGCGCGCACCCACTCGCGCGCCAGGTAGTAAGGGCGGTATTCCATGCCATGCCGGGGCGAGCCGGCGTAGTGGTTGATCAGCAGGATGTTCATCCGGTCCTCCAGGCTGAGGGACAAACTCGGGTCTAGCGTGGATAGAGGTGATGCTTGCGCAGCCGGTTGACGCCATTGCGCATCCATTGCACCGGCTCGTAGAGGTTGCGGTAGTCGCGGAAGGACTTGATCGGTGCGCGCATGATGCGCTCGAACTGCTCCTGCGACAGGCGCAATTTCTTCACGACGTAGACCAGGTCCTGCTGCTGCAGCTCTTCCGGGTAAGGGGGGTTCTGCATCTCCGCCAGCGCCTGTGCCCTGGTGATCTGCCCGGCATTGATCAGGTCCGACAGGTGGCCGTATCGCTTGTCGACGCCGAACTTGCGCGGCAGGACATAGCCCTGGTAGAAGCGTGTGTAGATCGATTCATGGTGCTTGCCGCCGTAATCCTTCCAGCCCAGCTGGTTGCGCAGCAAATCCATCGCCTCTGCCTTGTCGTAGTCGACGTAATTGAGGATGGAGACGATGCGGATGCCGCGCAGGACGTTGACGTAGACAAGGTACGGCAGGCTGAAGTGCGGATAGGTCGTCAGCTTGACGCTGCCGAAGCGACGGTGCACGTCCTTGATATAGCGCCAGTCGGAGTGTCCGTACGACCAGTCGGGCACGCTGGTCGATTCGGTAGCGAAATTCAACCCCGAGATGATGTACTTGATGCCCCGTGCCGCCGCTTCTTTCCACAGCAAGGCGCCGATCGCGTGATCGGTGGGGATCTCCCCATCCGGCGTCGAGGCCTCGAGGAAGGCGCGCTGCAGGTCGCGGAACTCTTCCCAGTCGACGACATGGGTGTGCAGATCGATGCCGATGTTGCGCAACACGCGTTCAATGTTCTTTGTCGCGAGTTCGGAATTCCAGCCATTGTCGAAGTGCACGGCAAGCGGACGCAGGCCCTGCTGCTTGACCAGCCAGGCCACGTAGGTACTGTCGACCCCGCCGCTGACGCCGATGATGCAGTCATACTCACGTCCCCGTCCGGCGGCACTGATGCGCTCGACCAGGGCACGCAAGGCCTCGCGTCCGCGAATGCCGCGCAGCCGGCGAGCATTGACCAGTCCGTCATAGCGGAGGCAGTGGCAGCACAGGCCCTGTTCGTCGAACGTGATGCTGCGATCGGCCACGGTATCCATGATGCAGCGGGTACAGGCCCGATAAGTCTGCCCGGAAGTGGTCGGGTAGGTGAGGTTTTGCGTAAGGGACGTCATTTGAATAGCCTTTCGAGTTCTTCATACTCGGGATACGTGATAAGCACGGCATTGTGCTTCCCATGGAAAACGAACATGCTGCCGGCCGCCAGCCCGGACGCGCCGGCGCCCGCCCCCGCACGGAGATCGGGCAAGCCGGCCGCGCCGCCGGCGGCCACCACCGGAATCGACACCGCTTTGCAGAGCCGTCCCACCAGTTCCAGGTCGTAGCCTTCCATCGTGCCGTCGCGGTCGATCGCATTCAGCAGGATCTCTCCGGCGCCAAGCCCTTCCATCGCGCGCGCGTACTCGACCGGCTCGCGCTTCAGGTCGCGTGTGCCGCCCGCCACGCAGACCGTGTACTTGCCCATCCAGTTGCGGCGTACGTCGATCGACACGATCACCCCCGAGCGGCCAGCCAGCGCAGCCGCTTCCTCGACCAGCTGCGGCTGGTCGGCGGCGGCAGTGTTGAGCACCACCTTTTCGACCCCGAGCGCGTAGAGGCGCTTGATGTGGTCGATACTGGTGATCCCGCCGCCATAGGCGAACGGCATAAAGGCTTCGCTCGCGATGTCGGCCAGGAGTTCGAAATCGGGAGCGCCCCGTCCGCCGGCGATACCGATGTCGAGGAAGACCAGTTCATCGACTTCCTTCTCGTTAAAGATGCGTACCGCATTCACCGGGTCGCCGATGTAGCGGGGGTTCTTGAACTTCACCGTCTTTACCAGCCCGCGGTTTCGCATCAGCAGGCAGGGAATCACTCGAGCGTGCAACATCACATCTCCGTAAAGTTATGCAGCAATTCCATACCGAAGCGATGGCTCTTTTCCGGGTGAAACTGGACCCCATATACATTGTCGCGTTGGACCATCGCTACGAATTCGCCGCCGTAACCGGCCCCGGCCAGCACATCGGCGCCGTCGCGGCAAACCAAGTGATATGAGTGGCAGAAATAGAATCGGGACCGGATCTCCAGCGCACGCAACAAGGTGCTATCGCGCCGCGGCAATAGCGGACTCCAGCCCATATGAGGCACCTTGAAGCCGCTGTCGGCGCTGAAGCGGAAGCGCTGCGCTTCGGCGTCGAGCAGGCCCAGCCCATCAAGCCTGCCTTCCTCGCTGCGCCTGCCCAGCATCTGCATGCCCAGGCAAACGCCCAGCAAAGGCACCTTGTCGCGCAGGGCCTTCCGGCGCAGCGGTTCCACGAGGCCGCGCTCGGTGAGCGCGGCGATGCCGTTGTCGAACGCGCCTACGCCAGGCAGGATGATCTTCTCGGCCCGGTCGATGTCGCTGGCGGTCGATGCCAGCTGTGCCTGCGCGCCGACCTTGCGCAGCATGTTGAGCATCGAACCCAGGTTGCAGACGCCGTAATCAATGACAGAGATCATGCTTCACCTCCCATGGCTGTTTCGCCGTGCCTTGGAAAGAACGCAAGCCGAGCGTATCGAGATAGAGTGCTTCGAGCGTCTTCTCCTGTCCTTCCCAGCAAAATTCGCCGGCGGTTCGCGTCAGCGCTGCCTGCAAGGCATGCGGGTCGCGCCCCAGCAAGGACAAAACGCCTTCGCGGATCGCCGCCGGCGAGATGTCGCTTGCCACTTCGCCGATCGCATGCCTGCGCACGAATTCACTTTGCTCCCTGGTGGGTGAAACCAACACCGGCTTGCCTGCCATCACGTATTCGAACAACTTATTGGGCATGCAGTATTCATAGCTGAGCGACGTGGGTTCAATCACGGACAATCCGAAATCCGCTGCGGCGGTGTAATCGAGCAGGCATTCCGGCGCCACCGCCGGGTGGTAATGGATGCCGGGAAGGTGTTTCGCTTCTTTGGCGACCCAGTCAGCCAAGGATCCGTAGCCCATCACGACCAGTGCCGCGCGCCCGGCCAGTGCTGAAAATGCCTCGACCAGGATTCGAATTCCCCGGCCTTCGCCGATATACCCCTGGTACAGAAAGATCGGCGTGCCGGGCTCGATCGAAAACGCGGTACGAAAATGGTCCGATGGTTTTACCTGGCGGCGCGAGGGGCAGTTGTACAGCACCGTCGTGTTGTGCAGCCCATACTCGCGGACATACCACTGCTCGATCGCACTTCCCACGAAAATGCAATGGTCTGCGTGCCCGATCAGCCTGCGCTCGACCTGCCTGGTCAGCAACTTGCGCATGCCGGACAAGTTATTGGTTTCCGTCTCGAGCTCATGGGCGTCATACACGAGCTTGGCCTTTGTTTTACGCTTGAGCAGGACCCCGAGCGGTAATGTCGCGACGCTATGGCAGTTCACGCATCCGAGTTCTTCCTTGCGGTAAAGATGGTAGACCGCACGGCTCCAACTGGCGGTGCGTGCCAGCTTGCCCACCAGACCGCTGCCTTTGCGTTGACCAGGGCGCACGATGCAAATGTCGTCCTGCAGCTTCTCGACGGGCGCCAAGCCCTCCTCTCCCACACCCACGAGGTCGATCCGGTCGAAAAGCGCCAGCTGCGACAGTGAGCCAGCCTCGCGCAAGATCCGGCTCTCGTTCAGGAATGCTGACGGATACAGATGAATATTGATCATGGTCCGTTTCCTTTTCGTTTATCCGGCACCTGCGCTTGCCGTGTCCTGTTGCAATAGTTCGCGTAGGCGCCCATCGCAGCGCCGGCGAGCATGTCATCGAAGGTCTTGGCTGTCATCAGCAGGAACAGCGACATGCAGATCAGGTTCCAGGCCAGCAGGCATTGGCCGGACCGGGTTCGGCCCAGCCAGCCGCGGACGAACAGCCTGAACGTGGTAAGCGCCAGCATCAGCAACAGGTAGGCGAAGCCGAAAAAGCCGAGGTCGACCCAGGCCGACAGGATGTTGTGCGAGTACCCGCCCGGGGGATAGCTGGCGTAATCGCCCAGCAAGGGGTGGTTTGTGATCGTCGACAGAGCGTGCCGCGTGAGGTCATGCCTGGCATTCGCGGAGTCGGAGTGGGACAGATCGAACAATTCCCACACCCGGCTGTCGGGCGCGTTTTCCATCAACGTCTGTGGACTGATACTGAACAGGGCAACACCCAGCACCAGGATGCAAAGGACGTGTAGCCAGTTTTTCGCCCGATACAGCTCGACAAGCGGYAGCACGAACAGGACGGCGACCAATTCGCTGCGCGAACCGTTCAGGAACAGAGCCGCAACCGCCATGCAGTAAAGTGCCAGGCGTGCGACGAGCAGCCGGACAAAACAGATAACCGCGACGAAGGTCAGTACGTAGGAGCGGGCGAACCCCTGGTAGGTCGCCACACTTTCCGGGTTGCTCGGGTCGCCAAGCTGTCCAGGCTGGAAACTGCCGTCCGTCGAAAACAGGAAGATGGTCGCGGACATGATCATCAAGGAAACCAGCGTCAACATCGCCATCTTCCGGTTGAAAAAATCGACGTTCTTGAAGATCAGGTAGATATTGATGAAATAGAGAATCGACAGCACGTGGGTCTGCACGATGGTGGCGTCGGCACCGAAGGCGGCGTTGATCACGACAATCACCAGGAAGTAGGCCAGGAAAAAGCCGAATTGCACGTCGGTCGGCGCTATCCGGTACCTGGCGATCTTGACCGCGCGGAGGTAGGCGTACACGAGCGGCCCCACCAGTACGATGGAAACGATTGCGAAATACCCACCCAGGAAAGCCCGCATGACACCCATGCCTATCAGCGTCTGGTAGAAAAAGAAGCCGGGAAAAAGGAGCAGGAAAGCGACCGGCTCCGGTCCGGAAGGGTTGACCGCTCTGGTCCTGGCTGCGAGGGCGTAAGTGGCGTGCATGGGATCTCCGCTAGTTGATCAGCTCGCAATACATTGCCCTATCGGCCTCGTCCGACAACGACGAGTTGTGCCAGAGCAGGGTGAAATTGCCATCGAAGCGGCGGCAAACCTGCTTGTAGTGCTCCATGGCGGCGAGCGCACGGTCTCCATGCCCCAGACCCATGTTTTCCTCGTCGAGGACCGAGTTTTCCATGACCACCAGCGGCCGCTGCTTCAGTCCAAGTGGCCGGCGCTCGGCGAGGTCATACATCGTGTATTCTTGACAAGTTCCGGTACGAAAACCGGCGACCGTCGGGTAGGACAAGGTGCTGTCGTAGCTCAACGCGTTCTCATCCCACAAGCGGGCAGTCTCTGTCACGTCCCAGCGCAGGTAGTGCTGGCGTCCGCCCAATTCCTCCTGGACGATGCCCTCCTCCTCCATCGCGCGGCGCAGGGTCGCGACCGAGCGGGCGAACACAGTCGGGTGGCGGTAGGTGTTATAGCCGGGATGGATACCGACCAGGTGTCCGCGCGCATGGACCATCCGCAACAGTCCTCGCATACGGGGATCGTCGAGGCTGGGGGCCAGATCCATGCTGCTATCGGTCGGGGCAGGAATGAAGTTAAAGGTCACCTGGTTGCCGGCCTTCTCGTTGACATCCATGATCCAGGACAGCGCGTGCCAGTAAGGATCGCGCGCCTGGTTGCCGCGCCTGACCTCCCAGTAATTGCTTACTGTGGGGATCAGCGCGCTGAGCGAACGTTGCCGGTATGCGTGCCCCAGCAATCTCTTCCCAAGGCGGAACATCGATGCGCAGGCGGGATCGAAGGGCAAGTCGACGTCGCAGCTGACCAGCGTGCGCGCCACACGCCGTTTGCGTTCGAGTCCGGGCCACAAGCGCGACATCGTCGCCCACAGGATTTCCACGTACTCGTCGACGACCGGGCGGCACAGGAAATCGAGGCGTGCGGCCAGCGACGCGGCGGCCGGGAAGCGGTCATGCCGGTCGCGCGTGCTGCTTGTCAACTCCTCCTGGCGCGCAAGCATGAAGAATGCCGATCCGAACACGTCGAGCATCAAGCTCGCACGTACGCCATCGAATGTGACGCCAGGCTCGCCGAACAGGATGGGAATGTTCGGCTCGGATAGCCGGACCTCGAGGCCGCTCTCGGCAAGGTCCCAGTATCGAGGGATGTCCGCGCCCTCCATGCCGACCGCGAAGAAGGCATCCGACAAATCCAGTGTCTTGCCCGCTGAGCTCATGCGCACCGTCTCCCCAGGGTTGAACGTGAGCGTGTACTCCAGCCCCAGAAATTGACCGAGGACGACGTCCGCAATCCAGCGGCGCTCGGGGATCCAGCTTGCAGGGAGAGCAAGGTGCAACATTATTTTTTCCCGATGAGTGACAGCATGGTCTGGCGAACCATGAGGAGGCGCGACGGCGTTTTGCTGATGTGAAAATACGGCGTGGGCGTACCTCCAAACGAGCGCATGAAGGCTGCGACCGGTTCGATCATCGAACCGCAAAAGTTGTACTCGCGAGTGACGCCGGCTGCGTGCAGGATTGTCGCCCACAGGCAGAGGCTGTTCGCGCCGCTCTGGCGGTAGGCCGGATCCATCCCTGCAATCAAGCCGTAGGCACTGTGCTGATCCCAGACGAAGTAGTAACCGGCGTGCGGTACGCCAGCCTCATCCATCACAATGATCACCTTGCAGCAGCCGCGTTTTTGGCATGCGGCATCCAGCCTGTAGGCCAGTTCGTCTGCAAACGATGACGCCAGTCCTTGGCGTTCAAACGTTTTGTGGTTCAGCTCGAGAAGTACGTCGATAGGCAAGTCGTCGCGCACCTGTAAACGATTTTCCCTTTCCAGCTTGCTTAGCAAGCGACGYACTTTGCCGTCCAGTCCCGTCCATAGTTTTTCCCTGTCGGACAAGTCAGGCAGGATGAAAGAATAGTATGTCGTTTGCCTGAAGCCATTCCAGAAAAAAGGCTGCCAGTTCCAGAGGCGGGAATCCCAGGTTTGCGCGAAGTGATCGAAAGGCGGCAATTGATCGATCAGCGCCTGCATGAGTTCTCTTTCGTTGCTGAATTGAACCGACGGCTTGCCTTCGAGCTGGTGGAGCCAGGGTCCAAGGATCGGTGTCAACGCCGGTTGGGTGAGGATCTGCATGCCCAGCCGCCGGCGCAGCACATAGGGCATGGCAGCGACAACCACCCCGTTCTTCTTCACGAGCGCGACATCCCATCCCTCGGGTCCGACCGCCGCGTCCAGCCACCAGTCGCGGGCGAACATGTGCAATGAAGCTTCCTGCTGGCAGAATGCGCGATACTCGTCCTTGGGCGAGCCTGCACTCTCCCGCGGCTCTGCCTCCTCGGTCAGTTGTGACTGCTCCACCTCTAATAGTGCTTCCTTGGTCGCTGCAGTTGTCATGCACCCTCCAGAAACTAAAAAAGGTTCAGTGTCCGCTTGCCAAGGCCGACCTCAGGCCCTGTCGCAAACGCAACAGCCGCGATGGTGTTTTGCTGATCGTGAATATGGGCGTCTGTTCGGTTGCGAAGCTGCGAACATAGGGCTCGATGGAAGGATTCATATTTCCGAGAAAATCGTATTTCGGCGCCACCGTCGCGCAGAACTTTATAGTTTCCCATTGGCAGAAACTCGGCGCGCCCGTGTGCCACAGCTTGGGATCGGATCCTTTTATTAACGCATATGCGCAATGGCTGTCCCAGACCGTGTATGTGCCGGCCACATGCCTTCCTGTCTCGTCGACGGCGATATTGATCCTGCGGCAGTTGTGCTCGACACAGGCGGCATCGATCCGGCGCAGGCAATCGTCGGAAAATGACTGCGAAATGCCGCGATTGGCGAGCGTCATTTTATGCAGGGCCAGGAAGGCGTCCAACGGCAGGTCGCTGCGAATATGTAAGTTGTAGCGATCAATTGCTTGCTTGCAGTGCTTTCGTCGCGAGCCCTCGAACTGTTTCCAGAGTTCGCGCAGGTCATGCAGGGCGGGGATCACATAGGTGTATTCCGTGGTCTGGCTGAAGCCATTCCAGTAAAACGGCAGCCAGTTCGACAAGTTCTTGTTCCAGGTCTGCCTGAAATGGTCGAAACGTGGCAACTGCTCGATCAGTGCATGCATGATCTTTTGTTCATTGTTGAGCCTGGTCCTGGTGGTCATTCCTATCTTCGGTATCCATGGACCAAGCATTGGCGTCAGGGGCGGTTGCTGGATGACCTCCATGCCGACGCGGCGGACGATGGCAAAYGGCATTGCACCGATGATCTGTTCGTTTCTCTTGACCAGCACCACGTCCCAATTGGCCGGCCCCACCGCGGCATCGAGCCACCAGTCGGTGGAAAATATCGGGATCGACGACTCCTTTTCACATAGCCTGCGATACTCGGTTTTGCGGGATAGCGCACCGGCGTGGCTCGGTGGGCTTTCCGCTTGCGTGTCGACGAAATTTCTCACGATTGCATCCATTGCTCGCTCCGGTCATGGAAAGTTCATTAGTCATTGCAGCTGTTCAATCCGGCCGACTGCCCGATGCCGCGAATCGCCGGCGCACGCGAACCTGTAACTGGCAACGAGGTTCACGAGGTCGAATGTGCAGTAGATGGCCGTGAAGGCGGCCACATAGGTTTTTTCATCGAGCGGGACGACATAGTGCGAGCCCGCCGCGAGCACGAGAAAGACCAATAGGCCGACCTGCCACAGGAATTCAAAACGGTTTCGCTGCGCAACGATTGCCACTAGGCTCAAGGGGTTACTGATGAAGCGCAGGTAGAACATCGGGCACATGAGTTGCGCGTATTCCCCGGCTATACGCCACCGTTCGCCGAATACGATCGCAAACAGTGCGGGAGCGCAAAACAGCAAGACCAGGAACGGCGGCGTCGCAATCGCCGTCAATTTCCTCAGCGTGGACAGGAATTGGCTCCGGCAATTCTCGCCCGCATGGAAGCGCTCGGCGATTTCCTGTCGAAAAACGTCGCCGACCGAGGTGGATATCAGCGAAAGAGGCAGCGCGACCACCCTTTCCGCAAGCATGAAAAATCCTGCAGCAGACAAGCCGAACGTCATGTTGATGAAAATCGCCGGCAGTTGTATCGAAAGCGCTCCCAGCGCATGTGCCGGAACCAGAAGCTGCGGGTAGCTCTTGTAACGTTTTGCCAACGCCCACATTCTCCCGGCATCGATGGCGCGCCAATAACGCGGGCTATGGCGGCGCATCATGTTCGCCATCAATCCTATCGCCAGCGTCTGCCCGGAAATAAGACCGATTACCAGTCCACCGGCGCCGGCACGCATCAGTCCAAGGCCGAGCTGCACCGTCGCCGTTCCGCCGCTATGCAGCACGCGCCGGTGCGCCATCATGAAGTACAGTTTGTGCCGGTTGCTCCAGTAATTGAGATTCGTATAGATACCGTTCAACAGGACCGCAAGCGGTACCAGATACAGCCAGGTCGACATCGCCTGGTTTCCCAGTGCATTGGCAATCGGCCGATTGAACGCGCACATGCACGCAAACAGGACGGCACTCACAAGCAGACTGATCACCACCGACAAGGCCGCGAGGTTGGTGGCATCCCCGTCTTTCCGCGGCAGCATGATCGCCAATTCATAGCGGCCGGTCGACATTACCGAAAGCGGCGATACGACTGCGACAAACAGCGCGAGCACGCCGAACTGCTCTGGCGTATAAATGCGCGCCAGCACCGGCATGACCGCGAGTGGTATGAGCTGTGCCAGTCCCGTGCCGGTCATCAGCGTCAGTACATTCCGGTTGAATTCGGCGCCAAGAAAAGCTCTGACGGTATTTAACATGGATAAACCCATTCTCCCCACCCTTTCTGCCGGCGGACGCGTCTCGACATGAACGGCCGATCGTCGAATCGACCGCCAATACACTTCCGAACACAATCCCCATGTCCGGAAGCCATCGAATCAATGCCTAAATTGCCGCTGAACGCGGATAGGAACCATAAGCGCCCAAACGCGGCGCCATATCGTTCAGCAGCACGCCTTCGAGCGGAATACCAGCGCGATTCAAGTGATTGATCGACTCGTTGATTTCGCTTTCTTTGGTGCTGCTGAAACGCGCGACCATGAACACCGCACCAGCCTGTGCCCCGATGATCAGCGCATCGGCACCTACCAGCAGCGGGGGCGAGTCGAGTAGAACCAGGTCGTATCGGCTGCTGGCTTGCTTCAGCAGGTGTCCGAAATTAGGGTGGAGCAGGAACTCGGGATCGCTCGGCGGGAGCTCACCGGTCGGAATGAAATCGAGCTTGTCGACCAGGCCATGGTGGATGACTTCATCGATCGTTGCCTTCCCGAGAATCGCGGATGACAATCCGCGCTCGCGGTTCACCCCCAGGTAATTGCACAGGCTGCCGCTGCGCATGTCGGTATCGACCAGCAGCACGCTCCTGCCGCTCGCCGCGATCACCGCGGCAAGATTGGCGGTAACGAAGGATTTGCCGACACCGTGCGTGGGGCCGGTGAACATCACAATATTGTTCTTGAAATGAGACAGCGAAAACAGCAAGGCTGAGCGGAAACTGCGCAGACTTTCGACGGCCGGATCCTCGGGCATGACCGTGGCCAGGATCGGCGATACGCTGCCGCTGCCCTGTGCCTTGTGCATCAGTTTGTCCTGGTTGCTGCTATGCGGAATCAGTGCATAAACAGCGCGTGAACGCAGCATGCGTTCGATTTTTTGCTCGTCATCGATTCCTCCCTTGATCGCCTTGCGCGCGAAGGCTGCCACGCTCCCAAGGAATAAACCAGTGACGGCAGCCAGCGCCACGATGAGAGGACGATTCGGCTTGATCGGCTGTTCGGGAGGGATGGGCATGTCCACCATCCGCACGTTGCTGACTTGCCCGACCGTGGCCAGACGTAGCTGCTGTGCGCTGTTCGACAATGCCACGTAGAGTTCGGTGTTGACCTTGATCTCACGTGTCAGCCTGGCCTCGTCCTGCTCCAGAACGGGCATGCCCTTGATGCGGGCCTCGGCTCTCGCGAGCTCGGCGTCGACTTCCTTGCGCTGGAGGTCGATCGCTTCGACCTGAGGGTGATTTTCCGTGAGGCGCGCCAACAGTTCGGCTTTCTTTTGTATCAGGTCGGTACGGCGCGCGCGCGCTGCTGCCGCTTGCGCCAGGTTCACGCGCGCTTCTTCGTTGAGGTCCACCGTACTGTGTGCATTGCGGAAGCGGGTATAGCGGTCTTCTGCCTGCTCCAGCTGCTTCTTCAGGATAGGCAGTTGCTCATTCAGGAAGGCCAGCGACTTTTCTGCTGCCTCGGCCTTGCGTGCCAGGTTCTGGCGCATGTATTCGCGGCCGATCTCGCTCAGCACGAGATAGGTTCGGCGCGCACTGTCGCCCTGCAGCTTAACTTCGATAACCCCGGATTGCTTGCCGTGCTCGGCGACCACGAGTGCGTTCTGGATGGCCGCGGTCGTCGACAGAAGCGACGTGCGACGCAGCACGAACAGCGCTCCCGGCTTGGCGGACATGCGATCGACCTTCAATTCGATCATGCCTTGGGTAGTAGGCACCCGATAGTGCTGGCCGACCGTACCGTCGAACACGGTGGCTTGGCCGCCGCCGGAAAAGCGGTAGCGTTGATCGCCGAGCGCCGTGAGCGTGAACTGGCGGCCCAGCCAGGCTTCCGGCACCTCGAACAGCGACACCTCGGCCTTCTCCTTGCCCCAGACATAGCCGCCGTAGCCAAACAGGCCGTGATTCGACAAGTCATTGCCCAGCTTGCTTGCAATCCAGGCGCCCACAAGCGGGAAGTACTTTGGCTCGACGTCGATGTACAGCTTCAGGTTGTTGACAGCACGTGACACGACCATGCGCGAGCGCAGCAACTCCATCTCGGCAATCGGCGCCTTCTTGGTCTCGAAAAGCGACGAGGCTTCGCTCATCATGTTTTTCGACGCGTTCGGGCTCTCCTCCTCGACGTACAGCGTCATGTCGGCCTCGAACACCGGCTTGATGGTCAAGGTATATAACATGGCCGACAAGGTGACGACGGCAGTGATCCAGACGATCAGCCAGCGGCCGCTGTACAGAGCGGACAGTCCACTCTTGAGGTCGAGAGGGGATTCCCACTGTGCCCCTTCGGCCGCGGTATCGAAGGGTTCGCCGAGTATCGGCGAACGGGGATTAACATGGATTAAGGCACGATGTTCTCTTACGGTACTCATTATCTTGCTCCTGCACGAATGACCTTACCGCATCATTGCCGGTTGGTGACAAAGACTGCAGAGTTGATGAGCCTCGAGTAAGGAGGCTCGGTTTGCGGTCCCGGTTTGTCAGCATGATCTTGCTTGCCTTGCGCAGGATGCTCCGCCCGTGGTCGCCCGCCTGCGGCAAACCGCCGGCGAGGGTCAAGGATTTTGCGCAGGGCCATCGGGGCGGCACTGATCGACTGCAGTTCGCGGCGCCCGAGCTCGGCGCCGATATTGATCGGCTGGTTGCGATGGTCCCGTGGTCGCGGCGTGTGACGGTGATGGGCCAGAAACTTGGTCAGATTGCGCGGCATTAGCAGATGTGACTGCTTGTCGCCCGGTTCTTGCATACTGAGCATTTCGGCTAGCGGAATCGACAGCAAGAAACGGCAAGCGATGTCGATGTCGATGTCGATGTCGATCGTGGCGGACAAAGCCAGCCTGAGTAAGCTAGATTGAGTTTTCTCAAGGAATTGTTTGTGCCAGATCTTCATGCTGCCTCTCAGACGAGCTACTAAATTCGCACCTGAGGGGTCAGAGTAAAACTAGTTCCCTATCTGGGTTTGGCTTAGATCAAACGTCACCACATCATTTCTTAGGGGTTTTCGCAACACTGCTGAGACCTTGCCGTGATAAATCGCCTTTAGTTCGTCAAGGAACTTGAAGCCAGTCAAGGGTGTCGCACAATACTTCGCAGTTCTTGCTTGAACTACAGCCACTCTGCCGGTTCTGCATGAACTAGGGATCCCGGCGCTGGTGCTGTCGCTCTTTGGTCGCATTGCTCGGGCTGGCCAGGTCGAAGTTGTTGCGGTTACCGTACACCAGGTTGTTGGCCACGCTGTTGCCGACGTCTTCGGACGTGATCGGGCCCTGGATGCCGCCGGCGTTGGCGTAGATG
>NZ_JBFTMX010000066.1:0-24812 GCF_056397205.1 Massilia sp. 05N420
TCTGGTCGTAGGCCTTGGCTTCGCCGCCGAATTTCTTCGACAGAACGGTTGCGATTGCAGCCGTCAGGGTGGTTTTGCCGTGGTCAACGTGACCAATGGTGCCGACGTTGACGTGCGGCTTGGTCCGTTCGAATTTACCTTTTGCCATTCTTGACTCCTAAGATCCTAACGATGTTTGAAATTACCAGGCACGCCTGACGGTCGAAGACTACGACTGCCGTACTAAATTCTGGTGCCCTTGACGTGGATTGAACACGTGGCCTCTCCCTTACCAAGGGAGTGCTCTACCACTGAGCTACAAGGGCTGATTTGAAACTGGAGCGGGTGAAGGGAATCGAACCCTCGTCATAAGCTTGGAAGGCTTCAGCTCTACCATTGAGCTACACCCGCACGAGGCACTTCTCAACTCAACTGCTTTCGATTCACAACACGATCAACGCTTTTTTGGTGGTGGGGGCTGGATTCGAACCAGCGTACTCAGAGAGGGCAGATTTACAGTCTGCTGCCTTTAACCACTCGGCCACCCCACCCGCGAAGAACCGCAGAGTATGAAGCACGGACAAACTACTGTCAACTATTGTTTTATCAGAACTGATCCGACTCACATAGTGTCGTTGCTTCGGGGCGTGATTGTAGCGACCCAAGTGCAAGTCTGCAAGGGCTGTTTTGCAAATTAGCGCCCTGCCCTCGTCCACGGCGCTAGACTGGCTTCATCGGCGAGGACGAACATGGCGCGCTCAGCAGCAAGCAAAGCACGGTGGTACTGGCCGCAACTCCTGCTGGCCGGGCTGGTGACCGTCGGTGTGTACGGGGCCGCGCGCTTCCTCACCGACCTGCTCGCCCTTCCTCCCGGCTATGCCACGCCGGTCTTCCTGCCGGCCGGCGTCGGCCTCGCGCTGGCGGTCACCGGAGGCTGGCGGGTGCTGCCGGCCATCGCGCTGGGCGCTGCCCTGCTGCACCTGCCCGGCGCCTGGTTGTCCCCGGAGGCGGCGCCGGCCGCCGCATGGGCGGCGATGGCCGTCACCACCTTCGGCTCCGTGCTGCAGGCCTGGCTCGGCGCGCTCTGGTTCCGGCGCCTGATACGCCCTGGCCTCGACTCGGCGCGCGACGTCGGCCGCTTCCTGATGCTGGCCCCGGTCATGAGCCTCATCAACGCCACCCTCAGCGTCTCCGCCCTTTATTTGCTGGGCCTGATTCCGCCCGCCGAACGCGCGGCGAACTGGATCAACTGGTGGGCCGGCGACACCATCGGCGTGCTGCTGGCCGCGCCCCTGGTCTGGATCGCCTGCGGGCGCCCGCGGCCGCTGTGGCGCCAGCGGGCGCCGCTGGTGGGCATTCCGCTGGTGCTGGCGGCCGGCGCCGTGGTGGCGGTCTACGAGCAGGCCGTGCACTGGGAAACCCAGCAGCACCTGCAGCCCTACCGGGTGAAAGCCCAGGAGGTGGCCGACGGCCTGCAGGCCGAGATGAACGAACACGAGCGCTTCGTCGGCACCTTCGCCCGCACTCTCGGCGCCGACGAAAAATACATGGCGCGCGACAAGTTCCTGCGCATCGCCAGCGGCTATGTGGGTGGACGCAGCGACATCCTTGCGATCAACTGGATCGTGCCGGTGGCCCGGGCCGAACGCAGCGCCTTCGAAGCCTGGGTGCGCGCCGAGGTCGACCCCGGTTTCCCGGGTCTGCGCGATCTCGGCCTCGGCCGGGCGATGTATCCGGCCGGCGAACGCGATCAGTACCTGCCGGTGCTGTACACCTGGCCACCCGCAAACAACGGCTTTCGCGGCATCGACTACCTGACCGCGCCCGGACGTGCCGACGCGGCCGAGCGCGCCCTGCAGAGCAACCAGGCGGTAGCGACGGCGCCGCTCGAACTGGTCCGCAACGGCAGCCCCGGCATCACCCTGTTCCGTTCGGTGGGCGAGCCGGGCCGGCCGCCGGTCGGGCTGCTGGCCCTGGTGCTCGACGTACCCGCCTTCGTCACACAGGAAGTGCGGCGCAGCGGCTTCGGCGGCTTCCAGCTCAGCCTGACCGACGTCACCGACGCCACGCCGCACCCGCTGCTGGGCGACATGCGGCGGCCGTTCCGTCCGTTCGACTATCCGGTCAAGCTGGGCTTCGGCGGACGCAGCTACATGCTGCGCTTTTCGCCGACCATCGCCTACCTCGAAGAGCAGCGCGGCCTGGTCAGCTGGACGGTGCTGACCTCGGGCCTGCTGCTGACCGCGCTGCTGGGCGCGCTGCTGCTGCTGATCAGCGGCGAGCGCGCCGCGGTCGAGGCCCAGGTACGCGACCGCACCACCCGCCTGCGCGACCGCGAGGCGCGCCTGCAGGCCATCCTCGACAACGCGGGCGACGCCATCGTCACCGTCGATGCCGGCGGCGTGGTGGTGTCGGCGAATCCGGCCACGGCGGCGCTGTTCGGCTATCCGCAGGCCCACCTGCAGGGCCTCGACTTCACCACCCTGGTGCCGGGCACCGACGGCGAGGACGGCGCCGCGCTGTTGACGCGCCTGGCACGGGCGCCGCTTGACGAGCGCGAACTCGACGGCATCAATGCGCGCGCCGAACCTTTTCCGCTGGCGGTCACGGTATCGCAGGTGGAGCTGCCGGCCGAGCGGCTGTACGTCTGCATGTTGCGCGACCTGACCGAACAGCACCGCTCGCAGGCCCATATCCACCGCCTGGCCCACCACGACCCGCTCACCGGCCTGGAAAACCGCGCCGCGCTCGGCATGCGGCTGGAGCAGCAGCTGGCCCAGGCGCGCCGCTCGAACCTGCCGCTGGCGGTGCTGTTCATCGACCTCGAYCACTTCAAGAAGATCAACGATTCGCTCGGCCACCAGGCCGGCGACCAGCTGCTGGTGGGCGCCAGCGCGCGCATGAAGGACCTGCTGCGCGACGTCGACACCCTGGCCCGCCTGGGCGGCGACGAATTCATCATCGTGCTGGGCGGCCCCCTGAGCCCGGACAGCGTAACGACGGTGGCGGTGCGCCTGGTCGAATCGCTGCAGCAGCCCTACTACCTGAACGGCATCACCGCGCACAGTGGCGCCAGCGTGGGCGTGGCCCTGTTCCCGGACGACGGCCTGGATGCCGAGACCCTGGTGCGCCACGCCGACATGGCGATGTACGCCGCCAAGCGCGACGGCCGCGGCAATTTCCGCTTCTTCTCGCCGGCCATGAACGCCGCCACCCATGAGCACCTGATGCTGGAAAACCGGATGTGGGCGGCGCTCGAGCACGGCGGCTTCGAGGTCCACCTGCAGGCCCAGGTCGCGCTCGACACCGGGCGCGTGATCGGCGCCGAGGCGCTGCTGCGCTGGCACGATCCGGAGCTGGGCAGCATCGAGCCGGCCCGCTTCATCCCGATCGCCGAGGAGTGCGGCCTGATCCTGCCGCTCGGCGACTGGGTGCTGGGACGCGCCATGGCCCTGCTGATGGAATGGCAGCGCGAGGGCCTGGGCGGGCTGCGCCTGGCGGTCAACCTGTCGGCGCGCCAGTTCGGCGGCGGCGCCCTGCTGGCGCGCCTCGACCAGCTGCTGATCGAGCACCCGATCGACCCGTCGCGGCTGGAACTGGAGATCACCGAGACGGCCGCCATGCGCGACCCGGAAAACACCCGCGCCCTGCTGCGCCAGCTGCGTGCGCGCGGCTTCAAGCTGGCGATCGACGATTTCGGCACCGGCTATTCCTCGCTGGCCTACCTGAAGCTGTTCGCGATCGACCGCATCAAGATCGACCGCGGCTTCGTGAAGGACATCGAGCACGACCCGAACGACGCCGCGATCGTCGGCGCGACCATCGGGCTGGCGCACTCGCTCGGGCTATCGGTGGTGGCGGAAGGGGTGGAGACGCCGGCGCAATGGGGCTTCCTGCGCGACAAGCGCAGCGACGAAGCCCAGGGTTTCCTGTTCGGACGGCCGATGCCGGCGCGCGAATTCGGCGACTTCGTCAGGGCGCAAGCGCAGCCAGTACCTGGCCCTTGAGCGCCTTGATCAGCGAAGTCTCGTCCGGCGGCACGCCTTCCGGCGCGGTCTGGGTGCGGTCGGCATAGAACAGGCCGAGCTGGGCCTGTCCCACCACCAGCGGCAGCACGATGAAGCTTTTCGCATCCGGCAGCAACTGGCGGTGCCAGGCCGGCAGCAGGTCGCGGATCTTCGGGCTGGAGGCATCCGAGATCATCAGGTCGGCGTCGTTCGCCATCGCCAGAAAGAACAGATCCCGGCTGGCGCTGCCGCTGGCCGGCGCCGCCGGGAAGGCAAAGCCGGCCTGGGTGGCGGCCTTGTCGGCGCCGAAGGACACGCGGGCGCGGTACTGGCCGAGCCGAGCGTCCTTCAGGACCACGGTGGCGAAGCGGAAGCCCAGCGCCGTGTACAGCGTCTCCAGCACGGCCAGGACCACGTCGTTGACCTTGTGCTGGCCGGAGGCGCGCATCTGGGTCACGTCCTGGACCCCGGCCAGCAGCAGCTCGCGCGCGTTCTTCGGCTTGCCGCTCGGGTAGCTGCCCTGCGCTTCCTCGCCGGCGCCCAGGGTCGCCAGCAGCAGCACGTTGGGCAGGCCGTCGCCTTCCGGCTCTTCGCGGCGGCGCACCGGCTCCAGGTTCATGCTCTCCAGCAGGGCGGTCATCTCCTGGGCCACCGCGGCGAACAGCTCGCCGAGCTGGGTGGCGTCGATGTTCAGCGCATGGCCGTAGCGCGCCAGCAGGGCCTGGGCCTCCGGCGTCCCGGCCGGTTCGCCGGGCGCCGCCAGCAGGCGCGCCACGTCCAGGCTGAACGAAGCCACCTGGCGCATCCATTCGCCGCGGTTGAGCGCCACTTTCAGCGTGCCCTCTGGCAGCGGGCGCTGGGCGCGCATGATCACGTCCGGGATCTTCCACTCGCCCAGCACCGCCTCCGACAGCGCGTCGTAGCTGCAGCCGATGATCATCTGGGCCGCCTGCGCCAGCCTGTGCTTGCCCGAGGCCACCAGGGCCTTGATCTCGCGGTAGCGCTCATGCTCATGGGAGGCCACCAGCAGCGGACCCAGGTTCTTGAACAGGGCGCCGATCGAGGCTTCCTCGGCGCCCTGGTAAAAGCTGTGGCGCGCCATCTCGCGCCCGACCAGGCTGGCGCACAGCGAGGCTTCCAGCTCCACCCGCACGCTCCAGGCATGCTCGCTGCTGGCGAGGGCGTCCACCAGCAGCATGGCCAGGGCGGTGGTCTTGACGTTGTCGAAGCCCAGCAGGGAGATGGCGCGCGAGATCGTGGTGACGGCGGTGCCGGAAGCGGTGCGGTACTTGACCGTATTCGCCAGGCGCAGGATGCGCTGGGTGAGGGCGACGTCGGACAGCACGTAATAGGCCAGCGCATGGGTGCCTTCGTCGTCCGAGGAGGCCATCTGCACCACGCGCGCGACCGAGCTGCCGAGCGCGAACATGTCTTCGTCGCCGCAGACCTTGTTCAGGAGGGCGGCGCGGACCCGGCGGCCATCGGGGATGTCGTCCGGCGCCAGTGGCGCAAGGGGTACTGCTTTCATGGAAACTTATCCGGCTTTCTTTTGCTGCGAGGCGCGCGGCCCCTTGTTGTATTTCCTCAGCACCTGCTGGTGCAGGCCGGCCAGGGCCGGCAGCTTCGGGTTGACCGGATCGAGGCGGCGCACGCCGGCGATGTAGGCGATCGCCTGCTGGCCGAGGCGCTCGTCCCAGCCGCCGTTGTCGAGGCATTTGAGCACCGCCAGCGCCGCGTTGAACACCACCTGCGGATTGTCCGGCAGCTTGGCGACCGCCTCCTGCATCAGAGCCACCGCGCCCTTGAAGTCGCCCTCCTTCGCCTTGGAGGCGCCGCCGGCGACCAGGTCGACCACCTGCTGGCGGCTCTCGCGCGCCAGCTGCTGGGCCAGGTCGGCACGGCCGGCTTTCTCGAACACCGCCATCGCGCGGCCCATGGCGTCGCCGTTCTGGGCATTGCGCATCACCTCGCGCATCACCTCGGCCGCGCCCTCTTCCATGTCGTTCTCGATCGCCACCCGCGCCAGTTCCAGCTTCAGGTCCGACGCCAGCGTCGGCGCGTCCTTGCTGGCGGCCAGCGCGGCCAGCAGCGACTCGTTCAGGCGCGGCTCGTTGCCGGTGTATTCATGCACCATGCTGGACGCGATCGCGCTGCACAGCGCAGTGCCCTTCTGGAAGGCCATCGACTTGTCGAGGTCGCGGATCACGGCCGCCGCCTGCACCGGATCGCCCTTGCGCACCAGGGTCTGCACCAGGCGCACATGGTCCTGGGGGTCGCGGAATTCGGAATACTTGGCCTTGCTGACCACCTGCTTGAGCACCTTCTCGGCGGTGTCGGTGTCACCCGCCTCGAGGGCCGTCTCGCCCAGCTTGCGCAGGCGCCGCACCGCATGCGGCGACACCGCCACCGCATCGCTCAGCACCGACTGCGCCTTGTCCAGCGCGCCGACCGCCTCGTGGGTGCGGGCCAGCCAGTCGTAGGCGTCGACGAAGTTCTTGTTGGTCTCGACCAGGTCCTCGAGAAGCTCCTGGGCTTCGTGGAAGCGCTCGCGCAGGTACAAAGTCTTGGCCAGGCCCAGCCGCGCCCAGGCGATCGCCTTGGCCTCGACCAGGCGGCGGTAGATCGGTTCGGCCAGCTCGGCCTCGCCCAGGAACATGTGCAGCTCGGCGCGCAGGCGCATGAAGTCGATCGCGTGGCGCGGATGCTTTTCCTCGCCCTCGATGCAGGCCTCGATCGCTTCGCGCTGGCTGCCGGATTCCATCAGCTCGTACACCGGCAGGAAGACGTTGCGTTTGTCCAGGGCGCGGGCGATGCGCTCGAGCAGGCGGTCGGCGGTGAAGGGTTTGAGGATGTAGTCGGTGGGGCCGAGTTCGGCGGCGCTGACGACCTTGCCGTAGTCGCCTTCGGCGGTCACCATGAAGAACATGGTCGCCAGCGGCATCAGCTTGTGGTGGCGCACGTCTTCCAGCAGCTGCTGGCCGTCTTGGCCGCCCTCCAGCGCGTATTCGCACAGCACCAGGTCGTACTGCTTGAGGCCGAGATGCTTGACCGCCTGGTTGGAGCTGCCCGCGTGGTCGACCTTGTTCAGGCCGCACATTGTCAGCATGTTATGGATCGTCGCGCGCATCCCGGCATGCGGCTCGATGATCAGGGCGGTCAGCCCGTCTAGTTCGTTCATATCCCGGTTTTTTTCCGTGTCTGCCTGCGTTGGGCGGGTGGGCTGCATGGGCCCGTGCTTGTCCGAGTATATTACGTCCAGGGAACAAAATACTTACTCACGRCTGAGCAGCCGCATGAACTGTCTCAGAAAACCACACTTATCGATTCGTGGCGGCCTGGCGGATCGAGGAACGGCGGCCGTTCACGCATTCGGCGCGCGAACCGCCCACCAGGATGTTCTGGTAGCGCACCTCGTACTTGCCGGCCGAGAGCTTGTCGACCAGGAACCTGGCGCGTCCCAGCACATAGGCATGGCGCACGTTCGAGCGGCGGTCCAGGTCGTAGACCTTGACCAGCACCGGCGAGGGATTGTTGCTGTTGTCGATGAGGATCTGCATTTCCTCGCCCTGGTTGCCGACCGGGAAACTGTCGATGTAGCCGGACTGGGCGGGCCAAGGATCGCCGTTCGGCGAGACCTGGCTCTGCAGATCGGTATCGCAGTCGGGCGCGCGCGCCGGCACCACCAGCTGGGTCACGCCGAGGGCCTTGATGTCGGGCGGGGCCTCGGACTGGCCGGCGGGACGGGCCCAACCGTCGTTGCTGGCATCGGCGCCCAGTGGGTCGGGCGGCGAATTCGGCGTGACGGCGGCGGCCGCGGGGGGCTTGCCGGCCCAGGCCAGGGCCGCGGGCAATACCTTGGGCGGATCGACCAGCAGCGCGGTCAGCCCGACGCCGGCCGCGAAGAAGGCCAGCATCCCACCCCACCAGCGCGGCGCCAGCAGGAAACGCCAGCGCGCCGGCGCCTGGACCTGGCGCGGCTCCCACTGCGCTTCGCCACGCGGCCTTTCGCGGCCGTCTTCGCCATGGCTGCTTTCCAGCCACTCGACTTCCCACTCTTCCGAGGCGATCCAGTCGTCGTGCTCCTTGCGGCGCACGGGGTCGGACAGGGCGTTGTAGGCGGTATTGACGATCGCCATGATGCGGGCGGCGCGCTCGTCGTCCGGATTCTTGTCGGGATGGTATTTCTGGCTCAGCGCCTTGTAGGCCGCACGAATGACTTCCTGCGGCGCATGACGCGACACCTTCAGGTTGTCATAGTGTGTGTGGATCTTGGCCATAGGTCGGAGTATGCCAAACAAAGCGGCAGCACAGCATAGCCGGGTTTGTATCCTGAGCGCAAGATGTCAAAATTACAGCTTATGCGAGCGGTCGCTGCGGACGATCGCTTGATCGAGTTCCACACCTTTACCGACCAGCAGCACCTTGAACAGTTCACCCATCTCGGCCGGCGACACCAGTTTCTGCACCGCCTTCGACTGCGGCAGGTAGCGCAGCGCATCCTCGGGATCGGTGCGCAGCAGCAGTTCGCCGATGCCGGCCGCCAGCAGGAAGGAGGCCTGGTTCATGTAGCCGAGCACGTCCAGGCCGGCATCCTGCGCGGCCAGGGCCATGGCGGTGAAGTCGACGTGGGCGGTGATGTCCTGCAGGCCCGGCAGGTAGAAGGGATCCGGGTGCGCATGGTGGCGGTAGTGACACATCAGGGTGCCGCCGGTACGCTCGTCGAAATAATATTCGTGGGCCGGGAAGCCGTAGTCGAACAGCAGCGCCGCGCCCTTCCCGTTCTCGAACATCTGCGCCAGCGAGCGCATGAAGCCGCAGGCGACCGGGTGGATTTCGGTCAGGTAACCGTCCTGCAGGAGATCGGCACCGGGAATCTGGCGCGCGATCTGCTCCTGCAGCGCGGCATCGATCCGGCCCGGAATCAGGGTGAAGGCGCCGTCGGCGATGGTGACGTACTGGCGGGCCCAGCCCGTGCCCTCCTTCACGACCAGCTCGACCGGCATGGCGTCCAGCACCTCGTTGGCCAGCACCACGCCGTGGAAACTATCCGGGAAACCGTTCAGCCAGCGCACCTGGGGGAAATCCTTCAAGGCGTCCTGCTGGCGCGCCCGCAGCTCGCCGGACAGTTCGATGATCGTATAGCTGTCGACGGCCACGCCCATCTCGCCCAGCGCGGTGAGGACGTCGCGCGCCAGCTTACCGGTGCCGGCGCCGAATTCGATGATGTTGGGGCCACTTTGGGCCATAATAGCGGCGCTTGCCCGCGCCAGCGTGGCGCCGAACAGCGGACTGATCTCGGGCGCGGTGGTAAAGTCGCCGTCCCTGCCCAGCTTGGCCGCGCCGCCGCTGTAGTAACCCAGGCCGGGCGCATACAGCGCGAGTTCCATGAAACGCGAAAACGGGATGGCGCCGCCTTGTTCGGCGATCTCGGCAGCGATCAGGCGCTGCAGGGCTTCGGACGCGGCCAGCGCGTCGCTATTCGGTACGGGTAGAGACATCCGGTCATTGTAGGACATATCACGTAGAACATGACAGACACCGCTTCCAAGGACCTTCCGCCTCACGCCGGCCGCGCCCGCGTGGCCCTGGTGACGGGCGCCGGGCGCCGCATCGGGCGCGAAATCGCGCTCGGCATGGCGGGTGCCGGCTGGGACGTGGCCGTCCATTACCGCACTTCGCAGGCCGAGGCCGAAGAAGTCGTGCACGCGATCCGCGCGCTGGGCCGGCGCGCCGTGGCGCTGCATGCCGACCTGGCGAACGAGCATGCCGTGCGCGAACTGCCGCGCGAAACGGTCCACCTGCTGGGCGGCCTGGATTGCATCGTGAACAACGCTTCGTTGTTCGAATACGACAAGCCCGACGCCTTCTCGCCGAGCCTGCTGGCCGTCCACATGCAGTGCAATGTGGCCGCGCCGCTGCTGCTGGCGCAGGAACTGCATGCGCTGGTGCCGGAAGGCGGCCAGGCGGTGGTGGTCAACCTGCTCGACCAGAAACTGTACAATCTCAACCCGGATTTTTTGTCGTACACGCTGTCCAAATCGGCACTGCTCACGGCGACGACGATGCTGGCCCAGGCCCTGGCGCCGAAGCTGCGCGTGGTCGGCGTCGCCCCCGGCATCACGATGGTGTCCGGCGACCAGACCGGGGACGGCTTCGAGCGCGCCCATGCCGTCACGCCGCTGGGGCGCTCGTCCACCCCGCAGGACATCGTCGACGCCGTCTGCTATGCGGCGAATGCACGCGCCCTGACCGGCACCACCCTGCTGGTCGATGGCGGCCAGCACCTGATGCCGCTGAACCGCGACGTGATGTTTTTAACTAAATAAAAGGTTTCTATGTTGTCCGCCCTGTCCCACCCGCAGCTGCGCGATTGCCGCCGCCTGTTCCTGCGCAATTACGAAGTCATGATCAACATCGGCGTACACGACTTCGAGAAGAAGGGCGAGCAGCGCGTCCTGATCAACGTCGAGCTTTACATTCCGCTGGCGATGTCGACCCCGAAGGACGACCAGCTGCACGAAGTGGTCGACTACGACTTCATGCGCGAAACCATCGCCAGGCGCATCGCGCAAGGCCACGTCCACCTGCAGGAAACCCTGTGCGACGACGTGGTCAAGGCCATGCTGGCCCACCCGCGCGTGCGCGCCGCCGGCGTGTCGACGATGAAGCCGGACGTGTACCCCGACTGCGAAGGCGTCGGCGTCGAAGTATTCCAGATCAAGGATGAAGCATGAGTGAAGTATTGGAAGTGGCCGACAAGCAGGCCGAAAAGCAAGCGTACGAGAACAACAAGCTGCACAAGCGCCTGTGCCGCCTGGTCGGCCAGGCGATCGGCGATTTCAACATGATCGAGGACGGCGACAAGGTGATGGTCTGCCTGTCCGGCGGCAAGGACAGCTATGCCCTGCTAGACATCCTGATGACCCTGCGCGAGCGCGCGCCGATCAATTTCGAGATCGTCGCGGTGAACCTCGACCAGAAACAGCCGAACTTCCCGGCCGAGGTGCTGCCGGCCTACCTGGACAAGCTGGGCGTCCCGTACCACATCGAGAACCAGGACACCTACAGCATCGTCAAGCGCCTGATCCCGGAAGGTAAAACCACCTGCTCGCTGTGCTCGCGCCTGCGGCGCGGCATCCTGTATCGCGTGGCGGACGAGCTCGGCTGCAACAAGATCGCCCTCGGCCACCACCGCGACGACATCCTCGAGACCTTCTTCCTGAACATGTTCTTCGGCGCGAAGATCAAGGGCATGCCGGCCAAGCTGGTCTCCGACGACGGCAAGCACATGGTGATCCGCCCGCTGGCCTACGTGAAGGAAGCGGACACCGAGCGCTATGCGGAAGTCAAAGGCTTCCCGATCATTCCCTGCGACCTCTGCGGCTCGCAGGAAAACCTGCAGCGCAAGCAGATCAAGGCCATGCTGCGCGAGTGGGAAAAGAAGCATCCGGGCCGGGTCGAGAACATCTTCTCGTCCCTGAGCACGGTGGTACCGTCGCACTTGATGGATAGGGACATGTTCGGCTTCGTCGACCTGAAGACCGACGGCATCGCCAATCCGGACGGCGACATCGCCTTCGACGAGGAGCCGTGCTCGACACCGACCAGCGTTCCCGGCACCATTCCGCTGCAGCCCTTATAAAAAAGAAAGCGCTCACCATGCCCCTGTTCCGCCGTTTGCTGTGCGCCGCGCTGGCGGCCCTGTCCCTGCTGCCCGGCCTGGCGGCGGCGGAACCATCCGCCATCTACCTCGTGCGCCACGCCGAGAAGATGGCTGAGGGCAAGGATCCCGACCTGACGCCGCAGGGCCGGCTGCGCGCGCAACACATCGCCGCCATCCTGCGCCACGCCGGCATCACGGCCATCTTCAGCACGCCCACCGCGCGTACCCAGCAGACTGCGGCGCCGCTGGCGCAGCAGACCGGCCTGACGGTTCAACTCTATGATCCGCGCGCACCCAAGGCGCTGGTCGAGAAGGTGCGCGGCCTGGGCGGCGCGGTGCTGGTGGTCGGCCACTCGAACACGCTGCCGGAACTGGTGAAGCTGTTCGGCGGCGCGCCCGGCAGCGACATCCTCGACGACGAATTCGACCGGCTGTACCAGCTGCTGCCCGGCGCCGATGGGCAGGTCAGGACCATCCTGCTGCGAACGCCTTAAGCTGCCTTCTGCGCCGTCGCCTCCGGCTCCGGCAGCCACATGTGCAGGAAGAGAATCGCCACCGGCACGATCAGTGCCATGAATCCCACCGCCAGGTAGGCGAAGGCRGCGAGGCAGCAGCCGACCGCAAAGGCCAGGATGGTCCAGAAGAACTTGGCGCAGCGCGTACGGACCGTGGCGTCGGCGGCGCCGCGCAGCCAGTCGACGGCATCGATCACCAGCTGGGTCACGTTCCCGGTCATCATCGAGGTCGGCGCCAGGTGGGTCAGCAGCAGCTTGCCGGCGGCGCTGTGGGCGCCCATCGCCGCGGCGCCGAACAGGCCCGCCGCCATCGCCAGCGCGCCGACGCTCTTGCCGACCGGCTCCGCCAGGATCCCGCACGCCATGAAACCCAGCAGCAGCACCAGTTGCAGCAGGTAGACCGGCCTGGTAACAGGCACGCCGCGCCGCTCGCAGCGCGCCACCAGCAGCCTGGCGGCGGCAACGCCCAGGATGAAGGCCGGGAAGGCCAGCAGCTTCAATAGCGAGGGCGTCTGCCGGGTGTCGGCCAGCGACACCGCGATCAGCACGAAGTTGCCGGTGACGTGGGCGGTGAAGAGGCCGAACAGGGCGATGAAGCCGAGGGTATCGACATAGCCCGCCAGGAAGCCCAGGCTGGCGCCCTGCAGGCGCTGGAATTGTGGGGTCTGCATGGCGGACCTCAGAACGCGAAGCAGCTGCAGCCGAAGGCGCCCCAGAATGCGCCGAAGCTTGATACCGGCACATTCGACTTGCGCGCCTTGTCGTGCTGGTGGGCGTGCACGCCGCAGGGACCGCTGCACTGGTGGGCCAGCGCAGCGTGCGATTGCTGCGGCTGGGGCGCGGCACGGCGCCAGTGGCCGGTGACCTTCTGTACCGGCGACCACTCGGGCAGCACGGGAATCGGCGGCGGTCCCAGGCTCGTGAACTCGGCGGCGCCATACACGACCTTGCCGCCGACCACGGTCAGCACCGATTCGATCGCCTTGATGTCCTCTTCCGGCACGCTGAAGAAATCGTCCGACAAGGCCACCAGGTCGGCCAGCATGCCTTCCCGGATCCTGCCCTTGCGTCCCTGCTCGTTCGAGAACCAGGCGCTGCCCGAGGTCCACAGTTCGAGCGCGACCTCGCGCGGCAGCTGGCCCTCGGGTCCGTACAGCTGCAGGCCGCCGACGGTGCGGCCCGACACCAGCCAGTACAGCGCCGTCCACGGGTTGTAGCTGGCGACGCGGGTCGCATCGGTGCCGGCACCCACCGGCACGCCCGTCTCCAGCATCTGCCTCACCGGCGGCGTGGCTTTCGCGGCCTCGCTGCCGTAGCGGTCGACGAAGTACTCGCCCTGGAAGGCCATGCGGTGCTGGATCGCGATGCCGCCGCCCAGCGCCTTTACGCGCTCGATGTTCTTCGGGCTGATGGTCTCGCAATGGTCGAACATCCAGTGCAGGCCATCGAAGGGAATCTCGCGGTTCACCTTCTCGAACACGTCCAGCATGCGGGTGATCGATTCGTCATAGGTCGCGTGCAGGCGGAAGGGCCAGCGGCTCGCCACCAGGTGGCGGACCACTTTTTCGAGTTCGTCCTCCATGCCGGCCGCCAGTTCCGGGCGCGGTTCCAGGAAGTCCTCGAAGTCGGCCGCCGAAAACACCAGCATTTCGCCGGCGCCGTTGTGGCGGTAGTAGTCGCTGCCCTGGCCCGGTGTCACCATCTTCGTCCAGCGCTGGAAGTCTTCCAGCTCCGCGCCCTTGTTCTGGGTGAACAGGTTATAGGCGATGCGGATGGTGAGCTGCTCCTTGCGGTCGAGTTCCTCGATGACGGAATAATCCTCGGGGTAGTTCTGGAAGCCGCCGCCGGCGTCGATCGCGCTGGTGATGCCGAGGCGATTCAGCTCGCGCATGAACTGGCGCGTCGAATTCACCTGCAGGTCGTAGGGCAGCTTCGGCCCCTTGGCCAAAGTCGCGTACAGGATCATCGCGTTCGGCCGCGCGATCAGCATGCCGGTCGGGTTGCCGGCCGCGTCGCGCTGGATCTCGCCGCCCGGTGGATTCGGCGTGTCCCTGGTGTAGCCGACGGCGCGCAGGGCGGCGCGGTTCAGCAGCGCGCGGTCGTACAGGTGCAGGATGAACACCGGCGTATCCGGCGCGGCGGCGTTGATCTCGTCGAGGGTCGGCATGCGGCGCTCGGCAAACTGGAATTCGCTCCAGCCGCCCACCACCCGCACCCACTGCGGATTCGGGGTGCGCTCGGCCTGCTCCTTCAGCATCCGCAGTGCGTCGGCCAGGGACGGCACGCCTTCCCAGCGCAGCTCGAGGTTGTAGTTCAGTCCACCACGGATCAGGTGCAGGTGCGAATCGTTCAGGCCGGGGATCACGGTGCGGCCGTTCAAATCGATCACCTGGCTGCCCTGCTCCCGGTAGCGCATCACCTCTTCGGCATCGCCGACGGCCAGGAAGCGGCCGTCGCGGATCGCCACCGCGCTCACCGAGGGCCGTTCGCGGTCGAGGGTGGCGAACCTGCCGTTGACGAGGATGAGCGCCGGCGCCTTGCGGGTGGTGGACTGTGCTTGCATGCTTCTTCTCCTGGGCGAATTAGCGGATCGGGATCAGCGGACTGCCGCCGGGACGGGCGCCAGCACGTCGTTGCGGCCCTGATTGCGCGCCGGCGCCTTGTGCACCATGGTGTAGGCATAGTCGACGCCCATGCCGTAGGCACCCGAGTGCTCGGTGACGATCTTCATCACCGCATCATAGCTGTCGCGGTGGGCCCAGTCGCGCTGCCATTCCAGCAGTACCTGCTGCCAGGTCACCGGGACCACGCCGGCCTGCACCATGCGCTGCATCGCGAAGTCGTGGGCATCCTTCGAGGTGCCGCCCGAGGCATCGGCCACCATGTAGATCTCGTAGTCGCCTTCCAGCATGGCGGACAGGGCGAAGGTGGTGTTGCAGACTTCGGTCCACAGGCCGGCCACGATGATCTTCCTGCGGCCATTGCGAGCGAGAGCGTCGCGCACTTTCTGGTCGTCCCAGGAGTTCATCGAGCTGCGCTCGAGGATGGGGTGGTCCGGGAACACGTCCAGGATTTCCGGATAGGTCCTGCCGGAGAAGGAATCGGATTCGACAGTGGTGATCACGGTCGGGATGCCGAAGGCCTTGGCCGCCTTGGCCAGGCCGACCACGTTGTTCTTGAGGGTCTGGCGGTCGATCGACTGCACGCCGAAGGCCATCTGCGGCTGGTGGTCGATGATGATCAGTTGCGAGTTTTGCGGGGTCAGGACTTCCAGTTTCGGGTTGTTCATGTCGTACTCCTTTGTGTATGAATGATGGTTCAGCCCTGGCGGGATTCGCCGTCGGCATTCTTGTCGGCGCTGGGGTTCAGGCCGGTAATCTTCGGTTGGCATTCGCTGGCAAACCAGGCGCGGGTCAACGGTGCGCCTTCGATCAYGCGCTTGGCGACCGGTACGATCTGCTCGCCGACCAGCATGCCCAGCAGGCCGATCAGGGCGATGGCCGGCGGCGCCGGCGAACGCACATTGATCAAACCGTAGAGCACGCCTGCCAGGATGCCGGCGCCCAGGGAAATCAGATACATGGCTCGCTCCTCCTTGTTGATCATCGACTGCGTCGACATATCGGTCCTTGCATCGCTTCCGCCTGGCTGCTGCGTGTTCGATGCGATGGAGTGAGTATGCGTGATTGGATGGGCAATGAAAAACGGATAATTTACGGATTTTTGATCGAAATTTTCGAATATCGAATGACAATGTCTCTGACCTGGCCACGCCCGGTCTCACCGGCACCGCATGGGTGCTGGTCGCGCTGCGCATGGCGGTCGCGCTGGTGGGACTGGGAGGCGATGCGGTGCGGCATCGACCACTTCAAGCGCATCGACGGCAGAATGTCCGGTTTACAGCCCGCTGTCACAGTTCCGGCGGATCGCCCGTCTTATAGAGCCGCCGACGGTGCAAAGGCCTTGGGAGGTGTCTATCAATACGTCTCGAACAATACGAATCTTCCGGCCCAGCTCATCCACCTTGTCTTTCTCAGGGTCTCGCAAATCAACGGCTGCGCTCACTGCATCGATTTGCACACGCGCGATCTCATCAAGGAAGGCATGTCGGTCGACAAAATCGTACTGGTGCCGGTATGGCATGAGGCTGCGTACCTGTTCTCGGATCAGGAGCGCGCCGCCCTGGCTTGGGCTGAAGAGGTGACCCGCATCAGCGAAACGCACGCTTCCGACGAGGCTTATGCGGCAGCGTCGGCTGTATTCGGGCCGAAGGACCTGGTCGACCTGACGATCACGATCGCCGCCATGAACGCATTCAACCGGATGGGGATCAGTTTCCGGCTGAAGCCGGCCGCCAAGGCTTGACTCGATGCCTTGAGAAACACATTCGGCCGGGTACCCGGCCGGTCAGGCGCGCCAGGCCCTTTCAGTTCGAACAATCGGCAGGAATGAAGCGCCGGCGGCCTTCGGCCTCGTAGGCTTCCAGGCTTGGCAGCCCGACCGCCAGGCGGCGGCGATTGACGAGTTCGCGGCTGTCGACAGGCGCGAGGACCAGGTGGCAGCGGTCCGGTTGCGTGAATTGGGTTCCGTATTCCTGGGGCCGGCCTTCATTCGACGCGATGCGGTCGGCGAGATAGGCGAGGTCGCGCGGCGCGCCGATGCCGGCTTTGACCGAGACTTCCAGCAAGTCCCTTGCCTGGCGCTGGAAGGCGGGATCGCTATCGGCATGCTGAGCCAGCAGCCAGGCGCTGTGGCTGCCTTTCGCTTCCTTGGGCCAGCCGCAGGCCGCGACGATCTCGTTGAATTCCTTCAGGTTGGCACCATCGATGGCGCGCCAGCGTCGTTGCAGGGCGTCCCTCTCGGCCTGGGTCGCTTTGGCGTCCTGCCACAAAGTGTCCCACTCCTGGCGAATCTGCTGGTCGGCGCCAGCAAGCTCGTTCAGGCGGCCTTCGACCTCCGCACAATTGGCGGCCTGGACCGACATATGCAACAAATACATCAATAAGCCCGAAAAAATGAAGGTTTTTTTCATGAATTCCTGTACGCCGTGAGGCTTCCCTAATTCTTCTCGGCCTTTTTCTCGATCCTGGCGTGAATATCGTTCACCGCCATCAGCGCCGCCGAGGCGAAGAACTTGTGGTACTCCGCCACCATCTCGCCATTCACGATCACCGGATCGGTGGCGACGAGCTTCTTCGCCTCCTCGATGTCCGGCGTGTTGAAGACGAAGATGCCGCGCCGTCCCTCGACCCCGTCCAGCGGTCCGGCCAGCACCAGCTTCTTCTCGGCAGCCAGGCGCTGGATGTTCGCGAAGTGCCCCGCGAACATCTTCTTGCGGCCTTCCGCATCCGTCATCTTGTTCGGCCCGGTCTTCAGGATGACGAGCACGTAGTTGCGCATGCCCATGTCGTTGGCGCCGAGCGATTTCGCCAGTTCGGCATCGTAGGTCAAGGCAGGCTTGTCCTGGGCGGCCGCGGGGCCCAGTGCGCCCATCAGGGCGGCGGCAAGGAAAAGGCGCTTCATTATGGGCATGACATTCTCCATCGTTAAGATTGCCAGATTAGCATGCGAGCCAGATGCAGGAAACCTGTAGCTTTCATACGCCCAGGCGGGTTTTTCGCGCGAATGCGATGTAATATTCCTACCTGCCGCATCAACCCACCTGGACTACTCTTATGCAAATCGGCCATCCTGCCGGCGCTGCGCAAAGCGACGCCCCCGTCAACGCCAATGTCGCCAGCCTGCGCGTCTTCGTGTTCGCCCTGTTCTTCATCTTCGGCGGCATCACCAGCCTGAACGACGTCATCATCCCGAAACTGAAAGATCTGTTCACCCTCAGCTATGCCCAGGCGATGCTGGTGCAGTCGGCCTTCTTTGCCGCCTACTTCATCGTCTCGCTGCCGGCGGCATCGATCGTGCGCCGCATCGGCTATATGCGCACCGCCGTGGTCGGCCTGCTGACCATGACGGCCGGTTGCCTGCTGTTCATCCCGGCGGCTTCGTCGAGCCTGTTCGGCGCCTTCCTGCTGGCCCTGTTCGTGCTGGCCTCCGGCATCACCATCGTGCAGGTGGTGGCCAATCCGCTGATCTCGATGCTGGGCGCACCGCAGACGGCCAGCAGCCGCCTGACCTTCGCCCAGGCCTTCAACTCGCTCGGCACCACCGTCTTCCCCTACGTCGGCGCGATCCTGATCCTCGGTTCGCTGGCCAAGGTCGACCAGGCGACCCTGTCCGCCATCCAGCTGGCGGCCTACCGCGCGGCCGAGAGCCAGGTCGTGGTCCACACCTATATCGGCCTGGCGATCGCGCTGGCCCTCGTGGCGGCCATGGTCTGGGCCAACCGCAAGAAGCTGGCCGAGCACACCAGCCCGCAAGGCAGCATCCTGAACGCCTTCGGCCTGCTGCAGCGTCCGCGCTTCGCCTTCGGCACCCTGTGCATCTTCCTCTACGTCGGCGCCGAAGTGGCGGTCGGCTCGCTGATCGTCAACTACCTGATGCAGACCGACGTGCTGGGCCTGGGCGCCGAGGCCGCCGGCAAGCACGTGCCGCTGTACTGGGGCGGTGCGATGGTCGGCCGCTTCCTGGGCGCCTACGTGCTGCGCATCTGCTCGCCGGGCAAGGTGCTGGCGGTGGCCGGCGGCCTGRCCGCCCTGCTGCTGCTGGTGTCCGCCGGCAGCACCGGCGCGGTCTCGGGCTGGGCCCTGCTGGCGATCGGCCTGGTCAATTCGATCATGTTCCCGACCATCTTCACCCTCGCCTCCGAAGGCCTGGGCGAGCGCACCGCGGAGGGCTCGGGACTGATCTGCATGGCCATCGTCGGCGGTGCCGTCGTGCCCCTGATTACCGGCTTCGCGGCCGACATGTCGAGCCTGCGCATGTCGCTGGCCGTGCCCGCCGTCTGCTACCTCCTGATCCTGGTCTTCGGCTGGTACGCGCGCCGTCCGCTGCAGAACTGCTGATCACGGGCGCAAGTCGGTGCCGGCCGGGCGCCCGCCTGGCTGGCCGGCGCGCTCCGGATTGGCGGCGCGCAGCGCGCGTGCGTTGATCCGGGCGCGCTCCTCGTCGCGCAGCCAGCCCCATTTGTTGAAGTAGCGCGCCGCCGACACCAGGTGGTGCCGGAACAGCCGCCAGTCGCGGTAAGACCCCCTCCCGAAATCGTGCACCACCGCCACGTGCGGCACGAACACCGTACGCGCCACCCGGCCGACCCGGCGCGACAGGTCGACATCCTCGAAATACAGGAAGAAGCGCTCGTCGAACAGGCCGACGCGCCGCAGGGTCTCGATCCGCATCAGCAGAAAGCAGCCGGACAGCGCCGGCACGTCCATTACCCGGGTATAGCCGCTGCCATGCAGCTCGTAGCGCGCCAGCCGCCCGCTGGAACTGTGCAGCAGCGGAAAGAAGCGGCGCACCAGCAGTTCGAGCGGATGCGGCAGCAGCTTGCACAGCGGCTGCAGGCGGCCGTCCGGATAGTGCACGCGCGGCGCCAGCAGGCCGACGTCGGGATGCTGTTCCATCCAGGCCAGCAGCTTGCCGATGGCGTCGAGCGGGATCTGGATGTCCGCATGCAGCACGAAGTGGTAGGCGCTGCCGGCGGCGATGGCGTCGCGCAGCGCCAGGTTGTGGGCGCGGGCATAGCCGGGATTGTCGGGCTGGTGGCGGTAGTGCACGCCGAAGCGCCCGGCCAGCGCGCGCAGTGTATCGGCCGGCGCGTTGTCGACCAGGTAGACCAGCAAGTCCGGCCTGGCGGTGGTGACGCTGGCCAGCAGCCGCTCGAGCCGGTCGCGCCGGCTGCGGTAGCAGACGATGGAGCAACTGGCCGGCGGATTCACGATCGTCGCGCCCGCCAGCCTGCCGCGTCCTGGTAGCACTTCATGTCCTTATTCATTGCCGCCTCCCGTATCGATGGCTCGTCCATACAGGATCAGAGCGGCCGCGCCGGCCGCAGTTGCAGGGCAATGGCCGGCGCTTGCGACAGATCAGATCACAGAACGGTATCGCTACGCATCACCGGATAGAGATTCAGGCGCTCGTCCCAGGACGGATGGCGGCGCGCAAAGAACTCCAGTCGCGCATGCGGATTCCTGGCGAAGGCGGCGTCGCTCTCGACCTTGCGGCGGAATTCCGCGGCCAGCGCCGGATCCTTCGCCATCTGTTCGCGCGCGACGTCCTCGGCCACGTACTCTTCCATGTATTCCTTGCGCTCGAAGGCGTTGTTGAACTCGCCCCAGGCCAGCAGCGAATCCGGCGCCTGTGGTTCGAACAGGGCCATCACCAGGCGCGCCTTGGGCTGGGCGATGGGCACGAACAAGGATCCCTTGGCGACCGCGCGCGGCTCCTGCTTCCACGTGCCCTGTACCGTCAGGCGCTGGTGCGACTCGAAGGAGCCGGCGGAGAAGGTCGCCTTGTCGGCGCGGAAGGTTTCTACGTTCACCTGGTCGAGCGCCCTGTCCAGCTTGCGGAAGCCGATGCCGTGCTGGACCAGCCTGGCCGCGACCATCTGCGCGAACGCGGCCGGCACCACATAGCCGGCGCCCGGCGCCTTCACCTGCAGGTCGTCGACCACCTCGTCGCGCAGCGGCACATGCCAGACCTGCGGCCTGGTCTCGTCGTAATGCGTCATCATCATGCCGGATACGTCGGACATGGTGCGGGTATAGGCATAGCCCTGGAAGTCGACCATCGTGGTCTTGTCGGTGGTTTTATAGCTCAGGGCCACCGGCYGGCCGGCAATGCGGGTGGCGCGCGCGTCGGCATCGAAGGCCAGCTGTTGCCATTCCTTGCCATGGGCCGCGACCTGGTTCAGGATCGAGACGATGGCATTGTGGGTGATCCGCACGCGGGTCGGATAATCCTTCCACGAATGGGTCTCGACCAGCAGGGACATCCGGTTACGCAGCAGGAAATAGCCGGTCGAAAAACGCGGCTCGTAGACGGTGTTGCGGAAGCCCGAGGCCGGGTTGTCGTTTTCCACGAAGGACATGTAATAGGACTGCGGCGAGGAGCCTTCCTTCGTGATGTCGGCGATGACGTTCGTGCGCAGCGCCAGGCCGGCCTTGCGGAACTCCAGGTCGCCGGAGTTGACCGGCTCGACCTGGATCGAGACGTCGTGCTGGAACATGGCGCCGTCGGTCACGTGCAGGTCGACATAGGTCAGCGGATCCCAGTCGTTCACCAGCTTCAGCATGGCCTGCATCTCGGGGGCGTCGGCCTTCATGTAGTCGCGGTTCAGGTTGAAGTTCTGGGCCGTGGTGCGCCAGCCCATCTCGACCGGGCCACGCTGGTTCGGGCGGTTCCATTTGGCGAAGCGCTCGTGGCCGTCGACATTGAACACCGGCACGAAGATCAGCACCTGCTTGTCGAGCGCACCCTGGGCGATGCGGTTTTCCAGCATCTCGCGCACGGCCAGGAAGCCGGCGTCCTTGCCGTCGATCTCGCCGGCGTGAATGCCGCCCTGGATCAGGGTCACCGGCAGCTTCTGCTTGCGCGCCGCCTCGGGCGTGAACGCGTTTGCCCGGGTGACGGCCAGCGCCATCATCGGCCGGCCTTCCGGCGTGGTGCCGAACTGGAAGCACTTGACCTGCTTCGGGTACGCCTGCTGGAAGGTGCCGCACAGCTTGATGACTTCGTCGTAGCGGCCGGTGGCCGTGAAGCCCGAGCGCTCCGACACGGTGGCCAGGTCGGGAGCGGCGTGGGCAAGGGGAACGGCAGCCAGCGTGGCCAGCAGTAACGCAGAACGAATCATCTAGTGCTCCGGCAGAGTTGGGAAAAATTCAATCCGGAAATTATAGACGTGGAATGCGTTGCACTGCATCTCAACGTCGTCCCCGCGAAGGCGGGGACCCAAGTTTGCATGCGCCGTCGAAACGCGTACAAACTTGGATTCCCGCTTTCGCGGGAATGACGATCCAAGCGCAGCGTGTCAGCGTCAGCGCTGCCGCGGCGGATAAATCGAAATCTCCTTGACCTGCGGCCGCACCAGCTCCATCGGCACCGCGCTCGCGCGTCCCGTGCCGGATGCCGGGCAGGCATTCGTGGCGCGGTAGGCCAGGGCTGCGGACAGCAGGCTTTCGGCCGTGTCGCCGAGGGCGTGGTTGAGGTCGTCGGCCACCTTGCAGGTCGGTGCGAAGCCGTCCGCGAAGTCACCGAAACCCTTGGCGTTCACGCCCTGGAACTCGATCGAGAAATAGGTCGTGCCGCAGTTGTCGACCGGGGTGAAGCCGTAGGGCTTGCCGCAGGTCTGGCCGCCGATGATGTCGACTTCGACGTCGACGCCGCGCAGGCCGTTGATCACGGCTTCGCTGGCCGAGCAGGTGCCCGCGGTGGTCAGCACGGTCACGCGCTTCAGGCCCAGGTAAGGCAAGGCGGCTCCCGCCGGCGCCGGGTTCGGCGACGAGAAGCCGTAGGCCGTGTTACGGAAGGGAATCGGTGCGTCCGGCGCCGTCTTGTTGTTGTAGACCGGGCGCTCGAAGGTCTTGCCGGCCGAGGCCGGGCCCGCGACCATGTAGGCCAGTTCGCTGGCGACGTACAGCAGGCCGCCGCCGTTGTAGCGCATGTCCAGCACCAGGTCGCTCACGCCCTGGCTCTTGAACAGGTTGAAGGCGTCGATCAGCTGCTTCTCGGCCACCGCGTTGTGGTCGTCGAAGGTCAGGTAGCCGACCTTGCCGGTCGCGGTATCGATCACCTTGGTGTTCTTCACGGACGCGCTGGCGACCACCTGCGAGACCAGGGTCACCTCGAAAGTCGTGCCGCCGCGCTGGATCTTCAGGCGGTGCGATTCGCCCGCATTGTCCGGGAACAGCCCGGCATTGATGGTGGCGACAGCGCTGGTACCGGTGGTATTGATGAAGTCGATGCCGTCGACCGCCACCAGCATGTCGCCGCGCTGCAGGCCCGCGTTCGCCGCCGGCGAGCCCGGCTCGACGATGGACGCCAGCCAGGTGCGCGGCGCGGAGGCGGAATTGCGCGACCAGGTCAGGCCGTAGCCGACTTCCTCGCCGGCCGTGGTCAAGGCATCCCACTCGGCGGTCGTATAGGTGAAGTGGAAACGGTCCTTCGGCTTGCCGGAGGCCGTCAGCGCCGGCGTCTTCAGCGCCGCGAAATAGTCGAGGGTGTTGCCGTAGTCGGCCATCCGCACGGTCGACGGGATCTCGTCGTACCACAGGTAGTAGCGGTCGGCCCAGCCGCGCAGGAATTTCATTTCGTCCTGCAGGGCGCCCTGGCGGTCCGGGAAGGCCAGGCCCTGCGCATCCACGCCCGTGCGCGGCGCGGCGCACATGTTGGCGTAGTTCATGAAATCGGTCGGAATCGGATCCGCCGGCGTGCCCGGGATCGTCGGGGTGACCGGGGTGCCCGGATCCGTCGGCGTGCCGCCGACCGGGGTGCTCAGGGATGCGCCACCTCCGCCGCCACCTCCTCCGCAGCCGGACAGCAGGACGAGGGCCGCGAGGGCAGACGCTAGGAAACGGGAGAGGATGGCCGGACGGCCGGTGCGTGCATATGACGGGCTCATGCGCCCGATTATAGACGCGCCGGGCCCGTCAATTGCAAGCAACTGTAACAGTTGGGGCGGCGCGACATTCGCTGCGATCTAACTGTCCAGCGCCAGCTTGCGGGCGGCCGCACGGAGATAGGCGGGATCGCCGTATTCCCGGTATTCGCACAGCGCGGAATAGCAGAGCTTGATGACGTGGTCGTCGCTGGACAGCAGCGCCCGCTCCGCGATCGCCTGCTCGCCGATCTCGGGCCAGCTGTCGCCGGATGCCCGCCGGCTTGCCGGAGCGACCACGACCGTGAGCCAGGCCGCCAGCGCCGCCTGCCACAGGTAGCGCAGGGCCAGCGCCTTGTCGTTGGCATAGCGCTGCACGATGCGGAAGGCGTGGCAGCCGGTGACGATGTGCAGCAAGGTGAAATCTTCGCGCTGCACATAGGCCCGCAGGGCGAAGCCCGCCACCTCGCGCAGGGTGGGCGCAGCGAGCGGCTGCACCACCGCCCCCGCCAGCGCCGGGTCCCAGGCGATCTCGAGCATCCTGTCGATGATGATGCCCGGCTTGAACACGTGCTGGTCCAGTTTCAGGCGCAGCCTGTCGGCGATCTGTTCGAGCCCGCCCTCGGCCGGCTCCAGCGACAGCGGCAGGGTGACGTATTCGCTGGCCCAGTAAGCCAGCGCCAGCGCGATCTCGTCCTCGAGCCCGCCCTCGATGGCATAGGCCAGGCGGATCATGGCGTGGAAGGCGGACGCCGCCAGGCCCGGAATCAGGGTCGGCACCCAGTCGTGCAGCACGGCGTCGACACCCGCCTCGCGGATGCGGTCCTGGAAGAAACTCACGAAGCGCGGATAGTCGCCGCTGCTGCCCAGGTAGTCGTGGGGATCGAGTTCGCTGCCCGATACCGCGGCGGGCAGCAGCTTGCGTGCGTAGTTGTCGGCGAAACGGCGCAGGGTGCCGGCATCGGCGCCGAGGCGGTCCAGTGCCAGCAGGGCCATCGGCAGGTGGTTGGCGAGCCGGTTGCCGTACAGGGGAGCGTGTTGGCGCGACTGTAGCAGCAGTTCGTGGCAGGCGGTCGACATGGTGCTCATGGCGTCAATGTAGCACCAAGCCGCCACTCCGTCGTTCCCGCGCAGGCGGAATAGCGCCACTGGCGCTATTC
>NZ_JBFTMX010000067.1:0-15690 GCF_056397205.1 Massilia sp. 05N420
GGCGCGGGCGCTGCCTGGTCCGGCCCGGCCAGCAGGTCGGCGGTGACCGCCACCCCGGCCGCCAGCAGGATGGCCGCCGCACCCGTGCGCAATAGTGTCGAACCCAATCTCATGCAAGTCCCCCAAGTATGGATTGTTTATTAAGTTGTATTTGTGTTCACACTATATGCGAAAACCTTGCTGAAAATCTCACGGGTCGCCACAATCGGACCCGAAATCGACGCCAGACGGCAGAGTTGTTGCTTATTAGGTTTATAATTCGCCGGTTCTGGTGCCCGCACGCATGGTCTATGCGTGCAGTTAAACGGGAAACACGGAGCGCAGGCGCCCCCGGCGCCGCGCCAACGTGTGCTGCCCCCGCAACGGTAAACAAGCGCCGCCTTGATGGCGGCTGGCCGCTTCGATGACCACTGTGCGCTGCGCGTGCAGGAAGGTGGAGCGGTCTGTCTTGCGAGCCCGGATACCGGCCAGGACAGGGGGAAGCGGGTACTGTGCCGCGCTTCCGTGACGAGCCGGTGTGCGGGGACGCGCGCCGGCCTAACGATCGAACACTGAATAATCGATGATTTCCAAAAAGCCGCTCGCGCTAGCCTGCGCCATTGCCTTTTCCATTCCCTTTGCCGCCCTGGCCGACGAAGCCGCCCCGGCGACCGTCGTCATCACCGGCTCGCGCTTTCCCAGCAACGAGGCGCTGCAGCCGATCGGCGCGACCGTCATCACCCAGGACGAGATCCGCGAAGCCGGCGTCAACGACGTCAACCAGGCGATCCGCAAGATCGGCGGCGTGTTCGGCCGCCAGAGCCTGGATTCCTCGCCGGACTTCGCGCTCGACCTGCGCGGCTTCGGCACCAATGGCGCGCAGAACATGGTGATCATGGTCGACGGCGTGCGCCTGAACGAGAACGAACTGACCAGCTCGGTGCTGTCGACGATCCCGATCGACACCGTCGAACGCATCGAGATCACCCGCGGCGGCAGCAGCGTGCTGTACGGCGAGGGCGCGACCGGCGGCATCATCCACATCGTCACCCGCCGCTCGGGCCAGCCGGGCACCCACGGCTCGGTTTTCGCCGAAGCAGGGCAATTCCGTGAGCGCGACGTGCGCGCTTCCCTGTCTCACGTGGCCGGCAATATTAGCGCGGACATGGCCGTGGCGCGTCAGGACAACGACAACTACCGTGACAACGGTAACTTTATCCAGAACAGTGTGTCCGCCGGGCTGCAGCTCACGTACTCGGGCGGCCGCGCCGGCGTGCGCATGGAAAGCGCGCGCCAAGACCAGCGCTTCCCGGGTTCGCTGACTCTGGCCGAGTTCCAGGCCGATCCGACCGACACCAAGACGCCGCGGGACTTCGGCAAACTCGATACCGACCGCGTCAACGCCTACGCCGAATACCGCCTGGGCACGGTCGACCTGGCCGCCGAACTGTCGCACCGCGAACGCGAGGCCGACTCGAACTACTACTTCGGTTCGTCGGCATCGGTCACGCATTTCAAGGGCCGCCAGAACCAGTTCTCGCCGCGTGCGCGCTGGCTGCATGACATCGGCAGCGGGATGCTGAACGAACTCGTGGCCGGCATCGACGTCATCGACTGGAAGCGCAAGACCACGTCCGGCTTCTCGCTGGCCGACGCCAGCCAGAAATCCAAGGCGCTGTATGTGCGCGACGAATTGCGCTTCGACCCGGCCCACAATGGCCGCGTGGCGCTGGGCGTGCGCCGCGAGATTTTCGACAAGGACTACGTCGATGCGATGGCGGGCGGCGTGGCCGACAACGGTTCGCAGGCCCAGAACGCGTGGGAAGCGCAGGGCAGCTACGCGGTGCTGCCACAACTGGAAATGTTCGCGCGGACAGGGCAGAGCTACCGTGTGGCCAATGTCGACGAGAACAGCTACCGCACCAGTCTGAGCCTGCTGAAGGTGCAGACCTCGCATGACCTGGAGCTGGGCGCCAGCTGGGGCGACGGCTTACGCAAGCTGACCGCGCGCGTGTTCCGCCACAAGCTGGACAACGAGATCTTCTACGACCCGACCGCCTTCGCCAACACCAACCTCGACCCGACACGCCGCCAGGGCTTCGAGATCGATGCCGAAACCCAACTGGCCACCGCCTGGCGCGCCACCGCCCACCTGCAACACGTCAACGCCAAGTTCACGGACGGTCCGAACGCCGGCCGCGAGATGGTGCTGGTGCCGAAGAACGTGCTTACGGCCCGCCTGGCCTGGCTGCCGGGCAATGGCCAGACCGCCGATTTCGGCGTGCAATGGGTCGACAGCCAGCGCTACGGCGGCGATGTCAGTAATGCCTGCCCGACACGGATATCCTCCAATACAACCATTGACGCTCGTTATGCATTGCGTGTCAGTCAATGGGAGTTCGCTGTCGCAGGCCTGAACCTGGCGGACCGTCATTACTTCAGCTATGCCTTCGATTGCAAAGGGGGAATTTACCCCAGTGCAGGCCGTCAGTTGAAATTATCGGCGCGCTATAACTTCTGAACGCTTTAGCTCGGCACTTTTACGGCAAGATGGACGCAGCCCTGTTTCGGCCGGCTGCGTCCTGTCCGACGTGCGAATTGCCGTCGGCTTACCTGATCTCGTCCTCCCGGACGATGGTAATTCCAGCCGATACGCAGGCGTCGGAGGCCAGGCAGCCCGGCACAATGAATGGCGCGATCGTAACCGCCTTGTACCAGCCGTTTTCGCCGATCGAACCGAAGGCCTTGACGCTCCAGTTAATAAATGGGTCATGTAGTTCCGCCAGGTGTTTCAGCGGCGGGAACCCGTTGGCCATTTGGAAATACCAGCACTGATCCCCGGTAGGGCAGCCAGCTCCGCTGACGCCAACCAGTGAGTCCGGATCGCCATAAGCGTTGAGGACCAGTTTTCCGGTATATGCAAGACCTGCGCCTTTTATGCCGCTCAGCAGTGCCTGGTTGACCTGTTGCCCCTGAAGTAATCCGGTACTGAAACTCGAAAATCCCGCCGCGAATGCTGCGTTTTCCGCCGTGCCCGCGGCAAGCCCGATATATTCACCAATATACTGGCCCTGGATCGCCAGACCGATACTGAATGCGACCACGATGAGCTTTTCGAGGAAAGTGGGCTCGGGAGGATGATATTCGTAAAGCCACCCATTTACCCTGGTGCCTGCCGCGTCTTCGAAGCCGATATTAATGTTTGCCGATCCGTTCGAAATCGGTATGTCGATGCGGCCGGTTCCACATACCGTGAATGGCGTAACGCATCCGTTCTGGTACGTGAAGTTGGATTCGAACACGCTGAGGATATGATAATACGCCGTCGGCTGCACGCGCCGCAGGTCGAGCCATCCCATGAACGCTCGCCGTTCTTCCATGGTGTACATCGGCCTGTATGGGGGCGATGCTATTTGATACGGAGGCGTCGTCGCTCTCAGGTCATAATGCGTTTCCGCCCTGACGGCCGAGATGCCGCCAAATATCGGCTGGTTTTCCCTGTCGAGTTTCGAGTCATACCATCCGGCGTACTGGACGATATTGTTCTTGTCTCGAAAAATGACAAGAATCGTACCGGGGCGAATGGGGTCGCCTGCCGCTCTGTCCGAAATTTTTGCACACTCGCCTTTGAAACCATAGCCGTTGGTTGCGGCAAATAATAGAACGCTCTTTTTCCACTGATTCCAGCGCGATCCGGTGATTTGGCCGCAGGTCCATCCGCTATCCAGCAAGGAACTCCAGTCAGCCGTCGTCGAGCTCGGCAAAGTCTCGGCTTTGGCCATTCCAGATCCCGACGAGAGAATGAAGCCCATAATACTGAATGCTAAAAGGCGTTTGAAAGCAAGCCAGCAGTTTCGGATATTTCTCAATTCGTCCTCGCATGGTTGGGGATGGATTTTCTGATTTTTACTATACATATTGTTCAGTTTCTCGGCAAGATATTTTCGGATATCTATTCCGTCTGAAAATGGGTTTTCTAGCGATAAAATTTGATAAGTGATTTGATATTTATCAAACGAATTTTTCTGATTTAATTTATTTAGATTCGTTTTATGCAAATCGAATTAATTGTTTTCTTGGAAAGTCATGGTGGAATGGGCTGGACAGTAAAAGTACCGATGTGATGCGAGATTCGACGAAATGCGTCCTGCCCGGCAGGAACTGACGGACCGGTTCGACAACCTGGCGTGAACTTACTGCGGCGCGATCAATTGTTAATTGACGGGAAGCCGGCTTTTGTTACCATTGGTAAGTGCCGTAAAAAATAAGCCCCGGCTAAGGCTCGCGGGCGAAAAAGTGGTAATCTCGCGGTCGTTTGCACAACCCACACTAGAAGGATACTTATGCGTTCCCTCCGTTTTGCCCTGCTTGCCGCCAGCCTCGTCGTCAGCACTGCTTTCGCCTCGCCGACCGACCCGAAGAACGGCGTCGAGTACGTGACGCTCGCTCAGCCGCAGCCGACGCAGGCCGCCGGCAAGAAGGTCGAGGTGATCGAGTTCTTCATGTACCACTGCCCGCACTGCAATGCGCTGGAACCGCAGTTCGAACAATGGGTCAAAAAGCAGGGTGATAACATCGTCCTGAAGCGCGTGCACATCCCGGCCAGCGGCCCCAACGATCCGGAAGCCCACCTCTACCTGACGCTGGAAGCGCTGGGCAAGGTCGACGAGATGCACGCCAAGGTATTCAAGGCCATCCACGTGGACCGCATCCGCATGAAGGACGACGCCACCGTCATCGACTGGGCCTCCAAGAACGGCATCGACCGCGCGACCTTCACCAACGCCTGGAATTCCTTCGGCGTGATGACCAAGCTGCGCCGCCTGTCGCAAGTCGTCGATGCCTACAAGGTCGATGGCGCGCCGACCATCGTCATCGACGGCAAGTACCAGACTTCGCCGGCGACGGTTTACAATTCGGTCAAGACGGGTAACGAACCCCAGCTGTTCCAGGCCACCCTGCAGGTCATGGATGCACTGGTCGCGAAGGCAGCCAAATCGAAATGAGCGATGCCGAAGGCAAGATCCTGAAGATCTATGACAAGTCCAAGCCGGAAGACGAGGACTTGTACGACACCAGGTATTACCTCCACTGGGTCTGGGCCCTGGTGGCGGTCCTCGTCGGCCTGGTCTTCTGGCTCTGCATCGCCCTCGTGAATGCCGAAAACCAGCGTTATGCGCTGATGACGAACAAGTGTGCCGATCCCCTGTTCAAAGGGGAGATCGACCGCCGCTGCCTGCTGACCGTGGACTCGCGCCCGCACTTCTGGGAACACCTGTGGTACGGCATGAGCCACCTGAAGCCGGAACGGCCTGCGGAAACGCCGGCGCGCCGCCGCTGACTCTTCAGGTTTATTCGAGAATCCCGCGACCCAGGCGGGATTTTTTTTGCCCGAAAGAATGATAAGCTAGACAATACCGATAACCACAAGGGGAATTGTCCATGCGTCTACTGCGCCTTGCCGCCGCCTGCCTGCTCGCCACCGCCGTCGCCATCCCGGCCTTCGCATCGCCGGCAAACCCGCAAAACGGCGTCGACTACACGACCCTCGCCCAGCCGCAGCCGGTGCAGACCAGCGGCAAGAAGGTCGAGGTGATCGAGTTCTTCATGTACCACTGCCCGGTGTGCAATGGCCTCGAGCCGGGCTTCGAGGAATGGGTCAAGAAGCAGGGCGACCGCATCCAGGTGCGCCGCATCCACATGCCGTTCACGGGCGCCAACGATCCGGAAGCCCACCTGTTCCTGACCCTGGAAGCCCTGGGCAAGCTCGACGAGATGCATGGCAAGGTCTTCGATGCCGTCCACAAGCAGCGCATCCGCCTGAACCAGGACGGCCCCATCATCGACTGGGTCTCGAAGAACGGCATCGACCGCGCGACCTTCCTGAACGCCTGGAATTCCTTCGGCGTGCAAACCCGCCTGCGCGGACTGGACCGCGTGCTGGGCGCCTACAAGGTCGAGACGGTGCCGACCCTGGTCATCGACGGCCGCTACGTGACCTCGCCGGGGCAGGTCAACGCCAGCCTGAAGACCAACAATCCGCAGGAAATGTTCCAGGCCACCTTGCAGGTGGCCGATGCCCTGGTCGCCAAGGCGCTGCAGAGCAAATAAGCTCAGCCGGTCAGTACGCCGTCGGGCAGGGTGATGATGAAGCGCGCCCCACCCAGCGGCGAGCGTTCCACGTGCAAGGTGCCGCCATGCAGCCTGACCGCCTTGCGCGCGATCGACAGTCCAAGCCCGAAGCCGCCGGTGGCGCGGTCGCGGCTGCGGTCGAGGCGGTAGAAGGGTTCGAACACGCGTTCCCGTTCTTCCTCGGGAATACCGGGACCGTCGTCGTCGACCAGGATCCGCAGCAGGCCGCCGTCGCGGCGGGCGCTCAGCGCCACCGTATGCGCCGCGTATTTCTGGGCATTGCGCAACAGATTGCCCACCGCGCGCGCCAGCAGGCGGCGGTCACCGGCGACGCTGCCCAGCATGGCGCCGAGTTCGACGTGCAGCTCGGCCGGCGGCGGATGCAGGCCCTCGGCGCATTCGCGCAGCACCGGTTCGAGCTCGAACAGGGCGCGCTGCGCTTCCGTCGCATTGTCCAGCTTGCTCATCGACAGCAGTTCGTTTACCAGCTCGTTCAGCTCGGCCAGGTCGCCGTGCATGGCCGCAACGCGTTTCGACAGCGCCGGGTCGCCGGCCTTGTCGGCGAGCAGTTCGAGCCCGAATTCCAGCCGCGCGATCGGGGTGCGCAATTCGTGCGACACCGAATGCAGCAGGTTCCTCTGCGATTCCAATAGCCCCTGGATGCGTCCGGCCATCGCATTGATGCGCTGGGCCAGCGGATAAGCCGCGTCCGAGGGTTTCATCTGCGCGCGCGCCGCCAGCTTGCCGGCGCCGAACTCGTCGGCCACCCGCGCCAGTATCTGCAGGCCCTGCCAGTGCGAGCGCGACCACAGCGCGATCGGCACCAGCAGCGCCAGCGCGACCACCACGTAGCGCACCAGTTCCATCAGCAGGGCCTGGCCGAGGTCGACCGGCAGGCGGGAGGCGCGCAACGCCTCCTCGTTGCTGCCGATATAGCGCTCGCCGGCCAGGTCGACCCGGCGGAAGAAGGTTTTATGGCTGGGGTCGAGCACCAGCTCGCCGCGCTCGAAGGCCGCCCGGCTGCCGTAGGGCAGGGCCTGGCGCGCCTGGTCCAGCGGGATCAGGTCGAACTGCGTCGTCGATACCTCGCGCACCTTGTTCAGGCGCCCCAGCCATTCGTCGGCGGGCGCCTGGTCCACGTATTGTTCGAGCAGGAAGATCTGGGCCGAGGCCTGGCGCCGCGCGATGTCTTCGAAGGGATCGCCGAACAGGCGCGTGAAGACGAAATACACGACGAAAGTCGCTGCCGTGATCGACAGCATGACCAGGATGAAAAAACGGAAGAAGAGGCGGTTCACGCTGCCGGGCAGGTCGTCATGCTCATGAGGCGAAATTGTATAGGAGCAATGATCAAAAAAACCATCTTTTACAAAGTTCAGACAAAAGCCGGACATCTCGAGGGGGATTTGCTTGCATGTCCTGCGTAGGATCGTTACTCATCAGGTTTTTCCGTTTGGCCCACCTGATGCGCGACTGAGGGTGGGCCTTTTTTATTCCGAAAGAGGGCAGCATGAGGATCTTTGGACGTGCGATGTTTGCGCTGCCGGTCGCCGGCGCGCTTCTGGCGGCGGGACTGGCCGCTTGCGGCGGAGGTTCCGGTACGCAATCCGACCGCCAGGCAGGCCAGGCCAGCCAGGGTGTGGCAGTGGGTGAACCGGCCCCGAGCCTGGCGCTGGGCGACTTCATCACCCGGGCGCGCGAGGCGAGCTGTAACGAGACCCGCAACCGCCTCTACCTCATCGACGGCAAACAGGTCCTGTGGGACCATGCCGGCTACTGCGCCGATGCTTCCTATGAACAGGTGCTGTACGGCGACAAGCCGGACACCGTGCTGTGCACCCACGGCGACACCTTCGCCGGTCCGCGCACCACCTGCCAGGACGGCGCCGCGCGCACGCTGTTCGAGACCATCATCCAGAACCTCGACAAGCCCGACCTCGGACTCGGCGGCACGCACAAGGTCGAACGGGTCAGCTTCCTGCCGACGGCCGGTACCCTGATCCCCTTCGAGCGCGTGGCCAAGGACAGCTTCTCCGGCGTAAGCGCGAAGAAGTATGTCGTCATCAAGGACGAAGCTTCCTGGGGCCGCCTGTGGAACGAGCACGTCGCCGGCCGCACGCCTGTACCGGCGCGGCCGCCCGTCGATTTCGCCAACAAGATGCTGGTCGGCGTGTTCGCCGGCGCCTCTAGCAGCGGCTGCCATACGATCTCGATCCCGCGCGTAACCGCCGGCACGACCACCATCAAGGTCGAGGTCGACGAGCGCGAGTTGCAGACCTTCGACGTCTGCCCGGCCGTGGTCACCCATGCAATGCAGGTCGTGGCGATCGAGCGCAGCGATATCCCGGTCGAGTTCGTCGCCGCCTCCGCCAACGAGGTCCCGTTCAAGACCATCAGCCAGACCAGCCAGTCGAAGGTGGAGGATGCCCGCACCGTGGTCGTCAAGGATGCCGACGCCTGGTCCCTGCTGTGGCGCTACCATGCGCCGGACCAGCCGGTGCCGCCGGTCGACTTCAGCACCACGATGGTGGTCGGCGTCTTCATGGGCTATACCAACCCCTGCTATTCGACCTCGATCGCGAAGATCACCCGCGATGCCGGCAAGATCACGGTCCAGAAAGTCGACCGGCATCCGCCGCCGGGCGTGATGTGCGCGATGATCGTGACCTCGCCGGCCCACCTGGTCGCCATCGAGCGCAGCGATCTGCCGGTCGAATTTGCGACAGAAGTCGTGCAGGGACAGTGAAGATGTGGGAGGACGAAAGACAAGCACGTAGAATGTTGTCTTCCTGAATCTTTACTCACCCTATGAACAAGCTTCTCTTCCTCGTTGTGAGTACCGGCGCACTGGCTGGCTGGCTGGCTGGGGGTGCGGCGCGCGCCCAGACGCCGGCCGTCAATCCGATGCCGGACGGCAGCCGCGACATGTACGTGGGCCTGGGCGCCCAGTCGGCACCGCGCTACGAGGGTTCGGGAAGCCGCAAGCTGTCCGCATTGCCGGTGCTCCAGGTTGAATGGAGCAACGGCATTTTCATTTCCGGGATGAGCGCCGGCATGCACCTGTCCAGGTCGCCCACCGTCGAGTACGGCCCGCTGCTGGCGGTCCAGCCTGGCCGTGACGAGTCCGGCACCAGCGTCGAGGTCGGCGGCGTCGGCATGAACGGGCTGATCGGCCCGGCGGCCGGCGAGAAGGCGATGTTCATGACCGGCCGCCTGGCCGGCATGGACGAGATCGGTGCGCGCCTTCAGTTCGGCGGATTCTACAATGTCTACCTCGACCCGCAGTGGCGCCTGACTTCCAGCCTGCTGGTCGGCGCCGGCCGCGACCATGACGGCGCGCGCCTCGAGCTGAACGTCCAGCGCCTGGCCCTGGCCGCCGGCAGCCATCACCGCGTGTCGCTGACGGCCGGCGTGGGCCTGGTCAACCGCCAGTACAGCGAAACCTATTTCGGCGTCACCGTGGCGGAAGCCATGCGCAGCCGCTTCGGCGCCTGGCAGCCGGGCGGCGGCCTGCAGGACGTGCACGCTTCCGTACGCTGGAACTGGGTGCTGAGCCCGTCCTGGATGCTGACCTCGAACCTGCAGGCCAAACGCCTGCTGGGCGACGCCGGCCATAGCCCGCTTACCCAGCGGCCCTCCAACCTGACGGTTTCGACCGCCTTCGCCTATCGATTCTGACGATGCGTCCCGCCCGACCACTCATCGCATCCCTTGCCCTGCTGCTGGCGGCCGGTTCGGCCGGCGCGCAGGCGCAGGATGCCGTGAGCTACCGGGACGCCTACCGGGCCATGGTGGTGTTCGACAAATACGGCGGTCCGAAAAACCTGCTGGTGAACCAGCTGCAAGTGCTGCCCAGGGAGCGCGGCGCCCTCGCCGAAGGGCTGCAACTGAGCCTGACCGGCAGGTCGACTCAGCTGAACCTGCCGCTCGATCCGCTGGGACGCGCCGTGTTCCCCCTGCAGAAAGCCGCCTACGACGAGAACGCCTCGCTGAGCCTGAACCGCAAGGGCATCGCCTTCACCCTGCGCCCGCAGGTGTCGATCGCGCCGCGCGCCGACGGCGTCTATGACGTCGCCGAACTGCGCAGCGCCTGCGCCCAGGCCCTGGATTTCGCGCGCTACGTCGACGCCTCCCAGCGCTCGCGCCAGTGCGCCGGCGTGCGCTTCGTGTTCGCGAAGAAGACCGAAGCCGGCGCCCGCCTGCGCCGCCCGGACGGCACCGAGCAGGTGCTGCCGGTGACGAATGCCGAGGCCGAGGACGGCTTCCCGGCCGTCGGCTGGCGCTTCGGCGGCGGCGCCGAGCGCGGCCAGATCGCCACTTACAACGCCCCGCTGGCCATCCTTCCCATCTTCGAATAGCCGCGTTATTCTTGCGGCATGACTAAATCCTTGCTCATTACCGGCGCCGGCCGCGGCATCGGCGCCGCCTGCGCCATCCTGGCTGCCGAACGCGGCTGGCAAGTCGCCATCAACTACCGTGCCGACCGCGCGGCCGCCGCCACCATCGTACGCCGCATCGAAGATGCCGGCCGCAGCGCCTTCGCCGTGCAGGCCGACGTCGCCCGGGAAGACGATGTGCTGCGCATGTTCGCCACGCTCGACGAACGCTTCGGCCGGCTCGACGGCCTGGTCAACAATGCCGGCATCCTGGCGCGCCAGATGCGGGTCGAGCAGATGGATGCGGCGCGCATCGGGCGCATCCTCGCCACCAACGTGACCGGCAGCTTCCTGTGCGCGCGCGAAGCGGTGCTGCGGATGTCGACCAGGCATGGCGGCAGTGGCGGCGCGATCGTCAACGTCTCCTCGCGCGCCGCGGTGCTGGGGTCGAGCGGCGAATACGTCGACTATGCGGCCTCGAAGGCGGCGCTGGATGCGCTGACGATCGGCTTGTCGAAGGAAGTGGCGGACGAGGGCATCCGCGTGAACGGCGTGCGCCCCGGCCTGATCGACACCGAGATGCACGCCAGCGGCGGCGAACCGGGACGCATCGCGCGCCTGCAGGGCTCGGTGCCGATGGGGCGGGGAGGGGAAGCGATCGAGGTGGCGCGCGCCATCCTGTGGCTGCTGTCCGATGAAGCGTCCTATACGACCGGCAGCTTCATCGACGTGTCTGGAGGTCGTTGATCAGTTCCAGGCCGAGGGCGAGAACAGGTAACCCTCGCCCCACACGGTCTTGATCTTTTCGGAGAGGTTGTCGTCGAACTTCTTGCGCAGCTTGGAGATGCAGTTGTCGATGCTGCGGTCGAGGCCGTCGAACTCGATGCCGCGCATCTTCTTGAGCAGTTCGTCGCGCGACAGCACGCGGCCGGCGGCCTCGGCCAGGACCAGCAGCAGCTTGTACTCGGTATTGCTGAGCACGCATTGCAGGCCGCGCCAGGTGACGCTGCGGTCGTTGGTCATGATGCGCAGCTGGCCGAATTCCAGCATCCGGGTATCCGGCACCGCCTTGGTCTGGGTGCGGCGCAGCAGGGCGCGCAGGCGGGCCAGCAACACGCGCGGCTGGACCGGCTTGTTGACGAAATCGTCCGCGCCCTGTTCCAGGCCCGAGACTTCGTCGTAGGTATCTTCGCGCGCCGTCAGGATCAGGATCGGCACATCGGACTGTTCGCGGATCTGGCGGCATACCACCATGCCGTCCATGCCGGGCAGCATCAGGTCGAGCACGACGATGTCGGGCTGCTTTTCCTTGAAATGTTCGAGCGCGGTATCGCCCCGAGTGACGAGCTCGACCGAAAATTCATAGCCGGACAGGTATTCCGTGACCAGTTCCGCCAGGCGCGGATCGTCTTCGATCAACAGTACGCGATACATGATGTTCTCCTTGAGCCGTGATTGTATAAGAGCAAATATCAAAGAGGCAGATTTACCGTCGTAGCTGGACAAATTGATACAGTTTCGCGACAAAAGCAGGGTAGTAAACGAAAGCATCCGGCGCAGCGGATTTCGTCCGGCGCGGCACGGACGCTCGCCGGTACCGCTAACTGGCGCACAGTCGAGAAAGTCGTGCGGTAGGATCATGCTTCCCATTCACGGGAGCATCCGCATGACATTGCACTGGAAAGGAATAGCCGTTACGGCGGCCTTCATGCCGCTGCTGTGGCCGCTCAGCGCGCAGGCCGACTGGGCGCAATCGGCCGATCCCCTGGTCGTCCGGACCATCCCCTCGAACAGCGAAGTCCAGTTGCAGAACCCGCCGACCTTCAGTTGGGCCCGTTACCCGGGCGGCGCGCCCCGCTACGAGATCCAGATCAGGCCGGAGGGCGGTTCGCCGCTCGGTGCGACCGTCGACCGCAACTGGTACCTGCCGGCCAAGTCCCTGGCGCCGGGCAACTACAGCTGGCGCGTGCGCCCGTCCGGATCGAACGACTGGTCGACGCCGCGGACGTTCTCGATCACCGGCAAGTCGACCGCATTCGAGGTGCCGGACAATGCAGCGCTGCGCGCGCGCATCCTGGCCAGAGCCCGGCCGCGTTCGCTGCCGCCGTCGTTCACGCCCTACGCCGCCTGGAGCGCCTCGAAGAAGAAGGAACTGGACCCTTACCTGAGCCGCCTGGTCAACGTGGTCAAGCTGCAGACCGGGGCGCTGCCGGACCTGGATGACGAGAACTGGCCGCTCGTGATCGCTGCACCATTGACCGCGGCGATGGCGGCCCAGCAGAGGGAAGTCGCGAACCGCATCGACGAAGCCTCGCGCCAGCTGGAATCGGCGGCCATCCTGTGGCGCCTGAAGAAAGACCCGGTTTACCTGAACGAAGCGTTCAAGCGCGGCGACCAGCTGGCCGCGCTGGACCCCGCGGGTCCGACCGGCCATGCTGGCCAGGACCAGGCGACACGCCAGATCGCGCTCTCGCTGGTGAAGGCGGCCGACCTGCTGGCCGGCGACCTGGACGCCGGCCGCAAGGCGAAATGGCTGAAGACCGTCAGCGTGCGCGCCGCCGAGATGTTCAAGGACCTGGCCGCCGACCGTGGACGCCTGGACCAGCACCCCTTCGATCCGCACGCCACCACGCTGCAGGGCTATATGGCGCTGATCTCGACCCTGGCGCTGGGCGACATTCCGGACGCCCAGCAGTGGTTCGACTTCAGCTTCCGCGCGCATGCGGCCATGCCGGAGCCCTGGTCGGGCCAGGAAGGCGGCTACGCCAACGGCAGCGCCTACGCCGAATACACGGCCGGCTACCTGGTCGCGCTGTGGGATCCGATTCTCCAGGCGACCGGCGTGAACCTGTACGCCAAGCCGTGGACGGTGGGCTTCATGAACTTCCTGATCGAATTCATCCCGCCGGGCGCTCCCGTGCATGCCTTCGGCGACGGTTCCGAGACCAGACCCGACTTCCGCGTGCTGCGCGCGCTGGCAAACCGCATGGTGTCGCCGCGCGCCGCCTGGTATGCGAGCAAGCTGAAGGCCAACGAGGATGCGCTGTCCTTGCTGGAAGGGCCCTATCCGATGCCCGTGACTGGCACCCGGCGCAAGATTCCGCCGGATAACGCGGCCTTGTTCCCGAGCATCGGCTGGGTGGCGATGCACAAGGACATCGGCTCGAGCGGGGACACGGCGTTCTATTTCAAGTCCAGCCCCTACGGCGCGTTCAACCACAGCCACGGCGACCAGAACGGCCTGCTGCTGACGGTGGCGGGCAAGCCGCTGCTGGTCAAGGCCGGCTGGTACGACTGGTACGGCTCGCCGCAATGGACCGACTGGTACCGCCAGACCAGGTCGCAAAACGCGGTCACCTTCGACGGCGGCAAGGGACAGCTGGTGAACGGCTACCGCGAGCAGCTGCAGCACAACGGCCGCATTACCGCGTTCTCCGTGAAGCCGGACCACGACTACGCGGAAGGCGATGCGGCCCCGGCCTACGGCGGCCAGCTGACCCAGGCCAGGCGCCAGGTCGTGTACCTGCATGGCCCGAACGCCTTCGTGGTGCGCGACAAGCTGGCGGCGAATGCGCCGCACACCTACGAGTTCAACGTGCACGCGCCGGTCCTCATGAAGGTCGAGAGCCCGGCCAGCGTGAAGATCGGGTCGGGCCGCCAATCCGTCTGCCTGCGCGACCTGAACGGCGACGCCCCGTTCGCCAAGTGGGATGGGCCGCGGCCGAAGAAGGGCGTGACGGAGGACCATGGCGCCTTCTACCTGAAGAACGATGGCGGCTCGGTGGCGGAATTCCTGGTACTGCTGGATGTCGGTTGCAAGCGGCCGAAGGTGACGGTCAAGAGTGAGGGGAGCCGGCGCCTGGTGACGGTTGGCGGACAGGCATTCGAATTCGATTGACCTTGCCATTGTTGGAAGGATTACGCTCGATCCCTATTCATTTCTCTTGGAGCGATCATGGTCGAGTATCCCGTGCCGGGCTTGCGCTGCGTGTTTTGCGTTTATCGTCTGAAGACGGCGATCCGGAAGATCGATCCGGGGCTGGAGGTCAAGGTCGATCTTCGAAACGGCCGGGTTGGGCTTGGACGGCCGGACGACATTGCTACCGTCGAGCGTGCCCTGGCGTATTTGAAGGCGCTTGCACCCGTCAGTTGATTCAGTTGACCGCCACCTACAATTTTTCAATCTGCCCGTGAACATGCGCATCCAGCCAAAACCGCGGCAGGGCGTAAATCGTGCTAAGTTCGCTCGAAAAGCTGGTTTGCACGGTAGTTAAACAAGGTTTGTGCGGCGCCCGATATGTCTAATGTAATGTTATTCAGCGGTTTTGCAGTATTACTCATGAGCTCGGCTGCAGCATCCGCAAGAAACCTGTATGTTTCCACCCAGGGCCGCGACACGAACGCGGGTACCTACAGCACCGCTCCATTGCGCACCATCCAGCGCGCCTCCAACCTGGCCAAGCCGGGCGATACGGTCCATGTGGCACCCGGCACCTATTCCGAAACCATCACCTCGTCCGTCAACGGCACCGCGAGCGCACGGATCCGCTTCGTGTCCGATACCAAGTACGGCGCCATCCTCGTGCCAGCCAGCAGCGCATACACGATGTGGACCGTCAAGGGCGGCTACACCGATATCGACGGTTTCCAGATCAACGGCAAGGGCAGCACCACCGTGCGCGCCGGTATCTACCTGAACGGCGGTAACTCGTCCGTGTCGAACAGCTGGATCCATGACGTTGCCACCAACTCCGGCTGCGACAATCGCGGCGGTGCCGGCATCGTGATGGACCAGTACCGTGGCACGAGCTACGGCAACTACGACATCGTCGGCAACAAGGTGCACGACGTCGGCGGCGGCTGCGGTTATATCCCGGGCATCTACCATCAGTCCTCGGGCCGGATCGTCAACAACGTCGTGTACAGGACCAGCGTGGGCATCGCCATGGGTCATGACGACCACAACATCCTCGTCATGAACAACACCTTGTTCGGCAACTCCGACTATGCCGTCTATTTCGGCGCCTGCAAGGAGGCCTATAACAATGGCTGCCCGACCCGTGGCATCCAAATCCACAACAACATCATCTACGCCAACGCCGGCGGCATCCAGGGCCCGATCACGTCCGAAGACGTCGGCAACAGCGTGGCCAACAACCTGGTGTACGGTAACCGCAACAACTTCGACCTGGCCAGCCCGAGC